>JADFUW010000010.1 GCA_015222205.1 Chloroflexota bacterium
ACCGACATAACACCACTAACCGAGCTACTGCTGTTTAATGCCGCCCGCACCCAATCAGTAACCGAGGTAATTATACCCAACCTGGAAAGTGGGAGGATTGTTATCAGCGACCGCTATGCCGACTCCACCACTGCCTATCAGGGCTATGGAAGAGGGCTAGATTTAGCAACGGTCAAGAATATTAACAACATTGCTATTCAGGGTATGAATCCTGACCTGACGGTTCTTCTGGATATTCCAGTCGAGGCAGGTCTTGCCCGCAAAAAAGCAAAAAGACAAGACCGCTTTGAGCAGGAAGAGCTAGCCTTTCACCACCGGGTAAGAGAGGGCTACCTCAAGCTGGCAGCTAGTGACCCCAAGCGGTGGCTAATAATAGATGCCACTCAAAGTAAAGATAAAATAGCTGAGATTATCTGGCAGAGGGTAAGTCAACTACTCTCCAAAGAGCGGAGTTAAGCTTAAAAAATGCCCAAGAAGAAAGTGGCGGTGGCGATGAGCGGTGGGGTGGACTCATCACTGGCCGCCTTCCTGCTCAAGGACGCTGACTATGATGTTAGCGGTTTTCATATAAAGCTATGGGCAGACCCTAACTACAAAAATAATATCTCCGTTTTAGAGCAAACCTGTAAGTCCCTTGACATCCCCCTCTATAAACTCAACCTTGAAGCCGAGTTTCAAAAGCTCGTTATTGATGACTTCTGCCAAGAATATAGACTAGGACGAACGCCAAACCCGTGTATTATCTGTAACCAGCGTGTCAAATTTGGCTTGCTTTTAAGTAGAGTGTTAGAGATGGGGGCCGATTATTTCGCCACCGGTCACTATGCCCAGATTAAATACCTATCAACTGGCTATAGTCTGCTTAAAGCAGCCGACTCAACCAGAGACCAGACCTACTTTCTCTACACACTGGGGCAAAGAGAGCTCAAGCACCTACTATTCCCCCTAGGTGCCCTCTATAAAGTTGAGGTCAGGAGATTAGCTGCCGAAGTAGGCTTAATTACCAGCAGCCAGCTTGATAGTCGGGACATTTGCTTTATCCCTGATAGCAACTACCGAGCGTTTATAGCCGAGCACATCACCCTTGAACCAGGAGACATCATTGACACTAGCAGCAAAATTTTAGGTAAGCACGATGGTCTGGCCCTCTATACTGTGGGGCAGCGGCAAGGGCTGGGGCTTAGTTCCAACGAACGCCTGTATGTGCTCAAACTTGACACTACCGGTAACAGACTGGTAGTCGGCACTAGAGACCAGCTCTTAAGCACCAGGCTCATCGCCAGCAAGCTAAGCTGGGTGTCAGGAAAACCCCCGTCAGAGCTAAACAATATAACGGCTAAAATTCGCTACCAGTCGCCTGAAGTACCCGCGAAACTATATATTAACGATGGAACGGCCGAGATTGAGTTTTTAACGCCTCAGAGCGCCATTACCCCCGGCCAAGCCATAGTATTCTATCGGGGTGACGAGGTCTTGGGTGGTGGTATAATAGAAAATAAAGAACCTCCACGTTAAGGGGAAGGGGATAAAGGGAATAGGGTTGCCAAGTAAAAACTCAACAGTAAGCCTAAAACCGTCTTTGGCTGAAGAAAAAAAACTCATGGCCCAGGGTTACCGGCTTATTGCTGGCATTGATGAAGCCGGGCGGGGTGCCCTGGCTGGCCCGGTAGTAGCCGCCGCCGTCATCATGCCCTGCCATACAAAAGCTCCCTGGCTAAACCAGGTAAGGGACTCCAAGCAGTTAAGCCCCGCTAAGCGTGAGTATCTGTTTCACAATATCCAGGAAACCGCCATCTCAGTCGGTACTGGCATGGTGCCGGCCGAGATAATAGATGCCCAGGGTATAATTAGGGCAACGAGGTTAGCCATGAAGCTGGCTGTTAACCAGCTGTCACCACCACCCCAGTCCCTGCTTATAGACTATATGCTCCTTCCCGATGTGTCCCTACCGCAAAAAGGGATAACCAACGGCGACAGCCTGTGCTTCTCTATTGCCTGCGCCTCTATCATCGCCAAAGTAACCCGAGACCATTTTATAATTCAGCTTGACAGCGTTTACCCTGGCTACGGACTGGCCAAACATAAGGGCTACGGGACAAAGGAACACCTGTCCTGCTTATGCCAGTTGGGGCCATCTCCTATTCACCGCCAATCTTTTAGACCAATTAAGGAAACAACAAAGAGATGAAGCGCCGAGAGACCGGTATTCTGGGCGAAAAACTAGCCAGCGATTTCCTCAAACAGCACGGCTATCATATCTTAGAGACTAACTACCGCTGCCCTTACGGAGAGATTGATATTGTTGCCAGACATAAAGACTACCTTGTCTTTATTGAGGTAAGAACCAAAAAGAGTCTGGAATTTGGCAGTCCGGAAGAGTCAATCACGCCAGCCAAAAAGGCACGAATGAAGGCTACGGCCTGGCATTACCAGCAAGCCCATAATGATTCACCCTCGTTATGGCAGATTGATGTCGTAGCCATAGAGCTGAATCAAAAAGGGAAGCCACTGCGAATTGAGCTTTTTGAAAATGCCATAAGCGAGGATTAATGCCCACTTAGTCGCAAAGGGCATCCTATTAAATACACAAAAATTACCTGCTTTACCAGTCAACTTCGCTGTGCTAGAATTAGGCATTAGGAATTATAAATATGGCTCCACCGGAAGCACTGCCACAACAAATGCTACGCATTATTGATGCTAACCTGAACCGTACTGGTGAGGGGCTTCGTGTCCTCGAAGACATAGCCCGCCTGGTGCTTAACGATGCTGCCTTAAGCCAGCATCTAAAAACTATACGCCACGAGCTGCTAATCGGCAGCCTGCCGTTTAATACAAAGCTCCTCCAGGCTCGGGATACAGAGAGCGATGTTGGTATTAACATTGAGGTGCCGGGACAGAAGAAGGAGAAAGAGCTGCCACTAATGATAGTGGCTAATGCCAGAAGGGTTCAGCAGTCGCTGAGAACCATAGAGGAGCTGGCCAAGACCCCAGGTATTACCCCTAAATTAGACTCGGAGAGGTTTAAAGCAGCCCGATTTAATCTCTACTCAATAGAGCGAGAGTTATTGTCCCGATTACTCCGCCAGGACAAGGCAAAGCATATTCGCGGACTCTTCGCTATTATAGACACGCAAGCCCTGAAAGGGCAAAGTCATACTGAAGCAGCCGGTCAGGTAATCCGTGGGGGAGCCAGGGTAGTTCAACTACGGGATAAACTCCTGAGCAAAAGAGAGCTACTACCTATTGCCCTCAAACTTAAAGCCCTATGTGTCGAGCATAGCGTGCTTTTTATCGTAAATGATTACCTGGATTTAGCCCTAGCTACCGATGCCGATGGGCTGCACCTAGGACAGAATGACCTACCCATCAAAATAGCTCGAAGACTACTACCGATAGATAAAATTCTGGGCTGCTCAACACACACTGTCGACCAGGCAATAGCTGCTGAATCTGATGGGGCCGATTATATCGCCGTTGGCTCAATGTATCCTACCCCATCCAAAGAAACAGCGGTTATAGTGGGGTTAGACAGGCTACGCCAGGTCAGGCAGGCAGTAAGTCTACCCCTAGTGGCTATTGGTGGCATTAATAAAGACAATGCGGCTGAGGTGATAGCCGCCGGTGCCAACTCAGTAGCCATAATCAGCGCTATACTTGGGGCTGAGTCCCCGGAAGAAGCCAGCCAACAGATAGTAGCCACAATTGAGACACAGCATGAATAGACTAACCGATAATCTAGACTTAATCGCCGAGCAGATTCGGCAGAACTTCTCCACCAAAGATGCGGCTAGAGAGAAGGTGCTGCCATTATGTCGCGAGGTAATCCGCTACTCCTCAACTACTATCCGAGCAGTGCACCGCCGCGAATTTGAGTCGGCTAAAGAACTACTTCAGTCAGCCCGCAATCTGCTTGCTAAGGCAGAACAAGCCACCACTGGCTACGCTGAGCTTAGGCACGCCGGCTTCTTTAAAGACGCCCAAAAGGAGTTTGCCGAAGCCAGCATTACCTTGGCTCTGGTAGCCGGAAGCAAAATCCCCACCCCCGACGAACTGAATATTGACTTCGCTGCCTATCTGAATGGGCTAGGTGAGGCCGTCGGCGAGCTACGGCGCTACCTCCTGGACAGCATCAGAAGGGATGACCTATCCCAAGGTGAGGAACTACTGGCCGCCATGGATAGTATTTATAATATTTTAGTTACTATGGACTTCCCTGATGTCATAACCGGCGGCCTACGCCGCACTACTGATATGGTTCGTGGCATCCTAGAAAGGACGCGCAGTGACCTGACACTAGTCATACGGCAGAAAGAACTGGAGGAGAGATTAAACTCATTTGAGCAGGGCTAAAATAGCAGCCCCTGTTTCGTCACCGAGGTTATTTATTTTATTTAAGGGGACCCCGAAAGGGCGAAGCCCCTCTCCTTCAAAGGAGAGGTAAATAATTTCACATGTTTTAAGGAGGCTAGTTAGATGGACGTAAGAATATGGGCAATGATAGCCGGAGCCGTGGGGCTGGGTTTTGTCGGTTTCCTGATGCACACCATACTACGGGAGAGTGAAGGCACCGAGAAAATGCGGGAAATCTCCCGGGCAGTGCGGCAGGGTGCCATGGCCTTTCTCAAACGGGAGTTTAAGACCCTGGGTATCTTCACCGCCGTGCTGGTGACGGTACTGGCAATATTTATACCACCCCAGCCATGGGTAGGTATAGCCTATCTCATAGGCACAGCAACCTCGGCCTTGGCCGGGTTCCTGGGAATGAATATTGCCACCAGAGCCAATGCCAGAACGGCTAACGCTGCTATCGGCAGCTGGTCCAAGGCACTGAGAATCGCCTTCTCCAGCGGTGCCGTAATGGGCTTTTCGGTAGTGGGTATCGGACTACTAGGGCTGACCGGCATATCACTCGTTTTTGAAGACCCTCATATATGGCTGGGCTTTGCCTTCGGGGCTTCCGCCGTTGCCCTATTCCTGAGAGTGGGTGGTGGTATATTTACCAAAAGCGCCGATGTTGGTGCTGACCTGGTAGGGAAGGTAGAGAAAGGCATACCTGAGGATGACCCCCGAAATCCGGCCGTTATCGCTGACCAGGTAGGAGATAACGTCGGTGACGTAGCCGGTATGGGGTCTGACCTGTATGAATCCTATGTTTCGGCTCTGGCAGCAGCTATGGTCTTGGGAATTATTGCTTTTCAGGCAAAGGGGATAATGTTACCTTTACTCCTCGGCGCAATAGGGATAGGAGCCTCCATAATAGGCACTCTTCTGGTCAGACCGCGAGAATTCAAGGGTAGCTTTGGAGAGCAGGTAAGGAAAGCTCACGCCGTTATGAATAGAGGGATATATGTCAGTAACAGCATAATGGTTGTCGCCAGCTACTTTCTCATTACCCGTTTCATGGGTGGGGAAGGCTTTTGGGGAGTTGGTGGCCGCATCTGGCTTGCCCTAGTCATTGGACTGCTCTGTGGCTTCTTAATCGGCAAGGTAACCGAATACTTTACCTCAGAGCATAAACCAGTATTTAGAATAGCCGAGGCCAGCAAATCAGGCCCGGCCATCAACATCATAGAAGGCCTGTCTACCGGGATGCTAAGCACTGTCGCCCCGGTAATATTGATTGCGGCGACCACCGTGGGCGCTTTCCAGCTCGCCGGGCTATTCGGGATAGCTATTGCCGCCGTGGGTATGCTAATTAACCTGGGAGTTTTACTCGCCATGGACTGCTATGGACCCATAGCTGATAATGCGGCTGGTATCGCTGAGATGAGTGGTCTGGGTAAAGAGGTCCGGGAGCGAGCCGAAGCCCTAGATGCTGTCGGCAATACCACCGCCGCCTTGGGTAAAGGGTTTGCCATCTCCTCGGCTGCCCTAGCCTCCCTGGCCTGGCTAGCTACCTACTTTGCGGTAGCTAATATCTCAATAGCCAGTCTAACTAATGTAAATGTAATCGCCGGTCTGTTAATCGGCACTATGCTGACCTTCCTCTTCTCCTCCCTGACCATGAAAGGTGTTAGCCGTGGCGCCTTCGATGTAGTCAACGAGGTCAGGAGACAATTTAGAGAAATTAAGGGGCTGATGGAAGGAAAGGCGAAACCTGATTATGTAAGCTGTGTTGATATAGCTACCACAAGAGCCCTAAAGTCAATGCTACTCCCCGGAGTACTGGTGATTGTCGTGCCCCTAATCATTGGCTTTACCCTTGGTGTAGAGGCGGTAGCTGGTCTGTTAGTCGGAGCACTAATAAGCGGACTTCTAATGGCGATAATGATGGCTAATGCCGGTGGAGCCTGGGACAACGCCAAGAAACACATTGAAGCCGGTTTCCTCGGTGGTAAAGGGAGTGAGGCTCACAAAGCCGCCGTTATCGGTGATACGGTAGGCGACCCATTTAAGGATACCTCCGGGCCAGCGCTTAATATCCTGATAAAGCTAATCGGTAAAATCGCCGTTATTTTCGCGCCGCTTTTCTTACTAATCCACCTATAGCCAGGCGCCACCAGGCCAGATTAACCGTGCAGGAAGGGATTACCCGTCCGCTCAGCACCGATAGTAGTGTCCGGTCCATGGCCGGGGTAAACAGTAGTATCATCAGGTAGCACCATAAGCCTGGTGCGTATGCTATTCATTAGCTGTTGGTAATTACCACCGGGCAGGTCAGTGCGGCCAATGCCATGATTAAACAGGGTGTCACCGCTGAAGACCACCCCCTCCCCCAAGAGACAGATACCACCCTTGGTGTGCCCCGGAGTATGGAGAACCTCAAAATGCAGAGCGCCAATGTCCAAACTATCCCCATCATTGAGCAGCCGGTCTGGAGAAGGCGGCGTGGGGGAGAAAAGACCAAAGGCAATAGCTAAAGCCCAGTTCCTGAGGGCCTTAACATCGTCAGCGTGAATAACCACCTCAGCGTTGGTTGCCTCCTTGACATCCTTCAGAGCGCCAACATGGTCTACATGCCCATGAGTTAAGGCAATGAGTTTTATGTCAAGCCCCAAATCACTAACCTTTTTCAAAATCTTATTCGCTTCACCACCGGGGTCAATTATAATACCCTGTTTATCGGACTCAGAACCCACAATATAACAGTTAGAAGCAAAGGGGCCGACTACTACCTTCTCAACAATCAACTTTACACCTCTATTTAATAAGCATTGGAACAAAATGCAGATACGAAGTACTCCAAAAACATCTTTACATTCTAGCATCAAGCCAAGCTAACAGCAAGAGCCTGTCATCTTGTAGATGCTAAACAATCAGCCTGAAGGGACTTTGCAATGTGCCGCACTTTTAGCTACAATGCTTACTAAGTGCACTTCATACTTTTTAAATGCTTACCTTGATTTCGATGGGGTTGGGGTATTACCACAAGCATACTTTTCACTACGGCCCCCCAGCAAAGTCTGGGGCTATTTATAGCAGCACTCGGTAAAAATGTTAAGGAGCGATAACAATGACTAAACCGACACCAGCCAAGGTCAGTATGGAAAAGATTGTCTCACTCTGCCGACGGCGGGGTTTTATCTTCCCCAGCAGTGAAATCTACGGTGGCCTGTCCAGTTGCTGGGATTATGGCCCCCTGGGGGTAGAACTGAAGCGGAATATTAAACAAGCCTGGTGGCAAGCTATAGTTCAGGAGCGAGATGACATAGTCGGCCTTGACTCAAGCATCCTGATGCATCCTCGGGTCTGGGAAGCCAGCGGACACCTTGAAGGGTTTGCTGACCCCCTGGCTGAGTGCAAGAGCTGTCACCAGAGATGGCGAACCGATGAGCTTGAGGGCGATAGTTGCCCTGCCTGTGGGGGTGAACTAACCGAGCCCCGCCTGTTTAACCTGATGTTCAAGACCTTTATGGGCCCTATTGAGGATGAAGCCAATGTAGTTTACCTGCGCCCAGAAACAGCTCAGGGTATTTTCGTTAACTTTAGTAATGTGCTAGACACCACCCGGAAAAAACTGCCCATCGGCATTGCCCAGATAGGTAAATCCTTCCGTAACGAGATTACCACCGGCAATTTTATCTTCCGCAGCCGAGAGTTTGAGCAGATGGAGCTAGAATTCTTTGTTAAGCCCGGAACCGACGAGGACTGGTTTAACTACTGGCTTGAGGAGCGCCGCAACTGGTATATAAAACTGGGCATCAAAAAAGAAAACCTCAGGCTCCGCCAGCACATGAAGCACGAACTAGCCCACTACGCCCTGGACTGCTACGACATAGAATACCAGTTCCCAATGGGCTGGGCCGAGCTGGAAGGTATTGCCAACCGCGCTGATTTTGACCTCAGCCAACATGCTAAGTATAGTGGCAAAAGCCTAGCCTATTATGATGAAGATACCAAAGAGCAAATTGTCCCTTATGTTATTGAGCCATCGGCCGGTATAGACCGGACATTTCTGGCTTTACTCTGCGACGCCTACGATGAAGAACTGGATAAGGATGAGATACGAGTGCTACTTCACCTTCACCCCAAACTAGCTCCTATCAAAATAGCTATATTACCCTTAAGCAGACGGGAGAACCTGGCTCAAGCAGCCAGAGGGATATATGCTGACCTGCGCCAATGCTGGGCGGTAAGCTACGATGATGCCCAAAGCATCGGAAGGCGCTACCGACGCCAGGATGAGATTGGCACCCCCTTCTGTGTTACCGTTGACTTTGAGTCCCTGAAAGATAAGCAGGTTACCATTCGGGAGCGCGACACCATGAACCAGATACGAGTCCCCATCAAAGAACTGAAAACAACCCTAGCCGCCAAGCTCAGTGGCGAAGACCTGTTCGTCCTCCCGCCCGGCGGCAAGATATGGAAGGTGGAAAGGGAGTAAAGTTCCAGCTAGCACAGCAGGGTTTAAGAGAGCCCCAGCGAGTGTAGGGGAGTTTTAGAGGGGCGAAACCCCCTCTCTTTTATGTCATCCTCTCCTTTCTAAGTAAGTAAAATAGTAATATAATAAGTAATATTAAAGGATAACCCTATTGACAAGA
Organism: Chloroflexota bacterium; assembly: GCA_015222205.1. Classification (GTDB taxonomy): domain Bacteria; phylum Chloroflexota; class Dehalococcoidia; order Dehalococcoidales; family UBA5760; genus UBA5760. The sequence continues at coordinate 8,985 of JADFUW010000010.1, forward strand.
CGCGCAATTCATCATATAATCAAGACAGATTGAACTTGACAAACGGTCAAGATTATGTTAAAGAAATTTTTAAAGTAATTCCTCAGTAGACCTGAGGTTTCTTTTTTGGAAATAGAAGGAGGGAATATGGGAAGCAGGACAAGTGTGGTATGTGCCACGACTATAGCATTTAAGGAGCAAAAGGAAAAGGGCGATCAACGGCTCAAAGAAGGCATTGAGAAATTTAGAGAGGCTCTGGAACAGGATGCCAAAGAGGCTGCTGCACGTGGATCCGGGTTACCGAAGGATTGGAGAAGCCGAATATTCAAATAATTGTCTGTTTTAGTGACGTATTTGTAATCGGGCAAGGTAATATTTGGGCTTTGCCCGATTATTATTAATAGGGAAACCGATGGCAAAACAGAAAAAAACATTATCGGTTGAAGTGCCTCTAGAAGAAGCGTACCAGTGGTTTAGCATAATTTACCCTACTAATAAAAAGGGCCGGCAGGAAATAGAAGAACTACTACTTATTAAAGGTACGTTAAATCCGGTTCCCTATGCTATCCTTGATTACATACTTGCGCCACAGGCAGGTAAATCAACATCCGTCTGCAAAACGATAGTTATCGAACAAAGGTACCGAGATAAGGATCACTCTAAAGCATTATCTTCATATTACGCCAAGTCATTTCGGCAAGTCGAAACTGAGTGTACTAGATTACACTTTTTCGCACGGCGTTTACCCTTGGATTTTCTTGATACAAAAAGCACGCAAGAGCTTGAGCACTCATATTTAGGCTTCTGTGTATTACGTCCATTTACTCGTAGAAAGATAGGTAGAACTGTACTTAGAAGGCTTAGGTATCAGCCTGCATTAGAGTTTCCTACCTGTCAAGGTGTTTTTGAAATTAACCTGGCAGGACATAAACTTAGTTTTGAAGGGTCAGCCTTCATAGAACAAGATACGATGGTAGCTGCCTGTGCCTCTGCTGCTATATGGACGAGCACTACTATTATGGGAACACGATTCGGGCTGCAGCAACGTTCTACATCTGAAATAACGCAACTGGCCACACAATATCTGATTGAAAATCGCCCAATGCCTTCAGAGGGTTTAATCACTGAACAGATGCTTCACTGCCTGCGCGCTATGGACTACGATCCCTTACTAGTAGGCGTTACAAGCCAAAAACAAGCAAAACATGATATCTACAGCTACATAGAATCTGAAATACCACCTATTTTGCTATGCGAATTTCCGCACACTGGTGAAGGCCACGCTATTGTTGGCATAGGCCACGGTTATCAGGTGCCGGTAACTAATCCAATAAAAGCAGTACTAGAATGGCCTGGCGAGCATCCCCTCGAATTTACAAGAAGTTCAGAGTGGGTACCCAGTATATTAGTCAATGATGACCAGCGTGGGCCTTACCGGAAACTGACCTTCATTGATAGTCAAACATTACCAGCAAGGATAAGTGCAATACACCCTACTGTGAACATGGCTGACCTGAAATTGGAAGAATGGAGGTGCCCCATTGCAATCGATGTCAATATGCCTTTCTCGACGTACAGTGGCGGCGAGGAAATTGCCAACATTTGGGGAATAATCATTCCTTTACCGCAAGGTGTTCTCCTTACTGCCGTCCAAGCGGAAAGCAAAAGCGCGCGTGTCATTCGATGGTGGCATTGGCGGACTGGAGTATCCTTGCCAAAAGACTTGGTACTTCGCACCTATCTTGTACCATCAAATGAATACAAGGAGAGAGCAAAGGCTAGCGGGATGGATTCTTTCGTTAAATCGCTGCTAGCAGGGAAGCCGATGCCTCGCTGGATATGGGTTACTGAGATAAGTTCTTTAACGTCATACAACTCTTCCAATCCTGATGACTGGCTCATCCAGGGTCAAGTCATAATAGATGCGACCAGTAACGCTTTTACGCCTGATTTTCTTCTATTCCATTATATCATAGACAGCCAAGCAGTTTTAGTCACAATGAGACCTGAGCACAAAGACGCAGAGCAAGCATTCTCACGGTACTGGGTTAGTAGTAGCGACTCCAAATATGTCGGTTGGATTCGTTAGCTTTAGCTATATCGGCAAGTAAGAGTTAACCACCTACTCGACAGCATGTGTTAAGTTATTCCATGTTTATTTATTATCTCAGGGGGATAAAGGGGGATAGGGTTACCTCATGAAAATCCTTCACTTTGCCGACCTGCACCTTGGTGTGGAAACCTACGGGCGCATTGACCCTGCCACCGGACTATCGTCACGCCTTCTTGATTTTTTATCCGCCCTTGACCAAGTAGTAAATTACGCCTTGGAAAATATAGTAGACCTCGTCCTCTTCTGCGGCGATGCCTACAAGAGCCGTGAGCCAAACCAGACCCAGCAACGAGAATTTGCTAAACGCATCAGTCGCCTGTCAACCAATGGCATCCCCGTCTTTCTCCTCACCGGCAATCACGACCTGCCTAATGCCATAGGTCGGGCGACCGCTACTGAAATTTTCCACACCCTAGCCATTGAAGGGGTTTATGTCTCTAACCGCCCCGATATTTACCGTATTCCGACCAATAGCGGCGTTATCCAGATAGCCTCCCTACCCTGGCTGAGGCGAAGTGCCCTGCTCAGCAAAGAAGAGACCAAAAACCTTAACCTTAACCAGATTAACGACAAGTTACAGGAGGTGTTGACTAGTATTATCACTGCTAATATCTCAAAACTTGACCCCACACTACCGACGATACTAGCCGCCCATGTCTGGGTCTCGGGCGCTAAGGCAGGCTCAGAGGCATCAATGACCATCGGACAGGAGCACGTATTACTGCTAAGTAATATTACTCACCCCACTTTTGACTATACCGCCCTCGGGCATATTCACAAGCATCAGGTTCTACAAAATAGCCCCCCGGTTGTCTACGCCGGTAGCCTGGAGCGGCTGAATTTCAGCGAAGAGGCAGACGACAAGGGATTTTATGTGGTAGAGATTAAGCCAGATAAGGAAACCGGTAAGAGACAGGCCTCGTTTGATTTCCACCAGGTGACCGGGCGCCGTTTCCTCACCATTAATGTCGATATTGAGTCCGAAGACACCGACCCCACCTCAACCGTGCTTAAGGCTATCACAGAACGAGAAAATGATGTTAGGGAGGCTATAGTGCGAGTAAACATTAGCCTGCCGGCAACCCTTGAGGGACAGCTCAGGGACAATGACATCCGCAGCGCCCTAAAAGAGGCTCACTACTTTACTACAGCCAAGGATGTTAAGCGGGAGGTACGCCTGAGACTGGGGAAATATACCGCCGAGGAAATAACCCCCCTTGATGCCCTGAAAGCCTACCTAGAATCAAAGAAGACAACCCCGGAACGAACTAAAACCCTACTTAGCTACGGCGAGAGGCTGATACAGGAGCAGAGGGTTAAACAGGAATAAAAAGGCTTGATATAGAGATAAAGCCGGCTTATAATGCCGATAGATGGGGGACAACGAGCAATATGGGGAAGGAGGGCAGTATTTTATGGTAAGAATTCTTATAGAGCGACACCTAAAGGCAGGCAGGCGAGGAGAATTTATACACCTGCTCAGGGAACTCAGCATCGCAGCTATTCACCAACCGGGCTACGTAAGTGGTGAGACCTTGTCCAGCATTGAAGATGCCTCCATCATCTCAGTGCTTAGCACCTGGCGAAGCCTGGGGGATTGGAAGGCGTGGGAAGAATCAGAGCCACGGCTCCGGTTAGAACAGCAGATTGAACCCCTCCTGATAGAAACACCAAAGGTTATCATCTACCAGGTAATGGCTACCGAGTAGAAAATAACGGGATACCACTTATGCTCTTAAAGTCTGCCTTAAGGGCAAAGGAGGTAGTAACATGGCACAGCGAAAATCTAAGATAGACCCCCAAATCCTGGAAATGCCCCCACAAAAGATGGCGGTAGTCTACGGTAAGGGAGTCCCTGATAAGGTCTTCCCCGAGTTCATGCCAGCTCTCTACGGCTCAGCCTACACGCTAAAGTTTGACCTCAAGAAGCAGGGGTTACCTACCTTCAAGGTCAGCGGACTCCGTGCCCGCTATCCTGATGCCCATCTTGTCCCTCAAGACGAATGGACGATAATTGTTGGTCTACCTATCCCGGAGGATACCACCTCCCTACCCCAGAAGGTCCCCGGTATTGAGGTCAAGATTGAGACCTGGGAATATGGCACCGTAGCCCAGATTCTACACCTCGGAGCCTATGACCAAGAAGGCCCCACCGTTGAGCGCCTGCACCAGTTCATTGAAGAAAATGGTTATGAGATAGCCGGCGTCCATGAGGAAGAATACTTAACCAGCCCTGACGCCAAAGTCATCAAGACCATAATCAGGTATCCGGTTAAGATGAAGTGATTGCAATGTAAAAATCAGAACAAGCCATGAAAGTAGTTATCGTTGGTGCTGGGCCCGCCGGACTAATCACCGCCTTAAACCTGCTCCAAAGGGGAGTAACACCCCTAGTCTTGAAGAAAGGGTCAGAGATTATTGTGGGGGGAGAAAATCAAGACTAGGTCTATAGGCTAACCAGGGCTCTTTAAGCTGTCTAATCCGCTTGACAACTACTGAGGCAGATGCTAGCATATGCACCTACGGTGGCGCACTGGTCACATTCTTAAAAAGGAGGATAGCTCTTATGCCAACCTACATTATGCTGATGAAGTTAACCGAACAGGGGGTCAAAGACATCAAGAATGCACCCCAGCGGATTGAACAAGCCGCTAAAACCGCGGAAGCGATGGGGGGCAAGATGATAGGCTTCTACTCAGTTATGGGAGAATATGACTATGTTGTCATCGGTGAATGCCCCAGTGATGAAGTCATGATGACCTTCCTTCTTGGGCTAGGCTCCCACGGAAATGCAAGGACGACAACGCTAAAGGCATTCACTAGTGATGAGTTTGTTGGGATGGTCAAAAAATTACCCTAGCCTTCTTGGCAAGGGCAACGAATACCACTTGAAGTGAGCGTAGTTAGATGCCAGTGCGCCGTTATGTGACCAGAGAGATATCCCATCACCTATTTTACGGTGGCTCGATATCTGAGGCAAAGCGCCGCACCCGCCACTCCTTAAGGCACTTAAGCCCCTCGTCATCACTGAGGACATGCCAGTAGCGATAAAAATCAGCAATATAGAACTTGGGCATAAACCCAGTAGCACAGGTTACTACTCTGTCAGCGACTTTTTCTAGCTGCTTCACTGCTACAGCTGAGGCAGCCGGAACGGCGACCACTACCTGACCCGGGCGACGGCGACGCACTGATTCCACCGCCGCCATCATGGTATAACCAGAAGCCAGCCCATCATCTATAACTATCACCGTCTTGCCAATGATTATAGAAAGCGGCCGGTTTCCCCGATAGAGTAAGCTTCGCTGACGGATATCAACCCTTACCCGACTAACCTGATAGTTTATCTGCTCCCGTGTTAAGCCAACTTCCTTTACCACGGCCTCATTAAGGATTACCGCCCCATCATCAGCAATGGCACCAAATCCACCCTCCGGTCGGAGCGGTATCGGTAGCTTTCGGGAGATAACCACATCAAGGTCAGCTTCAAGCGCCAGGGCTACTTGCAGTGCCACCGGCAAGCCGCCATTGGGGATAGCCAGCACCACCGAGCGCCCCTTATACTCACCTAGTTTCTCAGCTAACTGCCTGCCGGCATCGTAGCGACTCTCAAAAATAGAAGCGCCTCTTGGGGAATGCATGTTACCCTCTCTTAATCAATCTAAACTCAGCCACATCTACTAGCCCCAGGTCGGTCAGCCGGAGTTCAGGGATAACCGGCAGAGCCAGAAAGGAAAGGGTAGCAAAGGGTGCGGGTAAGTTAGTACCCAATTCCCTGGCTAGCTCATCCAGCCGCTCCAGCTTAGCCACCACTACCTCTAATGGTTCATCAGAGAGCAGGCCAGCAATAGGCAAAGCCAAGCTAGACAGTACCCTGCCCCCGGCGGCGACTACCAAACCACCCTGTAGCCTCTCAATTTCTTTAACGGCAGTAAATATGTCTTCATCACTGGTGCCCACAGCGACAATATTATGAGAATCGTGGGCGATTGACGAAGCTAGTGCCCCCCTCTTCAAGCCAAACCCCGTAACCAGCCCCAAGCCAATATTACCGCTAGCCCGGTGCCGCTCCACTACCGTCAGCTTCAGGATGTCCCGCTCCGTATCCAGCATAATAACGCCGTCTCTAACCTTAACCGTCACCACCCTTTTCTTGGTAACTATCTGGTCAGGGATAACCTCAATAACCGGCTCAGTTTCCCCTGAGGCAAAAAAACTAAGCGCCTCTATATCAAAGGGCTTAATATTTACCGTGTGGGTTAGCTCGTCGCCGGCAGGTTTATATAGAGGGAACAGCAGCTTTCCCTGCCTAGCTACTAATGAACCTCGGTAGAATACCATATCCGCCGGTAAGCTAGATAAGTCTTCAGTAACGATTAGATTAGCCAGATAGCCCGGGGCTATGGCTCCCAGCTTAGTTAGACGGAAGTACTCAGCAGCATTAATGGTCGCCATCTGAATCGCCCGCACCGGGTCAAGCCCCCGTTTTATTGCCTTACGCACCACGGCATCAATATCACCATCCCTAAGCAAGTCAACCGAGCTACGGTCATCAACAACCCAGAGACACCTCTTATAGGTCTTATCCGTAACCAGAGGGAGCAGGGCATCCAGATTCTTCTCTGAAGAACCCTCCCTAATCATGACATACATGCCCTGCCTTAACTTCTCTCTAGCCTCCTCCAGAGAAACCGACTCGTGGTCAGAGAGGATGCCCGCTGCAATGTAGGCATTGAGGCTCTTACCGCTAACGCCGGGGGCATGACCATCAATAACCCTCCCTCCAGCCAGCCTAATTTTAGTCAAAACGCCTTCGTCACCACTAATTACACCGGGAAAATTCATTACCTCCCCCAACCCGATACACCCCCGCCACCGAAGCACCTTACGGATATCCTCAGGTCCAAGGCTGGCCCCTGAGGTCTCCAGATTAGTAGCCGGCACACAGGAAGGCGCCATCAGAAAAAGCTCCAGGGGTAAGCGGCGCGCCCAGTTCAGCACATACCCCATACCCTTGAGCCCACAAACATTGGCTATCTCATGAAGGTCGGTTACGATAGCTAAAGTGCCTCGCGGCACCACCGCCCGGGCATACTCCCCAACGCTGAGCATTGAGCTTTCCAGATGGGTATGCCCGTTAATAAGACCGGGGACAACATATTTGCCCCCCAGGTCTAGAACCTCTCTTGCCTGATGATAATCCCCTACCCCGGCAATTCTATCGCCACAAATAGCCACATTGCCAGGCTCAATCTCACCACTAAATACATTCACCACCCTGGCATTAGCCAAGATAAGGTCAGCAGGAACCCCTCCCTTAGCTACTGAGATTAAGAGATTATTTATTAACCTCACCCCTCTGATTTCTACTTGGTAACCCCTCCCCCTATTAAGAAAAAGGGGAGGCTTACTTACATAAGAGAGGCTCCACCTCTCTTTGATGCTCATTGTTATCTTCTCTAGATGCAAGGGAGAACATAGGCTTTTTCGTCAGCCTCTGTCATCTGGCCACTTCTACTCCAAGTAACAGATGTCGGGCAGGTTACGAAACTTTTGGTTCCAATCCAAGCCATAGCCAACTATGAATTTATCGGGAAGAGTGAACCCCAGGTAGTCAGCTGTAACTGGAATCCGCCGCCGGGAAGGCTTATCCGTCAGGGCACAAAGCTTCAAGGATGCTGGCTTTTTCTCCCGCAGATAATCTGAGACGACAGAAGTAGTGAGTCCGGTATCCAGGATGTCCTCAACTATCAATACATCCCGGTCTTTAACGGGAGAGCTGAACCCCTTCACTAGCTTAGCCTTCCCTGAACTCTCTCTGCCCCGGCCATAGCTAGATACCTTGACAAACTCCACTTCCAGTGGGAAATCAAGCAGCCGAATGAGGTCAGCCATAAATACAAAAGACCCCTTAAGAATACCGAGCAAGAGGGGACACTTGCCTTGATAATCTTGGCTAACTTCAGCCGCCAGCCTCTTGACAACAGCCTCTATCTCATCCCTGGTAAAAAGAATACGAGGTTTAAGCTGAGAATCCATCTCTGTTTGAGATTATAGCCTTTATCTCCAGTCCTGTCCAGTCAAGTTATAAGGTGAAGGGAAACTACCTTTGAGAGGTGAACGCTAGGCTCGCTAACCTTTCAGAAAATCAACTACCTGTTCATGAACCGCACGACAAAGTTAACAATCAGAGTCAATCCTACACTCAACAATACGCAGGTAATGATGGGAAAGTAAAAAGAAACACCGCCCTTCTTAATCAGGATGTCGCCAGGTAGCTTGCCCAGAAACGGAATATGTCCGCCAAAGGCAAAAAATAACCCTACCCCCGTTAAGACAGAGCCAGCGATAATTAGTATTTTCCCGAACCCCTCAAACCCCGACATGGCCACAAAATCCCTGCGATTAGAGTAGCCATAGTATATAAAACAATAGCCAGAAAAGCAATCGAATTAAGGGGTAGTGCATCATTTTGAAATGCTTGAGCGATAATATACGATTTAAGCATGGCAAAACGCAGGAAACGGGAACACGATTTTAGCGTTACTGCTTTTAGGGTAGTCCAAGAAGCTACGGGAGAAACTGAGCAAGCTAACAAAGAAAAGAAGTTTGACCCTGTAGCGTTAGGGCATCTTGGGGGATTAAAAGGTGGTAAAGCTAGAGCAGAGAAACTAACCCCCGAACAAAGAAGTGAAATAGCTAAAAAAGCTGCTAAAGCCCGATGGTCTAAGGAATAGGGCTTTGTTTCTCTAATTCGTCAAAGTAGAACTCACCTTGCATACCAAAAGCACGATTAAATAATCTTTGAAACGTTGCCCAATTTGGTGATACACGCATAAGCGTTGTTACAGAAATTACCTGCTTTTCTAAATGTGGATTACCAATATCCTCTGTAAGAAACTGGAAGTGCTTATATTTCCGATAACCTTTTGGGGTCACTGGGTTTTTAGCTCTCAATTGGTTTAATACACCTTTGGGCAATTTATCATAAATAAGCTCATTCGTTAATTTCCCCACATATTTCGGTCGTTTAACTGAAGGGGGTCTATATTGCCACCCACGCAGGCGAAACATTTGCCCGTAAAACTCATCTGGGAAGAGCTTCGTCCAAGGTAGTAATTCTTTCGCTATATATGCTTCTAGAATTCGGTGTAGTTCGTCACGGTCTCTTACTTCTTGATAACCCGTGGCTTCATCAACCAAAGCGGTAATACCCACATGGGCTAAGCCACGCATAAGAATTTCTGCATTTTTTGCTATACGCTCTTGTGAAGGCATGTGGAGTGCCTTGTTTTCCCGTGCTTTTAACCACACCTCACATATTTCAGGCAGCAAGACTGCATTTATAGCACGGCGTACACCACCTGATGCCCGATATACTACGGGTTTATTTAATGCAACCCTTAGGCTATGAGAAACAAATGGTTCTAGGTTGCTACCATATAAGAAATAAGGGAGAGGTAATCCTTCTTTAGTTGACTGCTCTAACCTTCTTTGCTTGCCTCCATAAAAACGCCCTAGCTTTTTCGCTACGCTGGACTCAGTAATCACACGGGTTCTGTCTGTTAGGACAGCACAGGGTAAGTTAATATCTCCTATGTGTAATGTTGATGGTTGAGTAGCAGGGTGAATTGTAGGGATTTCTTTACTTTTCATTTCAAGTTGAGAAGCCTTTTGCCATCTAGCCTTAGCACCCTTCTGTGCTATCTCTTTGCGTTTTCTAGCGCTTAGAGTACCAGCCCTTACTTGCCCCCCTTTTGAACCTCTCGGCTCAACATTCTTGTCTTTCATTATAACGCCTCCTAAGCTATATTTATATCTAGCATACCACACTTAAGGGCTGTCGTCAATGCTTGCATATTATTTTGCGATTTAATAGGTACCTACCTATTGACAATGCTTGCGTTTAGCTTTATAATTATCAAGTCCCATCACAATTATATTTCAATACTGCTTATCATATATATTACAGTAATACTAATAAAAAGTCAATGCTGAAAGAAAAATATTATCCAAAACTACTCGACAAATGCTTGAGCGTATGTTAAACTATCAATCCAGATTTACAACCCTAGAAGACCCCTAATCTACTTGCAGTAAATAACATGTATGTTATAATTATTTATGTAGATGCTCTAAAGGGATAGTTAAAATGAGGAAATTTGAAGGCACAAATTTATTAGATTTCAAGAAAGAACTCTTAAAAGATAGCAAAGAGCGTTATGAATATGAACACCTCGAGCCAAAGTACGCGCTGATACAGAGATTGATAGAGCGCAGAAATGAATTACACCTAAGCCAAGAACAGCTTGCTAACACTATCGGGATGCAGCAACCAGCAATAGCAAGGTTGGAAAGTGGTGTGAGCAATGCCACAGTTGGCACGTTGTTCAAGGTTGCAGATGCCCTTAAGTTAGACCTAGAGTTCAGACCAAGACAACTCGTTAAAAGCTAGTAATTTACGTCCCCTCGCCCCGCTTAGCCCGTTCAGCCCTAGCCTTACCCCCTTAAGACCACCAAACCTACCAAGAACTACGGCGTAGGGATTCTTTTCGTTTGATTCGTCAGTAGATTGATTCACAATAGATGATGCTAACTCGTTTATATCTTTACTTGACCGCTTAGGCATACTTTAATTATTACCCAAGACAAATCAACTATCAAGTCACAGTTGTCTCAAATTGACCCACTACCAATTAAGGCAGCTGTTTGCCGCCACTATCCCTGCCATGCTAAACTAGCACCACAAAGGCATTTCATAAAGACCTAAAGTGAGAATACAGACTCCCAGACAATAGAGCATGGAAATACTACTAACCAACGATGACGGTATATTTGCCCCCGGGCTGTGGAGACTAGCTAGAGAACTGAAGCAAATCGCTCGTGTAGTAGTTGTCGCTCCGGATAGGGAGCAGAGTGGTCTAGGCACTGCGGTTACCCTACGCCAGCCACTCCGGGTACAAAAAGTAAGACCTCTGGTACCTGAAGTAGAGGCGTATTCAGTAGAGGGCACACCGGCGGATAGTGTTATCCTCGCCCTAGGTAAGCTACTTGAGAACCAGATAGACCTTGTTATCTCTGGCATAAACTCCGGACCAAACCTGGGTGACGATGTCCTTATCTCAGGAACAGTAGGCGCTGCCCTGCAAGGTTACCTGCGTGGCTTCCCCACCCTGGCTATCTCGATAGCTTCTATAGATAACCTCTACCTGGATAGTGCCGCCAGACTGGCCACACTACTGGCCAAGAAGATTGGCACTAGTTCCCTACCCAGCGATATTTTCCTTAATATAAACCTGCCCAGCCTGCCTCTGGAAAAAATCAAGGGGGTACGGGTCACCAAACTGGCCAGTAAAAGCCATATCGACACTGTGGAGGAGGGGCATGATGGGAGAAAGGCATACTACTGGCTGGTACGGCAAAAGACAAATAAGGATGCCAATAAGAAAACAGATATATGGGCCATAGAGGAGGGAAATATCTCTATTACCCCGTTACACACTGAACTGCTTAGTAAGCCTTCACCCCTCATCCCAGACAGCCTGTGCTCCGACCTTCTTCAGGAGCTAAGGGCTACAGAAAATCTGGGCATATAGGAGAACGCCCCCAGCGCAACAGATATAGCCAAGAAAAAGCTATATAATCACCCCTTTTTATTTTCAAGACATGGGGTTGTTTGTAGTGACTAACACTTCCCTTTGACCGAGCTTAAATTGACGCCCCGCCAAGAATACTATTAGAATAAAACCAACACTAATCAGAGAGGATAAACTATTGTATCATAAGACTACCCTTGATAATGGGCTAAGGCTACTCACCTCTACTATGCCCCATACCCGCTCGGTATGTATAAGTATCTTTATCGGCACCGGCTCCCGATACGAACCTGATTCTGAAGCCGGCATTTCACATTTTATTGAGCATCTGCTGTTTAAAGGCACCAAGAAGCGGCCAGCAGCCAGGGAAATCTCCGGGGCAATAGAAGGCGTTGGCGGCATCCTTAACGGCGGCACGGATAAGGAGCTAACCGTCTACTGGGCTAAGGTGGCACAACACCACTTCCCCTTAGCCCTAGATGTGCTCACGGATATGCTACTCCACTCTAGGTTTAATCCTCAAGATGTAGAAAAAGAAGGTAAAGTTATAATCGAAGAAATCAATATGAGTAAGGATTCCCCGTCGCAGCAGGTTAATATGCTCATTGATGAACTCTTGTGGCCCGGCCACCCCCTGGGCCGCGATATAGCCGGCAGCAAAGAGTCAGTAGCCGCCATCACCAGAGATGCCATGCTTAACTTCCTTCACCATCAATACCAGCCCAATAACACCGTAATCAGTATTGCTGGTAATATTCAGCACCAAGAGATGATAAATGCTGTCAGCCAGGTAGTGGGTAACTGGACTAACCAGCAGCCACATCTTGAGTACTCCACTTATGAGTCAAAAAAGAGCCGGCGCGTGCAGGTTGAAAAAAGACCCATCGAGCAAGCTCACCTCTGTCTAGCACTACCGGGTTTATCACTCTTTCACCCTCAGCGTTTTACCCTTGACCTGCTTAATATCATTCTCGGTGAGGGTATGAGCAGCCGGCTGTTTACCGAGATTCGCGAGCGGTTAGGACTTGCCTACAGCATTCACAGCTATGTCGAACATTTCCTTGACTCGGGTTCAGTCACTATCTATGCCGGGGTAGACCCCAGAAACCTGGAAACGGTCCTCAACGCCACCCTGGAACAACTCCTCAAGCTCAAGGAAACAGTCCCCGAGCCGGAACTTAACCGGGCAAAGGAACTCGCCAAAGGACGCCTGCTGCTACGTCTGGAAGACAGCCGCAATGTTGCCAGCTGGTTAGGCGGACAAGAGATTCTCACGGGACGCATCCTTAGCCCAGAACAGGTAATATCCATTGTTGACACTATTACTGCTGAGGAGCTAAAGCAAATAGCTCAAGAGATGATAATCAGTAGCCAGCTCCGCCTGGCCGTAGTTGGCCCAGTCGCTAAGGATGAGCCTTTAGAAGAACTACTGAAGCTGTAAAATAACCTGGCTACCCACCCCTTAGCATTCATTTGGCAGAATTCTGCTACAGGCTTTTATGGGGTAATCCTATCCCCTGTATCCCCTTCCCCTTGATAAGGGGAAGGGGAGATTTTGAAAAAAGGGGCTAGCACCCCTCTTAGACACTCCACCAAAAACAAGGCACCAATAAAAAATAGCCGCAGCCCGAAGACTACAGCTATTCCTATCACCATACAGGGGTGTCAAGAATACCCTTGACTATTATTTCACCTGCTGACTAGGTTTAGTACATGCCCTCCATACCACCACCTGGCATGGGTGGCGCCTTCTCCTTCTCTGGGATATCAGTAACCAGCGCATCGGTAATCAAAACCATGGAAGCAACACTAGCAGCATTTTCCAGAGCTGACCTTACCACCTTGGTCGGGTCAATAACACCTTTTTCCACCATATCGCCAAAGTCATTGGCATCAGCATCATAGCCGACCCCGATTGAACTCTTTTTCACGGCATCTACTATTACCGAGCCGTCCTGGCCAGCATTTATGGCAATCCAGCGAATGGGCTCCTCTACTGCCTTCCTGACAATATTAACCCCAGTAGCCACATCACCACTAACCTCTAGCTTATCCAGAACCGGCAGAGCGTTGATTAGGGCGACACCACCACCAGGCAGGATACCCTCCTCCACCGCCGCCCGGGTCGCCGACAGGGCATCCTCAACCCGATGCTTCTTCTCCTTAAGCTCAACCTCAGTGGCAGCACCCACCTTGATTACGGCGACACCGCCGACCATCTTGGCCTGTCTCTCCTGCAGCTTCTCCCGGTCAAAATCAGAGGTAGTTTCCTCTATCTGAGCCTTAATCTGTTTTATTCTACCCTTAATCGCCTCATCTGAACCCTTACCTTCAATAATGGTGGTCTTATCCTTATCCGCCACTACCCGACGAGCCCTGCCTAAATCCTCCACCGTAACTGAATCCAGCTTACGTCCCACCTCCTCCGAAATCACCTTACCGCCGGTAAGAATGGACATGTCCTCCAGCATCGCCTTACGCCGGTCACCAAAGCCCGGAGCCTTAATGGCTAAAATATTAATGGTGCCACGCAGCTTATTAACCACCAGAGTAGCCAGGGCTTCACCATCAATATCCTCAGCGACAATAAGCAGGTTCTTAGATACCTGTAATATCTTCTCCAGGGCCGGTAGAAGGTCAGCCACCGCCGAAATTTTCTTATCAGTAATAAGGATATAAGGGTCTTCTATCACCGTCTCCATCTTCTCAGCATTAGTGATGAAATAGGGACTAATATAGCCCCGGTCAAACTGCATTCCCTCCACATACTCAGTCTCATACAGCAGACCCTTGGACTCCTCAACCGTGATAACCCCATCCTTACCTACCTTTTCCATCACCTCAGCAATCAGGTCACCAATCTTCTTGTCAACGGCGGTTATCGTCGCTACCTGAGCAATCTGCTCCTTGCCCTTCACCTCATTAGATACCTTCTTAAGCTCATCAACAATAGCGCCAGTTGCCTGCTCAATACCCTTTTTCAGCGCCATAGCTTCGGCTCCAGCAGCTACATTCTTAAAGCCCTCAGTAATTATAGCGTGAGCCAAGAGAGTCGAGGTGGTAGTACCATCGCCACAGGCATCATTAGTCTTGGTAGCCGCTTCCTTGACCAACTGCACCCCCATATTCTCAAAGGGGTCAGGAAGCTCAATATCCTTGGCAATAGTAACCCCGTCATCAATTACTGATGGGGCACCCCACTTCTTATCCAGCGCCACACAATGCCCCTTGGGCCCCAAGGTTACTTTAACCGCATCAGCCAAAGCATCAATACCCTTCTTCAAGGAATACCTAACTTCCTCACTAAATTTAATCTGTTTCGCCAATTTTCTCCTCCTTATATATTAACCCGATTTACTACTTGGTCTTCTTAGCCAGAATATCGCTCTCACGCAAAATCATTAACTCCTCATCATTAATCTTAATCTCCGTGCCCCCGTATTTAGCATAAATCACAATATCACCCACCTTAACATCCATGGGCAACCTCTTCCCATCCTCCGATAATCTGCCCTGCCCAACTGCCATCACCTCACCCTCCTGGGGTTTCTCCTTAGCCGTATCGGGCAGAACTATACCCCCTTTACTCACCGTCTCCCGCTCAATGGGCCTGACCACCACCCGGTCAGCCAATGGCTTAAGCTTATCTGCCATGCCAATCCTCCTTCTTAATTCTGAATTAAAATACCGACCCAACCTATTAGCACTCTCAGCCCAAGACTGCTAACTTTCTATATAATACTGCAAGTCACCATCATATCGCAACTCAACAAATAAATATTCACAGCCATTGGTAGCAACTTAGAGGCATTTTAACCTCGAAATTAATCTCTTGCTATCTATAAAGCGTTCTTACTATATTATACTCTTATTTTTTATCAGAATGTCAATACTGCCCAACCGTCTTTAAGTAGTTGAGATATTATTGAGCCGACATACAAAACTTTAATTCCTGCCCCTTCCAGTATACTGCTTATATTCTGCTCATCAGTACATGCCTTACATGCCATAACCTCGACACCAGCTTCCTGTAACTCCTTTATTTTTTCTTGAACTCTCGGATTACAGGCGACAAGTTTTCCTGCTGGCCCAAAGATAATCACCCTAACCTCATCCAGCCACTTATTTTTAGCTGCGTTCAACGAATATCTGAGTCCAACCCCCGCAACCACTTCTTCATCGGCACTGCTCACCACGACAAAAACCTTCGCTGCCATAATCACCCCCCCTTTCTACTTCAGGCTAACCTGAGACCGGGAAACACGTCCAAATCCAAGCCGTCTATCTTGCCGTCCTTAAACCGGTAGTAGCCGCAGGCAGCAATCATAGCCGCATTATCGGTGCATAATAC
>JADFUW010000011.1 GCA_015222205.1 Chloroflexota bacterium
AATAAAGGCAATGATATCCTGTATGGTTGGCGCTAATAGAGTGAAGGGAAACCCTGCCTAATGAGTATTGATATTGGCATCATAGGGCTGGCTAAAAGTGGCCGGACGACCATTTTCAACGCCCTAACCAAGGGTAAGGCTGATACTGGAAGCTACACCCAAGAAGCCTTGGCACCCCATATTGGCATTGCCAAGGTGCCGGAACCTCGCCTAAAGACATTAACTGACATGCTCCACCCTAAGAAAGTAGTCCCTGCCGAAGCTAGGTATGTTGATATCGGTGCTTCAGTTAGGGATCTGGCTAAGGGTATGGGGATAGGTGGTCAACTCCTCAATGAGCTTAGTAACATGAACGCCCTACTCCATGTAGTCCGAGATTTTACTGATGAATGTATACCCCATACTGAAGGCAGTCTGAATATAGAGCGGGATATTGCCAATATAGAGATGGAACTTGCCTTTTCTGACCTGGCATTACAGGAGAGAAGACTGGAGAAGATAGAAGTATCCTTAAAGGGGGCTAAGCCACTAGAGCACCAGGCTCTTCTCCGAGAGCAAGAACTACTGACGAAGATTAAGGCTAATTTAGAGAAAGATGTACCCGTCCGGGAGCTAAAACTAACCACCGATGAAACCAGAATTATTTCCCCCTACGGATTTCTCACTGCTAAGCCCCTGCTAATAGTAGTTAATATCGGAGAAGAGAAGCTACCTCAAGCAGAATCTTTGGAAACAGAGCTAAAGGCACACTACTCACGACCAAAATGCGGCCTCATTACCCTCTGTGGCAAGCTGGAAATGGAACTGGCTCAATTAGACAATAGCGCCGCTGAAGAACTTCGCGCTGAGTTCGGTATTATAGAATCTGGACTTGACCGCACTATTAAACTATCCTACGAAGTATTAGGTCTAATCTCATTCTTCAGTATAGCCTCGGGTGAAATCAGAGCCTGGTCGATTAAAAGTGGCACCACCGCCCTGAAAGCTGCCGGTAAGATTCACTCCGATATGGAAAGAGGTTTTATCCGAGCCGAGGTAGTCAGTTATGACGACCTGATAAAATGTGGTAGCCTATCTGAAGCTCGTAAGAAAGGGCTTCTCCGCCTAGAAGGCAAGAACTACATAGTTCAGGACGGCGATATAATTACCTTCTTGTTTAATGTCTAAAGTAGATATCCAGCCACCAAACAAAGGCACCGCAAAATAAGCCACCACAACGGTCTGTAATATATTGACAAAGTTAGGGCATTAATGCTAAACTATGTTAGCATTAACATCTTTGGGGAGAAATTCACTCAAATTAAGCATGAGTAACAAATTCGAACGAAATTACATAGTCAAGCATCAACAAATCAGGGACATGTTGATACAGCTGGCTAAAAACTCCAATAGTGCCTGTTTTCATGTGTCCAAAATAGCCGCTGAGTTGGGCTGGGACCAAAGAACCGTCAGGGCTCACCTCAAAGTTATAGAGATTGACAAGGCTGGTGCCTTCCTTGACCCTGAGGAAAAGCAATTCTGTACCAAAGAAGGTCTCAAACTGCTAGCTGGCAAAATAGGACTGAAGGAGAAAGCTATTGAGGGACAAGAAGGTTAAATCCCAGCCGCTTAAAAAGTACTTAATTACCCAAAGGAGGTAAATATGGCTAAACCAAAGGTCGCTTTTTACTGGTGTGCTTCATGTGGTGGCTGTGAGGAGGCAGTGGTAGACCTTAATGAAGATATTCTGAAAGTGGCGGATGCGGTGGATATTGTCTTATGGCCCGTAGCCCTGGATTTTAAGAGAAAGGATATTGAAGCCCTTAAAGATGGTGAGATAGCAGTGAGCTTCATAAATGGGGCAGTAAGGCTGGAAGAGCAAGAAGAGATGGTAAAGCTCCTAAGGAAAAAATCTGGTCTGGTGGTTGCCTTCGGTGCCTGTGCTCATCTGGGCGGAATACCAGGGTTGGGAAATTTCTGTAGCCGGGAGACAATTTTTCAATGGGTCTATAAGGATTCCCCAAGCGTTGACAACCCTCAGGGAGTTACCCCACAAGAGAAGACAGACATTGACAGTGGGGAGCTTACCCTACCGGAATTCTACGACACGGTGAAGTCATTAGACCAGGTCATCCCGGTAGATTATTATCTTCCCGGATGCCCACCACCACCCGATTTAATAATGAAGGCCGTAAACGCTATACTAACGGGTCAATTACCAGAAAAAGGAGCCGTACTGGCTCCCAATATCGCCCTGTGTGATACCTGCCCCAGAAAAGATTCAAAACCAGAAAAATTATCCATAAAAGAAGTAAAAAGACCATGGGAAATCAAAATTGACCCAGAGAAATGTTTCCTGGTACAAGGGCTATTTTGTTACGGCCCAGCCACCCGTAGCGGGTGCGGGGAAACATGCATTAACGCTAATATGCCGTGTCGGGGCTGTTTTGGCCCGTTAGACGGAATCGCCGACCAGGGTGCCAAAGCCCTGGCCATGTTTGTCTCTCTATTAGGGCTGGAAGACGAAGAAAAGATGACTGATAAAGAGGTCAAAGAATTAATCAATACCATTCCAGACCCGGCAGGAACGTTCTACCGATTCAGCCTGCCGTCCTCTCTTCTCAAAAGAAAGAGAATGGGGGTTAAGTAGGAGGATTACAATGAAAAAAATAACCATAGACCCGATAACCAGACTTGAAGGGCACGGTAAGATAGAGATATTCCTCAACGATAAAGGTAACTGTGAGCGAGCCTGTCTTCAGATTCCAGAGCTTCGGGGCTTCGAGCAGTTCTCTGTGGGCAGACCAGCCGAGGAGATGCCCAGAATAACCACTATGATCTGCGGAGTTTGTCCCACCGCTCACCACATGGCATCGGCCAAAGCCCTTGACGACCTATTTAAGGTCGAGCCTACCCCGGCAGCGAAGAAAATAAGAGAACTTATGTACAACGCCTTCCAGGCAGAAGACCATATACTGCACTTCTACTTCCTGGGCGGGCCCGACTTTATCGTTGGCCCACAAGCACCCGCCGCGGAGAGAAATGTCCTGGGGGTTATTGCTAAGGCGGGGCTGGAAACTGGTGGCAAAGTCATACAGATGCGAAAAGGGATGAGAAATGTACTAAGAATAATCGGGGGCAAGCCGATTATGCCTTCCTGTGCTCTACCCGGAGGGGTATCCAAGGGCATCAATGAGGAGGAACGACAGAAGATTCTTGAGGCGGGGGAATATGCAGTAGACTTCTGTCAGCTTTCCCTCCAGATTTTTGACGACATAGTGCTTAAAAATAAAGGCTATGTTGACCTCATCACCGGTGATGTCTACTCACATAAGACATACTATATGGGAATGATAGACAAGAATAACAAGGTAAACTTCTACGATGGCCTTATAAGAGTTGTTGACCCTGACGGCAAAGAATTTGCCAAGTTTAAGGCTCAGGACTACCTCGACCACATCAGTGAGCATGTTGAGCCCTGGACCTATGTCAAGTTCTCCTACCTTAAGAAGCTAGGCTGGAAGGGATTTGTTGACGGTAAAGAGAGCGGTGTTTTCCGGGTAGCCCCTCTGGCTAGGCTGAATGCCTCAGACGGGATGGCAACCCCACTGGCTCAGGAAGCCTACGAGAAGATGTTTTCTGTATTGGGTGGCAAACCGGTTCACAGCACTCTAGCTTTCCACTGGGCACGGCTTGTGGAGGCACTTTACGCATCGGAAAGGGTGGTAGAGCTTGCCCGCGACCCGGAAATTATCTCACCTGATATTGTAAACCTGCCCACCAAGACCCCAAAAGAGGGCATAGGCGTAGTAGAGGCACCAAGGGGTACCCTAATTCATCACTACCAAACTGACGACAAGGGAATCCTCACTAAAGTTAACCTGATTGTCGCCACACAGAATAATTCGGCAGCTATTAATATGTCGGTGGAGAAGGCAGCTAAATCACTCATAAAGAACGGGCAGGTCCCTGATGGGATTCTCAACATGATTGAGATGGCATTCCGGGCCTATGACCCGTGTCATGCCTGTGCCACCCACTCACTCCCCGGAGGAATGCCGCTTGAGGTGAAAGTCTACGATAATAAAGGAGCCCTGGTAAAGAAGCTCAAAAGGGGCTAACAAGAAAAGCCAAAGAGAACCCTAAATTAAAAGGTGAATTAGGAGGGTAAGATGGCCAAGGACGTTTCTAAGGAGGCAAAGGCTCAGGTTGAGGAGGTAATTTGCCAAGCCAGCGGCAAAGTATACCTATCTCCCTGCCAGATAGCATGCCCTCTGGGACTAGATATTCAGCGCAGTCATGCCATGATTTCCTTATTGCCTTTGGACCCCCAAGAGGCAGCAAATCAGATAATTGACATAGGTAACGAAATCTACGAGAAGAGCCCCCTGTTCCCGCTACTATGTGGCTATATTTGTGGGCTTTGTGAGAAGGAGTGTAATTATAAGGACCAGACCGGAGCCGTAAGGCGAAGAATGCTGATAAGGCTCATTGCCAACGAATATGTTAAGTATCTTGAGACGGCACCGGTGCTCCCGACCCCGACCAAGGAAAAGGTAGCTGTCATTGGGGGTGGACCGGGGGGATTAATGTGTGCCTATGAATTAAGTAAAAAAGGCTACCGTGTTACTATCCTGGAAAGAAACCCCAAGCTAGGCGGCGCCATGCGTCTTATCCCGGCATATCGTCTTCCCCAGGCTATCATTGATTCGGTTGTAAATAACTTAGTCAGGATTGCCCATATCGAGGTCAAGCTTGGTGTCCAAACAGGTGATAATGACCAAACGCTAGAAGACCTTAAGAACGAAGGCTACAAGGCAATATTCATCGCTGCCGGTACTCCTTCTCCTCGCCCCCTCACTTTTGAACGAGAACTGGTAGCCGCCGCCGGAGTAGAGGGAATTATGTTCGGGTTAAACCTCCTCTACGAGGTACTTCAGGGAAATGTTCCTCTATACCTTTATCAAGGCAGGAAGGTGACAGTAATTGGCGGGGGCAACGTCGCCTTTGATGTTGCCCGGACTGCCCGAAGGTTAGGCGGAGATGTCACCCTTGTCTGTTTAGAGAGCGAGGATAAATCCTCTAAGGATGGCATACCCGCTGATGTAGAAGAGATAGAAGGTGCTACTGAAGAAGGAATAAAAATAATCTACTCAAGGGGTGTGGAGGAGATAATCAGCAAGGGCGGAAAGTTCAGTAGAATAAAGTGTCCCCGGTGCACCTCGGTCTTTGATGACAATGGTAGATTTAATCCTAAATGTGACCCCAGTGACGTGATATACGTTGATGGTGATGTGCTACTGGTAACAATAGGGCAAGGTCCGGAGCACACCCTATACCAGCAGGAAGGCTTGCTGAATGAGATGGGTAGACTGGATATTGACCCCATTACTCTCATGAGCAAACTTAAAGAAGGAATCTTTATCGGTGGTGACGTAAGAAGGGTAGGCTTTGCCTCGGAAGCAATGAGGGACGGAGCCACTGCCGCCGAGTCTATCGACCGCTACATTAAAGGTAAGGACATGAAGGCAGGCAGAGAGGCCAGAGAGTACGAAACTGCCTCCATCCCACAGCGTATTAAGTACAAGCTTCAGCCAGAACTTAAATGGACTCCGGCCAAAGAGAGGCTTAATTTTGAGCCGTTTGAAAAAGCATACACCCTGGCAGAAGTGGTAGACGAGGCAAGAAGGTGTCTCTGTTGCGGCCCATGTAAGAGCTGTAAAGGATGCGTCGTTCTAGGGCTTCAGACTGAAATACCAGAAATCGAGGTTAACGAGGATTTATGCAGCGGCTGTGGAGTTTGTGTCGGCGTATGTCCCTATGAAGCCTCTACCCTAGAGACATCCGAAAAAGGAATAAAATCAGCAATTGATGAGCTTAAATGTAAGCGGTGTGGTGTGTGCGTTAGCGCTTGTCCATCTGGTGCTAGGACCATTAAAGATGCACTAGCCAAAACTATAGCCGATACCTATGCGGCGTTATCAATATAATGTAAGGAGATAAGACATGCGAGAAAAAGTAGAGACAGCTCTAGCCCAGATAAGACCGGCCTTACAGGCCGATGGGGGCGATGTTGAGCTGGTAGACGTGACTGACGAAGGCGTGGTAAAACTAAAACTAAAGGGGGCCTGCAGCGGTTGCCCCATGTCAGCTATGACCCTGAAACACGGCATTGAGCGACTACTAAAACAGCATATACCTGAGGTCAAAGAGGTCGTTGCTGTTTAAAAGGGACCCTCAAGAGGTATTTGCCTGATAATTCAGAGGAGATAAAGACTAGGAATGGAATAAGATATGGTAGATGAACAAGTCCAGGTAGAGCTATTAAATAAATCTGGATATTCAGATAGAGCGATAAACTATTTTATAAATAAAGTAAATGTCGGTGAGATAGAAAGCCCCAGTGCCTCTTTTTCCTATACCGGCCCCTGTGGTGACACAATGCAGGTTCAATTAAAAATTGATAGTGGCCGAATCACCGAAGCTAGGTTTCAAGCCATAGGCTGTGCTGGCTCCTATAGTGCCGGCTCGGCTCTTATGAAAATAATAAAGGGGAAAACCCTAGAGCAGGCTGAAGAAATTAGTGAGGAGCAAATTCTGGACCACCTGGGCAACATCCCACCTCAGAAAATACACTGTGTTTGTTTAGCCAAGAGGACTTTAGAGCAGACGATTAAGCAATACAAGAGGGTAAGGGGCAAAGGGTGAACACGCTCATCTTAGGCATCGGCAATCCGATTCTCAGCGACGATGGGGTGGGCATCAAAATTGCCCAGAAGCTTGAGGAGCAGAAACCCGGCTTAGATGTAGAACAAACAAATGAAGCCGCCATCGCCCTCCTCGACCTTATTACCGGCTATGACAAGCTCATCATCATCGATTCAATAAAAACCAAACAGGGCAAGCCGGGGAAGCTATATAAGCTTAAGCTGGAAGATTTTAGACCAAACCTAGACTTTTCTTCGTCTCACGGCATGGATATTGCCACTGCCTTTGAAGTGGGGCAAGGCCTAGGATGCAGCATGCCCCAGTGCGTCAGCATATATGCCGTAGAGATAAAGGATAATTCAACCTTGTCCGAACAGTGTACCGAAGAGGTAGCAGAAAATATACCCTTCATGGTAAAACAAATAATAGATGAGGAGAAGCTATGAATAATTTCAAACCTAACGTTGTGATATTTCGCTGTAACTTCTGCTCGCCCATAGGGGCAGAGCATGCCATGGCTTCGAAATTAAAGGACAATTCCCGCCTAAAACTAATCGGAATCACCTGCACCGGCAGGATAGACCCAACCTTTGTTCTTGATGCCTTTGCTAAGGGTGCCGACGGCGTGCTGATAGCCGGATGTTCCCCGGGAGACTGCCACTATATCAGTGGTAACTATAAGGCAGGGCGAAATGTAATGCTACTTAAGAAGACACTCTCCCAACTCGGTATAGAATCAGAGAGGTTGAGGGCAGAATGGCTGGCCACATCTGAGACACCAAAGTTCCTGTCGTCGTTAAATGAATTCGTTAATGAAGTAATCAAGCTTGGTCCCCTGACAGCAAGCTAGAGAAGGCAAAGATAAAATGACTGAGCCAGCCACCCAAGAGGTAGCAGCCCTTAGGCAAAACGAGGATTACTGCAGCAGTTGCTCTATCTGTTCCTCCCTCTGCCCCTATGAGGCACTCAAGAAGGATGTAGAAACGGGCAGGATAACCCTGGATATTACCAAATGCCAGGTATGTGGACTCTGCTACTCCAACTGTCCGGCTAGCGCCATTGATATTCTCTATTACGACCTAGATTCTTTAATTAAGTATCTGGAGAGGGCAAAGCAGGAATATGCCTCCGATACCCTAGTTATTATGTGCCGAGGCAGTGCCCCCGATACCGCCGGGGTAGAAGAGATATTCGGGGTATCAAAATTCATCCCGCTACTGGTCCCCTGTGTAGGCCGTATTCCAGATGAAATATATCTTAACGCCCTACTTATGGGGATAGGGAAAATAAACGTCCTCGCCTGCGATGAAGACTACTGCCGATTTGACAGGGGTAGCTCAGTCACCGCACGCAAGATAATCGCCTTAAATCTTTTGCTAGGGCAGTTTGGCTATGAACAAGAAGTTATAACCCTAAAGCGACACAGCCTGAAAGTAAAAGCTGACGCCAACCTGTGTATTGCCTGCGGTAACTGTGTCTTTTACTGCCCTTATGACGCCGCTAGGCTAGAAAGTCCCGGGGGGATTAACTTTGACCTAGCCGCCTGCCGCGGTTGCGGCCTGTGCGTTGCTATGTGCCCCGCCGTAGCCCTGGAGCTAGAGAACTGGGAGAAAGACCGTATTTCAGCCTTAATTACCCGATTAGCCCCAGAAATGAAGCCCCCCAAGATTCTGGTATTTCGCTGTCAGTGGGCTACTTTTCCCCTACTGGACGAGGAACCATCACCCAATGTTCGTTTTATAGACTTACCTTGTGCTGCCAGGGTTGATAACTTCCATATCCTAGAAGCTTTTCAGAAAGGCATTAATGGTGTTTTAATCGCCGCCTGCTCAGAAGAAGATTGCAAACAGAATCGGGCAAGCGGGAAGACACAGCACTCAATGACAGCACTGAGTAAAAGACTGAGCCAAATAGGCTTTCAGGAGAGACTTCACTTCTGTTCTGTATCTCCAAGATACCCTGAGGAGCTAGACAAGGAACTAGAACAGTTCAGCCAAACGATAAAAGCCATTGGATTAAAAGAGAGCAATTTATGAAAGTGAGCAATGTATGATAGTAACAACGCCAAAACCCCTGGATGAGATTTTAGATTATATCGCTCAATATACTAATATCCTGATAGTCGGTTGCGATGGCTGTACCCAGCCGCCGCGAGGCCTGAGAGAGGCTAAGACCCTGGGTCAACTACTTGAGCTGGCGGGAAAGCTGAGAAATAAAGACTTTAACTTCAAGGTAACTACAGCAGCCAAGCAATGCGATAACTATCTGGCAGCTTCTATGCTTAAGCCCCAAATAAATGATGCCGAGGCGGTGCTCTCTCTAGCCTGCGGCATAGGAGTACAAACCCTGGCCGAGGTTTTCCCTGATGTGCCTATCTTTCCAGCCCAGAACACCCATTTTATGGGGGCAGAGGATAGAGAGGGCGGTATTTTGGAAGAAAGATGCGCCGGCTGTGGCGATTGCCTTCTCGCAGCTACGGGTGGTATTTGTCCGATTGCCCGATGCAGCAAGGGACTACTTAATGGTGCCTGTGGAGGGAGTAAAGAGGGTAAATGCGAGCTCAATCCAGAAAGAGACTGTGCCTGGTGTCTTATCTATGAGAATCTAAAAAAACAGGATAAACTACAGCTAC
This sequence comes from Chloroflexota bacterium, assembly GCA_015222205.1. Lineage (GTDB taxonomy): Bacteria > Chloroflexota > Dehalococcoidia > Dehalococcoidales > UBA5760 > UBA5760. Next base: position 9,320 of record JADFUW010000011.1, read on the forward strand.
TTAAGGAATTCCACCCACCCCGGGATTACCAGCTAAGTGGTTGGAGGGTCACTACATAATAAACTCGGGGTAAGGGTAAGTAGTGTTGTTAAGAGCAAAAAAACTAGCCAAGATAAAGGTGCACGGGGTAGTGCAGGGGGTTGGCTTCCGTCCTTTTATTTACCGACTGGCCTGTGAACACAACTTAGGAGGCTGGGTGCGTAACACCTCGGGAAACGTGGCTATCGAGGTAGAGGGAGATGAAGCAACCCTTAAGAACTTCCTTAATGACCTTGAAGCTAAAACTCCCCCTATGGCTCATATTGAAAAGGTCAAAGCCACCTTCCATCCCCCGAAGGGTTATAGCCAATTTGAAATCCTGGCAAGCCAGAGTCAGAAGGGTAAGTACCAGCTAGTCTCACCCGATATTGCCACCTGTGAAGACTGTAAAGGGGAAATCTTCTGCCCTACTGACCGCCGCCACCGCTACCCCTTCACCAACTGCACTAACTGTGGCCCCCGATTTACTATCATAGCGGACATCCCTTATGACCGTCCCAAGACAACTATGCGCCAGTTTCAAATGTGCCCCGAGTGCCAGCGAGAATACGATGACCCCTTAGACCGTCGCTTTCATGCCCAGCCTAATGCCTGCCCTAAATGCGGCCCCAGCCTAGAGATAGTTAATAGCGAGGGTAACCCCGTTCAGGGCGATGATGTCGTTGAGATAGCCAGTGCTCTATTAAAAGCAGGGAAAATCTTAGCAATCAGGGGACTGGGTGGATTTCAACTCGCCTGTGATGCCACCAACGAAAAGGCGATAAACCAGCTGAGGGAACGAAAGAAGCGTCCCGCCAAGCCATTAGCCGTCATGGTAGCCACAATAGGAGATGTGGAAAGGCACTGCCTGGTATCAGCCGAAGAAAGAAAACTCCTTGAGTCTCCCAAGTGCCCGATTGTCCTACTGAGGTGGCAGCATAACTCATCTAATATCTCTACAGCAGTAGCCCCAAAGCTAAAGTATCTCGGGGTGATGCTCCCCTATACCCCTTTACACCACCTTCTCTTACGGGAGACTGACCTGCCCCTGGTCATGACCAGTGGTAACCTTAGTGAGGAGCCTATTGCTAAGGATAACGATGAGGCCTTAAGAAGACTCAAGGGAATTGCCGATTATTTCCTGCTTCACAACCGGGATATCTACGCCCGCTATGATGACAGTGTTTTTATAGTAGAAGATGATATGCCTCAGCCAGTAAGGCGAGCACGGGGCTATGCTCCCTACCCTATTTTTCTTCCCTTTAAATCAAGGCAAATCCTTGCCTGCGGTGCCGAGGAGAAGAATACCTTTTGTCTGACCAAAGATAAGCATGCTTTCTTAAGCCAGCACATCGGTGATATGGAGAACGAGGAGACCCTAGAGCACTTTGAAAATACTATTAAGCTCTACGAGAGGCTATTTCGTATTAAACCCGAAATCGTGGCTCATGATATGCACCCGGAATACCTGGCAACAAAATATGCCCGGCAAATCAGCTCGGAGCGTGAGCTAAATCTGGTGCCAGTTCAGCATCATCATGCCCATATCGTAAGCTGCCTGGTAGAGAATAAGGTCAAAGGGCCAGTTATCGGGGTAGCCTTTGACGGTACAGGATACGGCACCGATGGCACTATCTGGGGAGGGGAATTCCTGCTGGCTGACTATCATAGCTTCCAGAGGCTAGGACATCTGGAATATGTGCCCCTGCCGGGAAGCACTGCCGCCATAAAGAAGCCCTATCGCATGGCCTTAAGCTATCTGTACACACTTCTAGGGGACGACTTCTCGCTAGCAGGTCTCCCCTTAAGCAGGCTCAATCCTGGTGAGGTTGAGATAGTACAAAAACAGCTAAAGCAAGGCATAAATTCCCCACCGACTTCAAGCGCCGGGCGACTTTTTGATGCCGTTTCCGCCATGGCTGGGGTGAGGGGGGAAATAGATTATGAAGCTCAGGCAGCCATTGAGCTTGAGATGCTGGCTCCCGATGCATTAGATAAGCGTGAGATAAAGGCTTATCCTTTCTCCATTATTGGAGACCAAGGGGTAAAGGTGGTAAAATTAGAGGAGCTAATCTCATCGGTATCACGGGATGTTAGAAATCAGGCTCCTACGTCCATAATATCACTCAAGTTTCACCATGCAATGGCTCAGATAATCGCCGAGATGTGTAAAACCATCGCTGAAGAAACAGGCATAAATGAGGTGGCGCTAAGTGGCGGCGTCTTCCAAAACCGCTTACTCCTGAAGTTAGCCATCTCAGCATTACGAAAAGAAGGGCTAAGTGTGCTTACTCACCATTTAGTGCCCTGTAACGACGGCGGCATCTCCCTGGGTCAAGCCGTGATTGCGAACTTCGCTGGGAGTTAGATGTGTGTTTAGCCATTCCGGTACTTATTAAGTCCATAGAGGATAAAGAAGCTGAGGTAGAAATAGGCGGTATAACCCGCCGCATCAGCCTGCAGCTCACGCCGGAGGCTAAGGTGGGTGACTATGCCATAATCCACACCGGCTATGCCATAAATATCCTAGACCAAGAAGGAGCCGAGGAAACCCTGAAGCTCCTGGAGGAAATAGCCGAGACGGCCGAGGAGGGGGAATGAGGTTTATTACTGAATTTCGGCGCCCTGAGTTAGCCGAGGGACTAATCTCACAAATCCACCACAAGTCCAAAACTGCGGTGCGTTTAATGGAGTTCTGTGGTGGTCATACCGTGACCATCTTTAGATACGGCATCCGCCAGGCTCTACCCAAAACCCTGGAGATGGTCTCCGGACCGGGTTGTCCCGTTTGTGTGACCGCCAATGCTGACCTGGATAAAGCCATCGCCCTATCCCAAATCCCGGATGTAATCATCACCACCTTTGGCGATATGCTCAAGGTTCCAGGTAGCTACTCCAGTCTACAAGAAGCTAAGGCTAGCGGCGCTGATGTACGTGTAGTTTACTCCACTATGGATGCCCTCAAGATAGCCGAGGAAAACCCTGATAAGTCGGTAGTCTTTCTCGGTATTGGTTTTGAGACCACGGCTCCAACCATCGCCGCATCTATCCTCATGGCTCAGGACAAAGGGATACAAAATTATCATGTTCTCTCCCTGCACAAGCTCTGCCCGCCGGCAATCCGAGCCATTCTTGACTGCGGTGAGGTCAGGCTTCAGGGACTTATCTGCCCCGGACATGTAAGTGTTATTATCGGCTCCCATCCCTGGGAATCCGTTGCCCGTGACTATAATATTCCCTGTGTCATCTCCGGCTTTGAACCCCTGGACATACTGCAGTGCATCAGCATGCTGGTAGCTCAGGTTGAAAAGGGAGAGTCTAGGGTTGAGATTGCCTACCGACGGGGAGTGCACCCCGAAGGGAACCGAGAAGCACTCAAAATTATGGAGCAAGTATTTGAGCCCTGCCCGGCTCAATGGCGGGGCATGGGTGAGATTCCCGGTAGTGGCCTAAAGTTAAGGGGGAAATACCGGCACTTTGATGCTGAGCTTGTCTTTAGTATTGTCCCGGAACCTGCCTGTGAACCCGAAGGTTGCATCTGTGGCGACATCCTGCGGGGGGTTAAGACGCCCACTGATTGCCTTCTCTTTGGTAAAGTCTGCACACCAGAGCATCCGGTGGGACCATGCATGGTCTCCTCAGAGGGTAGTTGCTCTGCCTATTACCTTTATGGAGGTAGTTTTGGAGAATAGAATACTGCTCACCCACGGCAGTGGCGGCAAGCTAGCCCACGAACTGGTAGAGAAAAGCTTTGTTAAAGCTTTAGCCAATCCTCTACTTGCCAAACTGGATGATTCAGCCGTTTTTGACCTAAGTGGTAAGCTAGCCTTCACCACTGACAGTCATGTAGTAAGCCCTATCTTCTACCCCGGTGGCGATATTGGAAAGCTGGCTGTCTGCGGCACAGTAAATGATTTAGCTATGTCGGGGGCTAAACCCCTCTACTTAAGCCTTGCCTTCATCATTGAGGAAGGACTCCTCCAGGACGAACTGGATAAAATCGTGAATTCCATTCAGAAGGCAACCAAAGAAGCCGAGGTGGAAATCGTTACCGGAGATACCAAAGTTGTTAATCGAGGTAGTGCCGATAAGCTCTTTATCAACACGGCTGGTGTCGGCATAATACCACAAGGGGTCAATATCTCCGGAAGCAATGCCAGACCGGGAGATAAGGTAATTCTAAGCGGGACTATTGGTGAACACGGCATTGCAGTACTCAGCCAGCGGCAGGGGTTAAGCTTCTCCACCCAGCTTGAGAGCGATTTGGCCCCGCTGGGAAGCTTAGTAGCAGATATGCTGGCTGTTAGCCACAATATTCATTGTCTAAGAGACCCCACCCGAGGCGGGTTAGCCACTATCTTAAACGAACTAGCGGAGCAGTCAAAGGTAAGCATAAGGATTAATGAGGAAAAAATACCAGTACGCGAAGAGGTTTTAGCTGCCTGTGAGATGCTGGGCCTTGACCCTCTGTATATCGCCAACGAAGGTAAGTTAGTCGCTATAGTGCCCGCTCTAGATGCCACCAAGGTTCTCAAGGCAATGCGAGGCAACCATTACGGGAAAAGTGCCGCTGTCATCGGCGAAGTCAGGGCAGAAAACCCCGGCCGGGTGATAATGAAAACCAGTCTGGGAACCTCCCGAATAATTGACATGCTGGTCGGCGACCCGCTGCCAAGAATTTGTTGAACCAACTTCAAGTTATTAGTAGAGGCAAACTTATAGATGCATGAACTAGCCATCACTCAAAGTATGCTTGATATTGTTCTGGAGCAAGCCGAAAAGGCAAGAGCCAAGAAGGTTAGCAACATAAACCTGACTGTCGGGGAGCTATCCGGGTTTGTTGAAGAGTGCGTACAGTTCTACTTCGGCTTCCTCGCCAAAGAGACTCTTGCTGAAGGGGCTACCCTGTCTTTTACCTCGGTTCCAGCAAGAGCCCGGTGTCAGGATTGCCACAAGACTTTTAAGCTTAAAGAGTTTGACTGGACTTGCCCCCACTGCGGGGGTAACAATATAGAGATTACCGCCGGTAAGGAACTCTTTGTAGAAAGCATTGAGGTAGAATAAGTAACAAGAAATTCACTACAGCAATCCGGTAATAAAGTCCCTGCAAAATATTGAGGTGGCATAAATGGAAATAAAGGTTCTCAAGAACATTCTTAGCGTTAACGAGCAGATAGCCCAGAAAAACCGGGGGCTGCTGGACAAAAACAACATATTCACCATAAACATCATGTCCTCGCCCGGCGCCGGTAAAACAAGCCTTATCTTACAGACCATAAAGAGGCTGAAAGATAAGACCAGAATTGGTGTTATTGAAGGAGATGTCAGCTCAAGCGTAGATGCAGAAACGGTAGGCAAAGAGGGGGTACCAGTCATCCAGATAAACACCGGCGGCGGCTGTCACCTTGATGCTAATATGGTAAATAATGCCCTGAGTAACCTGCCCCTGCCGGACATTGACCTGCTCTTTATCGAAAATGTAGGCAATCTAATCTGCCCTGCCAGTTTTGCTCTTGGTGACCATAAAAGGGTCATCGTGTCAAGCATTCCCGAGGGACATGATAAACCACTCAAATATCCACTAATGTTCCATGAAGCCAATATCGTACTGTTAAATAAAATTGACCTTCTGCCATACGTAGCATTTGACATGAAGGCTTTCTCTCAGGCAATCAGAAACATAAACGAGAAACTAGAAATTATCCCAATTTCCTGTACCACCGGCCAGGGAATTGAAACCTGGGTCTCCTGGCTTGTAGCCCAAATGAGAAAGAAAAACAGTACTTAGTCCACCCCAAATTCTTGGCTGGGGAATTTTATTAATTTAGTTCCTTTAATAGCTTATGGAAGTGTTGAATAGCATCCCGGTTAGACTAAACTCCAAAGAAGTATTAAAGCAGTTGCACATGCGCAAAACAAATACGGATATTGAAAAAAGTGTCCAAGAATTAATTGAGATTACTCGCCCTATAGCCAAACCTAAAGCCGTCTATGAAGTTTGCTATGTTAGTAATAGAAATTGGGACTCTCTAGATATTGGTGGCATCAGGTTTACCAGCCGTGTTCTCAGAATTAATTTGGATAAAATAGAAAGGGTTTTTCCATACATTGCCACATGCGGCCGGGAATTAGACGAAGTAGCTGTCCCATCCCACGAACTTGTGAAATCATACTGTCTGGACATAATTAAAGAAATGCTTTTATATTCAGCTAGGAGCTATCTTGAAGATTACCTGACCAGAAATTATGGGCTTGGACAGATATCAGAAATGGAACCAGGCTCTTTAGAGTCTTGGCCAATAACACAGCAAAAAGAGCTGTTTTCGATCTTTGGTAATGTTGAGGATTTAATTGGGGTGAAGCTAACTGAGCATTTTCTAATGATTCCAGTGAAATCTGTATCTGGAATATACTTCCCAACTGAGATTAAGTTTGAGAGTTGTCAGCTATGCTCCAGGGAAAGATGTAGTGGTAGAAAAGCACCATACGACCCAGGTTTAGCCGAAAAATACAGGGAGGGTAGAAGGTAAAATTGTTCTATCCGTTCCTGCCCAAAACGCTTGCCTGCCCTAAGAATGGCTCCCCGAGTAGGACTCGAGATTATAACCTAGCGGTTACAGGCTCATTCGGACAGAGTGAGCGCTATTAGAGCTATTGTTGACTACCCCAGTGCAAGGAATTTGATGGCGCCACCAAAGATAGGTACTAGCGGGTACCAGCTCAGCTGCTTTTCTTACTCATGTGCCAGCGCAGGTCAGGCTGTCTAACAGCTCTGACATCGTCTAGACGCCTAACAGGTGTGTTGTGAGGAGCGGTGTGCAGGATCTCAGGGTTTTCCGTTGCCTCTCTGGCGATTTCTTTCATAGCATTAACATAGGCATCCAGTGTCCCTTTGCTCTCCGTTTCCGTAGGTTCAGTCATGAGGGCTTCGCTAACTATCAGAGGGAAATAAACGGTTGGGGGATGAAGACCATAATCAAGCAAGCGTTTGGCGATGTCTAGTGTAGAAACACCCTTTGCCTTTTGTCGTTTCCCTGAAAATACTACTTCGTGCATACAAGTACGGTCATAGGGCAGGTAATAATATGCCTTTAGCTTCTCTTTAAGGTAGTTAGCATTTAGAACGGCGTTCTCACTGGCCTCCTTTAGTCCCTCCGCACCTAGGGAGCGTATATAGGCATAGGCCTTAACCATTACGCCAAAGTTTCCGTAAAAGTTCCCTACCCTTCCAATAGACTTAGCCGGTGAGATAAACATATGCTTTTTATTATCTTTAGTCACCAAGGGCGATGGCAGGAAATCAGTCAAATTTTTCTTAGCACAGACAGGACCTGAGCCAGGCCCGCCACCTCCATGGGGGGTGCTGAAGGTTTTATGGAGATTTAACTGGACGTAGTCATACCCCAACTCTCCAATCTTTACCCGTCCCAAGAAAGCATTCAGGTTGGCCCCGTCCCCCCCCAGGAGACCACCCCGGTCATGAACCAATTGACTAATCTCAATTATTTGAGGGTCAAATAAGCCTAGAGTAGTGGGCATGGTCAGTATTAATGCGGCCACCTCCTCATTCATCATAGATTCAAGGCTCTTTAAATCTAGGTTACCTTCATTATCAGAAGGCACGGTGTCTACCTTAAACCCACACATGACAGCACTGGCCGGGTTTGTTCCATGAGAGGAGTCTGTTAATAATATCTTCTTTCGAGCTTTATCCCCTCGGTCTTGATGGTATGCCTTTACCATTAGCAGGCCAGTTAGCTCACCATGTGCCCCTGCCATAGGGACTAAGCTAGTGCCACTCATGCCTGTAATCTCGGCTAGATACTCCTGCAACTCGCACATAAGTTGCAGTGCTCCCTGGGCAGACTCTTCTGACTGGTAGGGGTGAATTGAGGTAAAACCAGACAGGCTGGCAATATCCTCATGACACTTGGGGTTATATTTCATGGTGCAGCTGCCGAGAGGGTAGAACCCTGTGTCCACCCCGTAGTTGAATTTACTGAGGGCAGTGAAGTACCTTACGAGCTCAGTCTCACTTACCTCAGGCAACTCGAGCTCCCGGCGGAGTAGCCCCTTAGGAGGCAACTCAGCCGGGGGTACGTCTAAATGTGGGAGACTGCACCCAATCTTACCGGGCCGGCTAATATCGGGAAGTAGGTAATTGCGACTCATCTTTTAATTCCTCTATAGTGTGCCTAGAATTTCTACTAACCTGTCTATCTGTTGTTTTGTGTTTACCTCGGTGACACAGAATAACATACTGTTATCTATCAGATGGCTTATGTCTAAACCACCGACTATGCTCTCATGGAAAAGTGCTTTGTTAATCTGATGAGGTGCTATTGGACAACGAATGACAAACTCCTTAAAGAAGGGCTGCTGAAAAGCCAAGGAATATCCTTTAAGTTTGCTTATTTCTTCAGCAGCATAGTGAGCCTTGTGGTAGCACAATTCAGCGACCTGCCTAAGTCCTCTCTTACCCAAGGTGCCTAGGTAAACTGCCACTGCCAGGGCCATCAAGGCTTCACTGGTGCAGATATTAGATGTTGCCCGCTCTCTTCGGATATATTGCTCACGGGTCACTATAGTCATCACATATCCTGGCTTACCATTAACATCTACCGTCTTACCTACAAGCCTGCCTGGCATCTGGCGTACATATTCCTGCCGGCAGGTAAAGATACCTAAGTAGGGGCCACCAAAACTTGTCGGGATACCCAATGGCTGCCCCTCAGCGACGGCAATATCAGCCCCGTAATCCCCCGGCGGTTTAAACATACCTAAAGAAATAGGGTCAACTATAACAATGAGTAAGGCTCCAGCATCGTGGGCTTTTTGAACATATGGTTCTATCCCTTCAAAATGGCCAAAGAAATTGGGCTGTTGAACTATCAAACAGGCACAGTCTGAAGACAAATTTGAGTTCGACTCTATCGTTTCTAGGGTGAGATTCCTATTTCTAACATAAGTATCTATCACCTCGCGATATGTTGGATTTACCGTATTTAGTACAGCCGCCTTGCCCCGTTTGGTTATTATACATGCCATTATGGCTGCCTCAGCAGTGGCAGTACTACCATCGTACATCCCAGCGTTGCTCACCTCCATACCGGTGAGTTGGCAGACTAGCGACTGGTACTCATAGGTAGCCTGCAGTGTACCCTGGCTAGCCTCTGCTTGATACGGGGTATAAGCAGTATAGAATTCGCTGCGACCGGTGATATGACCAACTACACTGGGAATAAAGTGCCTGTAGCAGCCAGCACCTAGAAAACAAGCATAATTATCAAGATTAGCATTAAGGTTGGCTAGCCGGGAGAGCTCCTCTTTAAGCTCAAATTCAGATAGGGGTGTCGGTAGTTTAAGGCGGGCATGACGGAATCTTTCCGGTATATCATGGAATAGTTCTTCAACAGAGCTGACGCCAATCTCTTGCAACATAGCGTTGCGTTCAGCATCAGTATTTGGTAAGTAGGGTGATGGCATTTATATTGCTATCTCCATTCTATTCTGAGTCTTCTTTGGCTAACTCGGTTACAAATTTATCATACTCATCGCCATTCATTAAATTATCAAGCTCCGAAGGTTTGCTCAGTTTTAATCTAACGAGCCAACCATCTCCATAAGGCTCCTGGTTCAACAACATAGGCTCATCAATAGCAGCTTGGTTGACTTCTAACACCTCACCACTAGCCGGGGTGAAAAGGTCTACAACTGCTTTCACCGATTCTATCTCACCTATCTTGCCAAACTGTTCTACTTGGGTGCCTGGGGCTGGCAGGTCAAGAAATACTATGTCTCCCAAATGAGACTGGGCATAATCGGCAATCCCTATTTTCCCCTTATCCCCTGCCTCAAGGCAAATCCATTCATGTTCTTTTGTATACTTATATTCTTTTGGGTTCATTTCACACTCCTCCTTTGTAGAATTGCTGGTTAACTATCTAAGCCACTGCCGGTTTCTGGTGAATCACTATCTTGATATCAGTACCAATGGTTTCAACTCACCAAAACACAGCTAGGTCAATGTTAAGGCTTTCTCGCCCAAATAAAAAGGGCAACCAACATTAACCCGATTGCCCTTGTTCTTTTACCTGAGAGATTTCCCACCACCAACTAGCAGAATTACCCCTTCGGTGCCCCCATCTAGGGGTCTCTCCAAGAGTTTTACATACGGTAGTCCTTTTGCCTGAGAGTTTCAAGACCCAGCATCAAAGGCTATGTCTTTTTCCCCTTCGGCTCCCTCTATATAATACAGGGCCTCTCCTACCGTTGTTTGACGATAGCATATCTTGCCGTAACTGTCAAGCCTATGTACTCGCCCATGTGATTAATGGCACATGGACTCCTTGTTCAGGCTTCGTGGTAACATTATATTGCGGCGGCTGCCCTTTGCAAGCTGGACACTGTGTGAGAATAGATATCTAGTGTAGTAGCAACGCCGTTGTGACCAAGGCACTCTTGAACCACTCGCGGGTAGATTCTTACCTTAACTAGAATTGTGGTATGATACTCTAAATATGATAATCTTAGTAAAGAGATGTTTTGTACTATTTATCAGCTCGGGCAGGTAGAATATGATAGAGCCTATTACCTGCAGGCAAAATTGCTGTGCCAGCGAATCAACGGCGAGATAAAGGACACCCTTCTGCTCTTGGAGCATCCGCCTACCATCACCATAGGTAAATCAGGTAAATTAGAGAATATTCTTGCTTCCCAATCACAGCTAGCCGAAAAGGGTATTCCGGTATTCTTTGTGGATAGGGGGGGAGATGCTACTTACCATGGCCCTGGCCAGCTAATTGGCTATCCTATTTTTGGTCTACGAGGCAGAGACCTCCATCAGTACGTTCGCGATCTTGAGGAGGTAGTCATAAGAACGCTAAACGACTTTGGTATAAAAGCCGGCAGAGATAAGACCCATCCCGGGGTTTGGGTAGGAAATGAGGAAATCGCTGCCATCGGCCTTAGAATTAGAAGATGGGTAAGCATGCACGGATTTGCCCTCAATGTAAACACGGATCTAGAGCCATTCTCACTCATACACCCGTGTGGCTTCTCCGATAGAAGAGCTACATCTATTTCGCACCTTCTTTCTCAGGACGTATTGATGGCAGCAGCAACAGAAAGGCTATTAGCCCATTTTGTGGAGGTTTTCAACGCCCAAATAGAATGGGGCACAAACATGCTGGTAAGGAGCTATATTTATGAAGACCAGATTGCCACCCTGGTTTAAGCAGAAGCTTTTAGATCCCCAGGTTATGCTGACCATGGAAGGGCTTTTAGATAGATTAAGCCTGCACACTATTTGCCAAAGTGCCCTCTGCCCAAATATAGGGGAGTGTTTTTCACGAAAGACAGCAACATTCCTAATTCTGGGAGACGTTTGCACCAGGCACTGTAGATTTTGTGCGGTGAAGAAGGGACAGCCGCTCCCGGTGGATGAAAAAGAACCACAACACCTGCTTAAAGCAGTAGAAACGCTGAATTTACGCTATGTTGTCATAACCTCGGTCACTAGAGACGACCTTGCTGATGGTGGTGCTTCTCAATTTGTCAGGGCAATTAATATACTTCGTGAAAAAAGGAAAGGCATCCTAGTAGAGGTTCTCATTCCAGATTTTCTCGGTTCTGTTGAGGCACTCAGAGCGGTAGTACAAGCCTGCCCCCAAATTATAAACCATAATGTAGAGACTGTCCCCCGCCTTTACCCCGAGGTAAGGCCGGAAGCAGATTACAGGCGCTCTTTAAGAACCTTCCCTACGGTGAAAGACCTAAATCCAGAAATAATTACTAAGTCTGGGTTAATGCTAGGTCTAGGAGAAACAAAGGAGGAAGTAGTAAGGGTTATGAAAGACCTGAGGGAAGCCGACTGTGAGTTGCTTACCCTTGGTCAGTACCTACAGCCCTCTTCCAAGCACCACCCGATAGCTCGATATGTTTCTCCTGGGGAGTTTTCTGAGTTTAAAGACATAGGTAAAGACCTGGGATTTGCTGAGGTCGCCTCGGCGCCTTTGGTAAGAAGTTCCTTTAAAGCCGCAGAACTCTATACTAAAGCCAAATCATAACTCATCCTCATCGCAGTTATCTCAACTCCTAGTCTTCTCAGTAATAAAGCCGTCGTCCAGAAGGTCCTTTATTAAAGTCATGCTACGAAAGTATACCCCCAAAGATACTAATGGGGGATTTGCCAAACAGCCAACCTAGATTATAGTATTACCCGAATAGTATTAGAAAAGACCGAGGCAAGCGTATTAAATAAAACTAATCTAACCTTGAAACAGGAGAGGGTAAAAGACCCTATTGGTATCACCTTGATATTGAACCATTAGGTCCCCCCTATTGACAAAAGGCGATTAATATACTATAAAATAGCCAGTTAGATATATTATGCACGATCACCGGATGTGGGAAATGAAAATTGTCACTAAAACTAAGAAACAACTTATTGAAGAGGTAATCGCTCTACACCGACTCGTGGCAGAGCTTGAGGGGTTAGAAGCCGAGCATAACCGGGCAGAGGAAGTCTCACCATCAGAAAAGGAGAGGTTGCTAGCCCTTATGGAGGCATTAGCTAAGGTAGGAATTGGCGTTGATATTGTTGGGATTGATTACAAAGTGCTGTTTCAAAATGAGGCTTTAAAACGAAGGTTTGGTGACTTAACCGGAAAACTATGTTATGAAGGTTATATGGGGTTAAAAAAACCTTGTGATTTTTGCCCTATGATAAAAGCAATTGGCAGTAAAAAGTCAGAGCAGGTTGAATTAACCGGTGTTGACGGAAGAGATTATGAACTGTTGGCAAATCCACTTGTAAATCTGGACGGGACTGTTGATAAAGTAGTTGAAGTCGTCGTAGACATCACCGAGCACAGGCGGATAGAGGAGATACTAAAAGGGTCGGAGGAAAAATTACATCTCATGTTTGAATCTCTGGCTGAGGGAATTACGGTTACTGACCTGGATGCGAACATTGTGCAGGTGAATGAAGCTGTAGTTCACATGCACGGCTATAATAATGAGAGAGAACTCATTGGACAAAGCATTCTTAAGCTTATCACCGATAAAGACCACGCTAGGGCTATGGAGAACCTAAAAAAGATACTGGTGGAGGGGAGGTGCAACGGAAGGACTGAATACAGGCTTACCAGAAGGGATGGCAGCGAATTTCCTGCCGAGTTAAGCGCCTCTGTGTTCAAGGATATCTCTGGTAAGCCTATAGGATTTATCACTATTGTTACTGACATCACCGAGCGGAAGCAGGCAGAGGAGACCCTAAGGGAGAGCGAGAAACGCTACCATCTTCTCGCCGAGAACGCGGCAGATGTTATTTGGACCGTAGATATGAATATGCAGCTCACCTACATCAGTCCTTCTGTTGCCCGCCTGCTAGGCTACAGCGTTGAGGAAGCCACAGCCAAAAAAATGGAAGAGGTCTTTACCCATGCCTCGTTTGAGGTTGCCATGAAGGCTCTCGCTGAGGAACTGGCCATAGAAAACATGGAGCAGAAGGAACTGGCTAGGTCACGGACGCTAGAGCTCGAGTTGAATCGCAAGGATAGTTCCACAGTCCCTGTCGAGGTCAAGTATAGTTTCCTACGTGCGCCTGATGGACGGCCTGTTGAGATTTTGGCAATAGCCAGAGACATCACCGAGCGCAAGCGGGTGGAGGAACAAACTAAACAGCTCCAAAAATATCTCCAGCTTCAAGTTGACCGAATGCCTATCGGATTGATTGTCTGGGATACAGAGTTTCGCGTGCAAAGTTGGAACCCCGCTGCTGAGAGGATTTTTGGCTTCACGGCAGAAGAAGCATCAAGGAAACATCCGCATGACCTAATTGTGCCAAAAGAGGCTCAACCTCATGTGGAAAATATTTGGCGTCGACTGCTTAAAGGGGACACGACAGCACATAGCATAAACGAGAATACGACCAAAGATAATCGCACTATCATCTGTGAGTGGTCAAACACACCACTCAAAAACGACGATGGCACAGTGGTGGGTGTTCTTTCAATGGTTCAGGACATCACTGAGCGCAAACGGGCAGAGGAGGCGCTAAAGCGAGCCGCTGAGGAATGGAGGGCAACCATCGACTCCATTACGGATTTAGTTTCCATTCATAGTAGTAACTTCAAGCTGGTTAGGGTAAATAAGGCTTACGCTGATGCCTGTAAGATGAAACCGAAAGAGCTTATTGGCAAAACCTGCTATGAAGTGCTACACGGAAGAAAAGAATGCATGCCGGATTGCCCGCATAGGAAAACATTGGAGACCAAAAAGCCGGTTACGGCGGAAATCTTTGAACCTCGCTTGGGGAGTTATCTTGAGGTGACTACATCACCTATATTCAATGAGAAGGGCGATGTTGTAGCTTCGGTTCACGTTGCTAGAGATATTACCGACCGCAAGCGGATAGATGAGCAACTCATAATCACCGACCGGCTGGCTTCAGTTGGCGAGCTGGCATCGGGTATTGCCCATGAGCTTAACAATCCGTTAACCAGTGTTATTGGATTCTCCCAGCTACTCTTGGATAAAGATATCCCTGATGAGATCAAAGAAGATGTAAACATCATATTTAATGAAGCTCGACGTTCTGCCGCAGTAGTGAAGAACCTGCTCACCTTCGCCCGGAAGCACACCCCGGTAAAGCAGCCGGTAAATATAAATAGCATTATAGAAAAGGTGCTGGAACTGCGTGCCTACGAGCAAAAGGTAAGCAACATCCAGGTCAATACCCGGTTTGCCCCTGACCTGCCGGAAGTCATGGGTGACTATTTCCAGTTGCAGCAGGTCTTCCTCAATATCACTATCAATGCCGAGTATTTTATGATTGAGGCACATAATAGAGGCACTCTAACTATCACCACGGAAAAGGTAGGGGATATTGTCAGGGCTTCCTTTGCTGATGATGGTCCCGGAATTGCTCCAGAGAACCTGGGACACCTGTTCGACCCTTTCTTCACCACCAAGGAGGTAGGCAAAGGGACCGGGCTGGGACTTAGCATCTGCCACGGGATAATTACTGAACACGGTGGCAGGATATATGCTGAAAGCGAATTGGGCAGAGGTGCCACCTTCATCATGGAACTACCTATCAGTGACCGTTGATGGGAAAAGAGCCGTCAAGTGGAAAAGTCTAATACCGGCGCCAAGAGAATCCTAGTAGTTGAAGACGAACCGGCAATTTGTCAGGTATGTCGGAGAGCCCTCACCAGCGAAGGGTTTGAGGTAGATATTGCTACTAATGGAAGGGTGGCTGAGGACATGTTGAGAGGAAAAGACTACGATGTTTGTCTAATTGACACTAGAACGCCGGTAATGAGCGGCAAGCAACTCTATCAATCTATCATTGAGAAGCATCCCAGGCTAGCCAGCAGGGTAATATTCACCACTGGTGATATGATGGAGGGAAATACCCGTCGTTCTCTCGAGCAAAGTAGCCGACCATATCTACCCAAACCGTTCAATCCTGACGAGCTAAAAACGATAGTTAAAGAAACCTTGGGGCAGATAGAAAAATGACTACCCAACGAGAAGGAATACTAATTGTTGACGATGAAGAAGGAGTGAGGAGGCTTCTTAAGCGGAAGCTATTAAGCCAGGGCTACCGTTGTGAGGAAGCCAGTAGTGCTTACCAAGCTCTGGATGAACTACGAAACAAAGCAATAGGATTGGTGATTCTAGATATCAAGATGCCGGGTAAATCAGGGGTCCAACTACTACCCGAAATAAGAGCCAGTTATCCCGATACGGTGGTGATTATGGCTACTGCTATCACCGATACCAGTACTGCTATCTATTGTATGAAGCTGGGAGCCTATGATTATATAACCAAGCCATTTAACCTGGATGAGGTTGTCCTGAGTGTAGATAAGGCTCTAGAGAAAAGAAGGCTGGAGCTTGAGAATAGGGATTACCAACGGCACCTAGAGCAAAAGGTTGAAGAGCAGTCCCGGAAAATCCGAGCCTCATTTCTCAACGCGATAACTTCTTTGGCTTATGCCCTAGAAGCCAAGGATAAGTACACCAGCGGCCATTCGCAACGAGTGGCTGAGATATCCGTAGCTATAGCTAGAGACCTGGGCTTACCACAGGACAGCATCAATAAGATAGAGCTTGCCGGGCAAGTCCATGATATTGGCAAGATAGGGGTAAGAGAATCGATACTACATAAATTAGGTAAACTCAGTGCTGAGGAATTTCAACATATAAAATACCATTGTGAAGTAGGGGAGCGTATCTTGACCCCCATTGTGGAAGACGAGGAAATCTTAAAGATTGTCAGACACCACCACGAACGCTACGACGGCAAGGGTTATCCTGATGGGTTGTTTGGAGAAGCCATACCGTTGGGTGCCAGAATTCTAGCAGTGGCTGACAGCTACGATGCTATGACATCTGAGCGTCCCTATCGGCGGGCAATGAGCGCTGAAACAGCCTGCGCTGAGATAGAGCATGGTAAGAGTACCCAGTTTGACCCCGAAGTAGCCGATGTCTTCCTCAGGGCTCAAAGATTAGTCAGTTCGGTTGTCTGATGTCAGCATCAGTAAAGGGAGGAATCTTCGGAATACCTAGTGTCATGCGGCTCAGCAGTCAAGATGATTTGTAAACCCTAGACCAGGATATTGACTAACCTGACAAGAAGGGATATAGTTACCCGGAAAGAAGCTTTCCAGAAAGATTAAAATTAAATAAGTTACTTCAACCTCAAATTAGGTATGTATATTCTAGGAGGCCCTGTACTACGGTAGTTTGTTACCATTTAGTGCTAGGCATAAGGCTAACGAAGGAAGTATTAAATGGGCAATAAGAAAATACTCATCGCTGATGATGAACCGAATGTTTGCTCACTGGTAAGTAGCATGCTGGGCAAAGACTATACTGTTCTCAAGGCAAGTAACGGGGAGGAAGCAATAAACGTTGCTCGCAGCCAGAAGCCACACCTTATTCTGATGGATATTATGATGCCAAAGGTGGACGGTTACACTGCTTGCTCCACAATTAAAACCGACCAGTCAACTAAAATGATTCCCATCATCATGATTACTGGCGTCGGCCATGAACTCAACAAAAAACTCGCCAACGAGATAGGTGCTGATGGATATGTAACCAAGCCATTCACTTTACAGGACTTGCTGGATACGATTGGCCAATTCGTGAGATACCCCAAGTGAGGTTCTAGCCTTGCCGGCATTATTATTACGGTTATGAAGTTTTGCCCGCTTAACTAAGCAGATTATTACCTAGCTTTGTGGAGCGGGAGACGGGACTCGAACCCGCGACAACCTGCTTGGAAGGCAGGAACTCTACCAACTGAGTTACTCCCGCAAGACCGTGCCTATTGTAGCCTCAAAAAACATCTGTTGTCAAAAGAGACGCCTGCTTTATCAAAAACTGAATCACCACAGATAAAAACCTCCCCACTATTATAACCCGCAGTCATCGCCAGGCATGCTTCTTAGTGAGGAGGTTACCAGTAGGTCTTTAAGACCAGCTAATATAACATTCGATGTGGAATTTCATTGAGTATAACTTAGCTAGGAGGAGTGAGGTGGAACTAAACACTCCTTTCGGCCTAATTGCCACTAAAAAAGAAGAGGGTTCGAGAACTGTCCAAGCTGGCTGCCGAGCCTGGATTCGAACCAGGGCTAGAGGATCCAAAGTCCTCCGTGCTACCACTACACAACTCGGCATCTTATATGACTAATTATAGCCCCCGCCAAGTCACATGGTGCCGAAGGTCGGACTCGAACCGACACGGAGATTGCTCTCCAACAGTTTTTGAGACTGCCGCGTCTACCTCTTCCGCCACTTCGGCATAAGCGTAAGACGAGATTCGAACTTGCGACCTCTTCCTTGGCAGGAAAGCATTCTCCTGCTGAACTACCTCCGCATCTTTAAACCACGCCTGAGCCTCCCTCTATCCCCCTGTGCTCTCGCTCTCAGACGCAGTTATCATCTTAGGAAATTTCTTTGGTGCCGGGGGGGAGATTTGAACTCCCACGAGCCTAAGCTCACTAGCCCCTCAAGCTAGCGCGTCTGCCAATTCCGCCACCTCGGCTCAATTCTGGCAGGAGTGGGAGGACTCGAACCCCCGACCGGCGGTTTTGGAGACCGCTGCTCTTCCAAACTGAGCTACACTCCTACCTCAAAACCTATTTTACCACAACTCGGCCCAAAACTTAACGAAAGGTCTAAAAGAATAGAGACACCATTAATCTAGCGGGCGCTCTTTAAGTGGTTTAATATCTATCTCTGAGTCAACACTAGGTAGAGGGGCTACTGGCTCCGTCAGCATGAATTCCCCACCCAGTATCCACTCCTTTAGGGTAGTGGCAATTTCCACAGCTCGTGAGTAGCTAGACAGGGAAGCTGTCGGCACCTCCCTACCCTGAACTACTATTTTCCCGCTCTTTAGCTCGCCATAGCTGACCTCGCCTAGCACTTCTGGCTTCAGTGAGGGGTATGCCTCGGAATAATCCACCACAGGAGCAAAAATCTCATTATCACCTACTGCAGTATAGCATAAGATTTCCTCAGAGAGCACCGGGATGGGTATGCCAATACCCACTGTTAGGGTGCAACCATACCCCAGCATGCTGGTTCCCACCAGCCATCGTGGCGTCATCTGCTTCAAATTGCCGATTACGGCAATGCTACCTGCCCCCTCCCTCGGCACCCCGTTATCAGAGCGGCGCACATTGGGATTATGCTGGGTACCAGGCCAAGCAATAAAACCGATACCACCACCCAAGAATATCTTGGTGCCGATGCCAATAGTCTTATAATACGGGTCGTTGAGCAATGGTGAGAGCTGTCCGGCACTGCAAAAGTTAGCATTACCCAAATCAGGTCTCAATATCCCCATATAGGTATAAATCGTCCTATCCGACAGGTTCACGGCTACATTATAGTTCTGATAAGCATTCCTGATATTGAACAGCACGGCATCATTAAGGTCATTAATATTTATCCAGGTCTCAAGCTTTTTCCTGGGGTAGCAATCCGTGCCGTAAGCAGTAGCCACCAGCCTAATATCCTTACCGGCAACGAGCTCCTCAATGACATGCCCGCCACCGTAGTTGAACTCACCAGGATAGATTTTATTTCTGGGGTCATCATCAGGAAGAGCGTTAGACCCGATAAATAAGTCCACGGCAGCAAACCCGGCATAAGCCGGAACATCATTGAGATAGGCTCTACCACCCCCCAGCTTCATCTTTGGCTTAGTGTGCCCAATATTAAAATAGGCACCCGAGGAGCACATAGGACTAAAGGTGCCGGTAGTAACTACATCTATCTCCTGTGCCGTCTTTTTAGCCCCCTGCTGCTTAACAATATCTATTATCTCTTCAGCAGTAACGACTACCGCCCTGCCCTCTTTTATCTTCTCGTTTATTTCCGCTATTGTCTTTGCCATACCTAAAGATAATAATGTTAACGACGAGACTTGTCAATCCAGATTATCTCAGTAAACCCAAAAACCGAAAAACATAAGACGCCATACTAGGACCATTCAAATAATATGCTCCCCCTGCGGAGTAACAGAGCTTAAGTTAGGCTAACAAACGCATGCCATTGACCCTAACTTAAAAATTTGAATGAGTACAGGGTATTGACAAGGCTTATTTTATCTGTTAAAATCAGGTAAGCTAGACTATAATAAAGTGCACTGAATTATCTGTCAAGATAACCTCATAAGAAATATAGGAGGTAATACAGGACCTGAGCTAATTAAAAAGATAGCAAGTCGATTAAGGAGGTAACATCAGAGCAATGAAGGCAAGATTTAATACTATTGCTGTTAGTCTAGTGGCTGCTTGTGCCCTATTACTGGCGCCAGTGCTTAGCACACCAGTACTGGCAGATTCCTATCCCTTCCAGACAACTGACCCTGAGGTGATTGACGCCTTGGATTATCTCTACAGTGAGCAGGATACTGACGGTGCTATCGGTGGTTTTGGTGCTTCAGCCTGGGTGGTAATAGCCATTGCTGCAGCTGGTGAAGACCCCCATGACTGGAAGGTAGACGATAACCCGTCTATTATCGATTACTTAGCAACTAATGCTAGCGATGCTGACTCAGCAACGGATTATGCTCGGATGCTGTTAGCGATTGTAGCTGCTAGCGAAGACCCGAATGACTTTGGCGGCCGGGATTTTGTTTCCCTTCTGGAGTCAACCTATGACGGCTCGCAGATTGGTGATGACACCCTTCTGAACGATGATTTCTGGGGAGTTATGGGGCTAATCGCCAGCGGTGAGAGCCCAAGCTCGGATATTATTAGCAACTGTGTAGCCTTTATCCTGAGTAACCAGAACGGCGATGGTGGCTGGAGTTGGGGTGTAGGCGCCGGCAGCGATGTTGATGATACGGCTGCTGCCGTAATGGCTCTAATCGCCGCTGGCGAGCCTCCGAGTTCTACGGCGGTAACTGACGCCCTGGCTTATATTAAGTCAACCCAGATGGCAAGCGGTGGTTTTGAGTCCTGGGGGTCAACCAATGCTGATACCGATTCCTGGGGTATTGATGCTATAGTTGCTGCCGAACAAGACCCCACTGACACCGCCTGGGCATCTGGAAGCGGCAATGACTCGATTGATGACCTGCTGACCTTCCGACAGCCGGACGGCTCGTTTTACTGGCAGATTGATAACCCGGGGATGAGCATACACAAGACAACGGCCTGTGCTATAACCGCTTTATTGGGCAAACCCTTTCCCATAGCAGTCCTGACCCCAGAGGGGGTGACTATTGGTGTCAGGGTTGAAGGGCAGGGTGAAACTGTCTGGGACGGGAGCGTCACCGTTACCGAGTCTCAGATTACAGCGACCAATAGTGGCACAACCTATCACCTTGAAGACCCCACCGCCCTTGGGGCTCTAGATGAAGCCTCCCAGGCTGGAGACTTCTCTTACGAAACGACCGACGAATACGGTTCTTTATATGTAACCTCAATAAACGGTGAGGAACCTGAGGGAATGAGTGGCTGGCTGTACCGGGTAGATTACTTGAGTCCTATGGTAGGTGCGGCTGACTTTATCCTAGATGAGACGACACCTCCCGACCCACCACACCATGAAGTCCTCTTTTACTATGGCGAGTGGGGCGAGCCACCACTTAAAATAGAGGTGGATAAAACCGAGGTGGATGTGGACGAGTCATTCACTGCTACGGTAACCTACTACGATGATGCTACCCAGGCATGGTCTCCCCTTGATAAGGCGACAGTCCATGCTGACCAGAACTATACTACCGGGGCCAATGGAACAGTAGATATCACCGTAGATACAGATATGACTCTCAATATCTACGCCGAGAAGGATGGCTTCATTCGCAGCAATAGGATTACCGTCACGGTAGGCACCGGCACTGGTGGCGCTAGTGAAGTGGGCCTTACGGCTGATATCATGCCAGCGATAAGCTTCACCGTTGACCCCAGCAGCATAGACTTCGGCGAGCTAGGTCCCCGGGACACCAGCGACCTGCACACGATAAGCATAACCAATACCGGTACTTGGGCACTGCTAATCTCCTGTACCGTGAGTGACGATGCTAACGACCTTTACGCCGATGGCCTTAAGCTGGACGAGGAAATGTGGGACTTGTTTAACGCCAGTATTGCCAGGGATAACTCCCAAGATACCGATGTCACGCTAACCGTTCCGGAAAACTATTCTGGGGTGGGTGAACAGGGCGGGGCAATAATCTTCTGGGCATCGGAGGCACCCTAACACCAATCTAAAAGAAATCCTTTATCGGGGAGGGGTATCCTACCCCTCCCCAAGCAAACCTGAAGCTAAGGGAGGCTGTTTTGTTAAACAAGGTAGCCAGCGTGTTTTTGTTACTTATAGCGTTCTCAGTATTGTTTCCCAGCCAGGTGCTGGCACTGGGGGTAGGAGTAGCTCCACACAAGCTAGAATTAGAAGCCTACCCATTAGGTTCAACGACAAGCCAGATTAATGTCCTTAACACCTCAACTGAAGAGGGCCTATACCAGGTATACGCTGAGGGAGAAGGCAAGGACTGGTTCAGTATTACCCCCGAGGAATTTGTGCTCAAACCCGATAGTAGCCAGGTGGTAGAAGTAGCCATATCACCACCGCTGACTGCCCATGGTGATTATAATGCCTCTATCTGTGTTGTTTCTCTTGTGCCTGCCTCAGAACTCAAGGTCGGCTGTGGCGTAAAGGTGCCAGTGCACATCGTGATAGTACCACCGCCGCCAATAGGCAGGGTAGCCGAGATTATGCAAGGGGCATCATTACTATGGATAATTATCGCCGTAGCCGCAGCCGTAGTTATCGGGGTTGTCATCTGGAGAAGACGAAGAAGGGCTTATGAGACATAGAAAGCTAGCCAGTCTTATTGGAATAGGGGTCCTGACAGCTTTACTATGCAGTTGTACAGCCAGTACATCATTACTGACAAACGAGGGTAGTCTACCCCCTGCTGACCATAGCTCATCGGCTAAGGTAGTGGTAACCAGTGACTTCGGCAAAGAGATATTTATCGAGGAAACAATAGTTATTAGCGAGAATACTACCGCCTTAGACGCTTTACAGCAGGTCGCTGGGGTTGAAACCAAGTATGGGGGAGGTTTTGTTAGCGCCATCAACAGCATTGGCTCTGAATATGAGGGGGCTAACCAGCAGAAAAAGGACTGGTTTTTCTATATCAATGGTATGTCAACCAACATCGGTGCCGGCCAGTATATTCTTCAGGATGGCGACATTGAGCACTGGGACTTCAGGGGGTGGGGCTTCCGCCAGTTTGTGCCGGCGATAATCGGCGACTTCCCAGAGCCATTTCTCCACGGCTATGGGGGGGTGGTCTATCCCACCATAATTATCCATCAAGACGGCTGGGAAGAAGATGCCCAGCGCATAGCTGATAAATTAAGCCAGCTTGGCGTAGAGAGCATCTATACCAGGGGTATCAACGAGCTATCAACGGATGAGAAGAGCTCCTGTAACCTCATCCTGTTAGGTGAAAGTAACTTCCAGCCTATAGAGGAGATAAACCAGCCCTGGAACCGACTCGGTTTTTACTGCTACTTTGAGGATAGTTGTCTTCAGGTCTTTGACTCGGTGGGAGAATCAGCCGCTGAGTATGAAGGCAAGGCAGGTGTTATCCAGGCAACCCAGAGCCCCTGGAACCCAAAGGGCATCGGGGTGTGCGAAAATGTGGTCTGGATGGTGTCTGGTTTAGATAAGGCCGGGATAAAAGCTGCCGTGAATACTCTGGTTAATCACGATAACGATTTTCAATATACCGGTGCCATAGTAATAGCCAGCGGAGATACAGTCAGGGTGCCCCAGTGATAAGCCTTAGATACCGGAATAAAGGAACTCCTGTCCACAAGCTCAACCCCTTCTGCAAACTGGCCTGGGCTGGTAGCATACTGGTTCTAGCCCTAATCCTTGATAATCCGCTTTTTCTCCTCGTATTATTTCTATCAACGCTGCCGGTAATAAAAGCGGCTAGGGTATGGAAGGAGTGGCTCTCTACCATGAAATTCACCCTCTTTCTGTGCCTGGCAATTATACTGATAAACGCTCTGGTAAGCTCTCACGGCAGCCACGTTCTACTGGAAGCCCCTTTTCGCATCCCGATAATGGGCGCCCCGGTAATAACCCTGGAGGCTATAGTTTATGGAGTAGCCATGTCACTGAGGTTACTGGCAATAATCTCCGCCTTTGCCATACTCACCTTCACAGTTCATCCTGATGACATGATGCTGGCCATGATAAGGATGAAGCTACCCTATAAATCGGTGCTGGTAACCTCACTCTCCACCAGGTTTATTCCCACCCTGTTTGATGATATAGAGCGTATTACCGATGTCCAGAGGTCAAGGGGAGTGGAGCTTGACAAGGGAAGACTAACCCACAGAATCAGGGGCCGCTCGTCCATTGTGACTGCCCTCTTATCTAATTCCCTAGACAGGGCGGTTCAGGTTGCCGAGGCAATGGAATCAAGGGCATTTGGTACCGGCAGGAATCGAACCTTCTACAAGGACATAAGGTTCAGCCTGATTGATGTGACCACACTGGTGTTTGCCCTCCTCCCCTGTGCCCTGGGTATCTTTATGGCGGTCTCCAAGTATGGACAGTATCAATACTACCCCACTTTAGGTGGGATTGGTCTTAGCGGTATAGAGTGGTTCTTATTGGCACTAATGGTGTCTATCTTATCTGTCATATTACTACTAGCCCATGTAAAGCAGAGGGTTGACCTTGATTAGGATAGAAGGCTTAACGTTTTACTACAGTGGTGCTACGCAGCCGTCCCTACAGGATATAAACCTAGAAGTTAACGGCGGGGAGTTTGTCCTGGTGACCGGCCCCTCTGGCGGTGGTAAGTCAAGCCTGTGCCGCTGTCTTAATGGCCTCATACCCCATTTCTACGGGGGAAAGATAGCCGGCCGGGTAGAGGTAGGAGGGCTGGATACACTCAAGCACTCAACCAGGGAACTCGCTACCAGGGTGGGTATGGTATTCCAGGACCCCGAAAACCAGCTGGTTAGCCTGGATGTAGAGCGGGAGATTGCTTTCGGCCTGGAGAATCTTGCCTTCCCCAAGGAGCTTATCGCCAAGCGGATTGAGGAATCACTGGATACACTTGGTATCTCTGATCTCCGTTATCGGCATCTCCACGAGCTTTCCGGTGGGGAGAAGCAAAAGGTTGCTATCGCCTCAGTCCTGGCACTTCATCCCAGTATTCTGATACTGGATGAGCCAACCTCAGAGCTTGACCCCAAGGGCGCTGAGGAGGTGCTTTCCGTAGTAACACGGCTGAATGATGAGCTGGGTCTTACTGTGATATTAGTAGAGCACCGGCTGGACAGGGTGCTCCAGTATGCTGACCGCCTAATAGCCTTCAACCAGGGAAGGATTACCGTTGATGGTAAGGTCAGGGATATCATGGGTAGTTGCTACCAAGAGCTTTTACAGATGGGGGTTGGCGTGCCCCCGATGATTCGGCTGGTTCAGGGACTAAGAGACAGGGGTATCAGCATAGACGGGACACCGCTTACGGTTAAAGAGGGGCGAGCTATGCTCGATAAGGCCCTCCACGGAGTTTCAGGACAGTTCACTCGCTCCAGTGAGGGTAATAACAGCAAGCCGCTGGTGGAAACAACAAGGCTCTGGTATGCCTATCCCGATGGACTCACCGCCCTGAAGGATATCAGTCTCAGCATAGGTGCCGGAGAATTTGTAGCTATTATCGGGAGGAACGCCTCAGGGAAAACGACACTGGTCAAGCACTTTAACCACCTCCTGACGCCCACTAAGGGGAGGGTCAAGATAGATGGCATTGATACCCGGGGAGCCACTATCGCCGAACTGGCTAAGAAGGTTGGCTTTGTCTTTCAGAACCCGAATGACCATCTTTTCGCTGATACTGTTAACGACGAAATTACCTTTACCCTGAAGAACCTGGGGTTTGATAGCAGCGAGATAGAATCACGCACCAGCGAGGTGCTGGCGAAGTTTAATCTTATAGAGTATAGAAATCATTATCCCCGCTCACTGAGCGGTGGGGAAAAGCAACGGGTTGCCCTCGCCTCAGTCCTTGCCTTAAATCCCAAGATTCTGATTCTGGATGAGCCGACCCGGGGAATGGAATACCGGCTTAAGAGTGAGCTGATGTGCTTCCTGGAAGAATACCGGCAGCAGGGCAACACCGTGATTCTGGTGAGCCATGACGTAGAGATGGTGGCTGAGTATGCTGACCGGGTGATACTGCTGAGTGAGGGAAAAATTGTGGTTGATGGGGAAAAACATGATGTGTTGTCTCAGGCACTCCTGTTCTCCCCGCAGATAAACCGCCTGGCTCAAGCCTTTACCGGATACGGCGTCCCCAATAATATATTGACGGTTGATGAAGTGCTGGGTATGTTATCATGAAACGGAGATACATCTTTCTTACCCTTATTTTGGCTCTGGGCATAGCTAGCTTTATGGCATCGGTGTTTAGTCCATCCCCACTTGATATCCTGTCAAACTGGGGGTTGGTATCAACCATACTGGTCAGCTTAGCTATCACTGCCTTCTTCTTTGAGTTTGAAGAGGCAGCAGTAAGCTCCAAGGAAATAGCCCTGGTGGGAATGCTAGGAACCGTAGCCACCGTGATAAGAATTCCCTTTGCTGCCATACCCAGCGTGCAACCATGCACCGCCCTGATAATCTGCTCCGGATATGTCTTCGGACCGGTGGCTGGCTTCATGGTTGGTGCCATAACGGCTCTTGTCTCCAACTTTTTCCTCGGGCAGGGCCCCTGGACAATATATCAGATGTTTGCCTGGGGAATGGCTGGCATCAGTGCCGCTTATCTTAAGCGGTTCAATCTGAGTACAAGGGGGCTTATCGCTTTCGGCATTATCTGGGGCTATGCTTTTGGCGCCATAATGAATACATGGTTCTGGGCCTCTTTTATCTATCCACTGACACTAAAAACCTTTATCGTCGCCCAGCTCAATAGTGTGTGGTTTGATACTGCCCATGCCGTGGGCACTGCTGTCTTACTAGGGCTGTTTGGCAAGAAAACTATAGCTATTCTAGAGAGGTTCAAAGAAAAGTTCCAGTGGGGGACACTCAAGACTGATTTGCCACCCACCCTGCATGTTTTTGCCTCGGACACCTAGCCTGTCCATTTGCCGTAGATGCCAGATACAGTCAATTTCACACTCATCTGTAACCGGAGTGGCTTTCACTGGCTCCCCGAGTAGGACTCGAACCTACAACCTAGCGGTTAACAGCCGCCCACTCTACCAATTGAGCTATCGGGGAATAAAGTGGCTAACTACACAGAAACCATATCGAACTTCTTGCGACCCGACTTGGTCTCCAAACTACCCCAAAAGTTAAGACCATGGCCATGCCAACCGCAGCTATTATACCAATAAATACATGAGACGACAACAGAGTGAGCTGGTTCATACGATTAATGACACTTAGCCTCTTTTCTTTGATGATACTTTTGCTGTTCCAAAAACATGGCTTCTGTCCCTGGAGGGCACTATTTTTTCTCCAAAGACAGACTGAAAGGAACAGGCATAATCGGAGCACAGACCCTCTTTATCGCAAAAAGGCTCTCTACATCTCTTGCTAAGCCTTCTTAGCGGTTTTTACCTCATATGAGGTGAAAATAAAATTCAGGTCATTTTGCAAAGCATCAATCTTTTGCCGTGGGAAAAGCTTCTCATCTATATCAAATATTACCCTTGTCTCACCCTCGGCTGAGCCCACGATATGTACCCTGAGACACTCTCCTTTACCCTTGTCCCCCTCACCCTGAAGCCTAAAAGTCAGTGTGCCCCGAGAAATAAATGACGATGTATCGCCCGGCAAAGAGTATGTTTCTAGTTTTGTCTCTTCTACAACCATCCCCTTCTGCTTTAGAGTAAAGTCTTTTACCTCATCATAAAGTAACTCCGGGTTTATATTCTGGTATGTTTTTCTAATCTGCATCTCTGGCTCTTTAACCTCCTAATTTGATGCCCACAGTTATCTATCTGAAGTATATAATAAACCTAACAGCGCAATTTGTCACTCTCGTTAAGGGAAGAAAATATTAGACTCAGGTCATCATAATCTCGCTATTTGCCGAATACTAAAGGGTATGCTATACTATTTCACAGCTAGAAAGGGGTTTAAGTTTGGCAGATACAGTTACTATTAAGCAACTTTTAGAGTCTGGCGCCCACTTTGGACACCAGACAAGTCGGTGGCACCCTCGTATGAAGAGGTACATCTTTACCAAGCGTAACGGCATTCATATTATTGACCTAGAGCAAACGGTCAGCATGTTGGGCAATGCCTGCAACTTTATTAAGCAGGTGGTAGCTGATGGTGGCAATATCCTTTTTGTTGGCACTAAAAGGCAGGCTCAGGAGACCATAGAAGAAGAGACTAGACGCTGTGACATGTATTATGTCAACCAACGCTGGCTTGGAGGAGTGCTAACCAATTTTAGCACTATCCAAAACCGTATAGACTATCTGGTTCGCCTGGAAGACCAGCAGGCTAAGGGTGAGTTTAGCCGCCTGCCTAAGAAGGAGGCTTTGAAGTTAGAGAAGGAAATTATACGCCTCAACCGCCTGATAGGCGGTTTCAAAGAGATGACTAGCCTGCCGGCGGCTCTGTTCATCGTTGACGTCATTAAGGAAAGACTGGCTTTAGCTGAAGCTAAACGTGTAGGAATTCCAGTTGCCGCCATAGCTGATACCAATTGTGACCCTACTGATATCAACTACCCTATCCCAGCTAATGATGATGCCATTAAATCCATCAAGCTAATATGTAGTAGAATTGCCGATGCCGTTATAGAGGGCAAGGCCGGAGAGGCAGCAATTCTGACACCGGAGGTACCGGAAGAGGCTACGGAGAGGTTTGACACAGCAGAAATTACCGAGCCTGTTATTTTAACCCCTGACGATGAGTAAAAGAAGGAGAATGAGTTGAATATTTCAACACCCAGAGTAAAGGAGCTAAGGGATCAATCAGGGGCTGGGGTTATGGCCTGCCGAAATGCCCTCCTTGAGGCAGAAGGAAATACAGAAAAGGCACTCCAGATTTTGAAGGAAAAAGGCATTTTCAAGGCACTAGAGAAGACAGAACGTTCCGTTAATCAAGGATTAATTGAAGCCTATATTCATACTGGTGGGCATATCGGCACCCTAGTTGAAATCAACTGCGAAACTGACTTTGTCGCCCGCACCGACGAATTCAAGGAACTGGCTCATAATCTGGCTATGCAAGTAGCCGCCATGCCACCTCAATTTATCTCAACCGATGAAGTTCCCGCAGGGAATAAAGATATAGAGCCTCAGGCAGCCTGCTTGCTGCTTCAACCTTACATCAAAGACCCCACTAAGACAATTCAAGATATTATTGTCGAAACTATCGCTAAGGTGGGTGAGAATATCAAAGTAACCAGATTTGCCAGATTTGAACTAGGTAAATAGGTATTAACAATATGGCTACTACCAAGTATAAACGAGTCCTCCTTAAGCTTAGCGGTGAGGCTTTCAGTGGTAAAACCGATTATGGTATTGATGCTGGCACGCTCAGTATAATCGCCAAGAAGATCAAGCAGGTGATAGAAATGGGAGTCGGCATAGCTGTCGTTGTTGGCGGCGGCAACATCTGGCGAGGGGCTACCGCTGAGCAAAAAGGGATGGACAGAGTCACTGCTGACTATGCTGGCATGCTGGCCACGGTGATAAATGCGCTAGCCCTCCAGGATGCCCTGGAAGAAGCCGGGGTAACTACCCGAACCCAGTCAGCCATAGGCATTCAGCAGGTAGCGGAACCCTACATTAGACGCCGTGCTATCCGCCACCTAGAGAAAGGCAGAGCCGTCATCTTTGCCGGAGGTACT
The DNA here is from genome assembly GCA_015222205.1 of Chloroflexota bacterium. Classification (GTDB taxonomy): domain Bacteria; phylum Chloroflexota; class Dehalococcoidia; order Dehalococcoidales; family UBA5760; genus UBA5760. Next base: position 38,733 of record JADFUW010000011.1, read on the forward strand.
GGTAACCCCTATATGACAGCCGACACCGCAGCGGCTCTACGAGCCATAGAGATTGAGGCCGAGGTGCTCCTTATGACCAAGAATAATGTTGATGGTGTCTATAGTACCGACCCCAACAAAAATCCCAACGCTAAGAAGTTTGACAAGATTACTCACCTTGAAGCCCTAAATATGCGCCTCAATGTGATGGATGCCACTGCCCTCTCTCTCTGTCTGGAGAATAAGCTATCAATAATTGTCTTTGACCTCCAAGCTCCTCGCAGCCTTGAGCGAGCCGTAACCGGTGAACCTATTGGCACCCTAGTATATAGCGAATAGAACGATGATCGACAAGCTCTTACAAAACACTGAAGGCAAGATGCGAACCTGTATTGGGGTTTTGCAGAGCGAACTAGATACTATTCGCACTGGGCATGCTACGCCGGCACTGGTAGAACATATCAAAGTAGAGTATGCTGGCGTTCCCACCCCGCTCAATCAAATAGCTGGTATTTCGGCATCTGGAGCTAGATTACTCGTCATCCAACCCTGGGACAAAGGCGGCCTGCACAACATCGAGAAAGCTATCCTAATGTCTGACCTCAGAGTAACCCCCACCAGTGACGGGAATGTAATCCGAATAAATATTCCGCCCCTCAGTGAGGAGCGGCGTCAGGAGTTGGTTAAGGCAGTGCACGGTAGAGTAGAGAAAGAAAGGGTTGTCATACGCAACCTAAGACGCGAAACTATGGATGAACTAAGAAGACTAGAGAAGAGCAAGGATATATCACAGGATGAGCTTAAGCACGCCCTAGGCCAGTTACAAAAGCTCACCGATAAATTCATAGTTAATGCTGACCAAGTAGGACAAGATAAAGAGACAGAGCTCAGGAAAGTCTAAGCTAGGCTAAAGGAACTTTACTAATTATTGACTATAACTAATATGGAATCTGCTTCGCAAGCCGCTGGAGAAAATGCCTTATTACCCAACCATATAGCCGTTATTATGGATGGCAATGGTAGATGGGCAGAATGTCATGGGTTACCCCGGTTTGAGGGACACATAGCTGGCGTAGAGAGTGCCCGCTCTACGATTAGATACCTCAATAACAAATATCACATAAAGTATCTAACATTATATGGCTTCTCTACCGAGAACTGGAATCGCCCTCCCGATGAGGTCAGCGGTATACTCCATCTCTTTGAAGAGGTAATAGACGAAGAGGTCTCCGAATTTCATAAAGAGAAGGTTAAGCTTCGCCACCTTGGCCATCTCGAAGAACTCCCACAAAGCCTCCAGCAAACCATAAGCAAGGCCCTTGAACTAACCAAGAACAATACCGGGTTGACCCTTGGCTTTGCTTTCAACTATGGGGGGCGTACCGAGATTTTGGATGCCGTACGCCACATCATCACTGAAGGCATACCATCCCAAAATATAGACGAAGAATTATTTAACAATCATCTTTATACTGCCGGCATGCCTGATGTTGACCTGCTCATTCGCACCGGTGGCGAATTCCGTATAAGTAATTTTTTAATATGGCAATCAGCCTATAGCGAATACTATTTTACCGATGTTCTATGGCCTGACTTTAATGAAAAAGTGATTGACAAAGCGCTACTATCTTATCGTCAGAGACAAAGGCGCTTCGGTGGATTATAACCAAGAGACTGCTTAGTAACCCGACCCTCTCTGGCAGCCGAGGGGATTTTCTAACTCCCGGAGAATCCACTTCAGCCCTCCGATAAGAGGAGCAATTTCCCTAGCCGGCTGTGCTCCCTAAGACTCACTTGATTATGCTCCCAAGCAGGAGGTTTAATATAAACCGTATGCTCAAGAAAAGAACTATAACTTCACTCTGGTATGTCTCTCTCCTGGTGGTAGTTGTCTGGTTTGGTGGCAAGCCAGGGCTTACGACTTTAATAGTTATCTTCGGGGTTCTGGCTGCCCTTGAATTCTACCGGATGGTGGCTACTGCAAAAGTGCCACCGCTTACCTACTTTGGGCTGGTTTGGACGGCGTTCTTCATCCTTAGTCGTAATTCAGAGCTCCTGTCACTCCTCGAAGTTCACTTTAATCCTGATTTACTTACGCCACTGCTGCTAACCTCAGCCTTAGTCCTGTCCCTAATCGGCATCCTAGCGCGCCGACAAAAAGAAGGGGCTTTTACCAGCTGGGCGTGGACAATGGCTGGCATCCTCTATATAGGGTGGCTGCTGAGCCACATGGTAGCGCTGAGGGGCTTGCCTGACAGCGATATAGTCGGCAGAAATTTGGTGTTCTTTGTTTTGTTTGTTACCTGGGTTTCCGATACCACTGCCTTCTTTATCGGCAGGAGATTTGGCCAACACAAACTGGTACCTAGCATCAGCCCCGGCAAGACCTGGGAGGGAGCTATCGGCGGGATATGTGGGGCTATCGCAGTGAGCACATTATTTTTTGCCCCCACCCCCTTCCAGCTACCTCTTGTCTACTGGCAGGCAATACTCCTAAGCGCGCTAGCCAGTATTCTAGGGCAGGTTGGCGACCTAGTAGAATCCCTGCTCAAACGCAACATGGGGGTCAAAGACTCAGGCTGGCTGATGCCGGGGCATGGCGGCATCCTAGACCGAATCGACAGCCTTGTCTTTGCTGGCACAGTAGTATACTATTACGCTATATGGGCAGTATGATTACTAAACTGGCTGTCCTAGGTTCAACCGGCTCTATAGGTCAGCAGACACTTGAGGTAGTCCGTGCCTTTCCCCACCGTTTCCGCATAGTTGGGTTAGCCGCCGGAAAGAACCTTGACCTGCTAGCCAAACAAGTAAGCGAGTTTAAACCAAGATTTGTTTACTCGCAGGACAGGGAGGCATATACCCACCAAAATGCAGAGTGTGAATTCCTGTCGCTGGAGGAGCTTGCCAGCCACCCTCAGGTAGACACTGTGGTGATAGCCTCCTCAGGAAAATCAGGGCTGTTGCCAGTGATAGCAGCCGTAAAATCCGGTAAGAATGTTGCCTTAGCCAACAAAGAATCGCTGGTTACCGCCGGCAAGATTATCACCAAAGAGGCCAAGCTAAATAAAGCTAAGATTCTGCCTATTGATAGCGAGCATAGCGCTATCTGGCAGTGCCTTAAGGGCGAGACACAAAAGGCCGCCCAGCTCGTCCTAACAGCATCAGGGGGTCCCTTCCTCCGTTTCTCACCAGCCCGGCTAGACAAGGTTACCGTTAAGCAAGCGCTCAGGCACCCCTCATGGCAGATGGGACAGAAAGTAACCATTGACTCAGCTACCCTGATGAATAAAGGGCTTGAGGTCATTGAAGCCCACTGGCTGTTTGGCATACCCTTTAATAATATCAGGGTTCTAATCCACCCCCAGAGCATTATCCACTCCTTAGTAGAGTTTATAGACGGCTCAGTCAAAGCTCAGTTAAGTTACCCTGATATGCGCCTGCCCATCCAATATGCCCTGTCTTACCCCGAACGCCTGCCCAACCCCGAGCTGCCACGACTTAACTGGGACAGACTAGGCAGTCTAACCTTTGAGCCACCAGACCTTGATAAATTTCCCTGCCTCAAGCTAGCTATTGAAGCCGGGAAGAAGGGAGGAACCTACCCGGCAGTGCTTTGTGCTGCCGATGAGATAGCTGTCAAGCTGTTCCTGTCCCAGCGTATTAAATTTAATGATATTGCCCGTCTTGTCGAGCAGGTACTAGGGCAACATCAAGCTATAACCCACCCCACCCTGGAAGAGATTATAGCAGCTGATGCCTGGGCAGGAGAAAAGGCCTATCAGCTTATTACCGGAGATAGTCCATGCTAGCTACCATAGGAATTTTTATTGGCATTCTGGTCGGGCTTATCCTAGCCCACGAGTTCGGGCACTTTATTACCGCCAAAGCCTTCAGGGTAAAAGTCACCGAATTTGGCGTTGGGTTTCCCCCACGGATATTGGGCAGAAAGCGGGGAGAAACATTGTATTCGCTCAATGCGATACCCCTGGGGGGGTTTACCAAAATGGCAGGCGAAGAAGACCCCGACATACCCCGCAGCTTAGCCAGCAAGCCCACTGGCATCAGGCTCCTGGTGCTAAGCGCCGGCTCACTGATGAATTTTCTCGCCCCCCTTCTCCTCTTCTTGATTGCCTTTATGGTTCCCCATAACATAGTAATGGGAAAAGTCGTGGTAGAAGAAGTAGCTCCTAATTCACCGGCAGCCGTGGCTGGTATCGAAGCTGGAGATACACTCCTCAGCGTAAATGAGAAGCCGGTAAGCAATACTGGCGATCTGTATCGCTATATTCAGATTAACCTGGGCAAAGAGACTAACATAGGCATAAAACATAGTGACTTAATCATAGAGAATGTTAGTCTGGTACCAAGGTGGAGACCTCCTGAGGGCCAGGCGGCAATTGGTGTTAGCGTTAAGACAATAGACGCTGTCATCGTTCGTCAGAGTGAGCCCCCCTGGAGAGCTGCTCCCTTAGCCGTATCGGCATGCGTAGAAAACTTCGTTCTCTTTAAGAACGGAATACTCAGTATACTTACCGGGGCAACGCCTCCTCAAGTTGTCGGGCCGGTGGGTATTGCTCAAATCACAGGGGAGGTAGCTAGAGCCGGGCTTAGCCCACTACTGGAGTTTGCCGCCTTCCTCAGCATAAACCTGGGCCTAATAAATCTTTTTCCCCTCCCCGCTCTAGATGGCGGCAGAATTGTATTCATCCTCCTAGAGACAGCCCGCCGGGGTAAACGTGTGTTACCAAAGACACAAGGACTGATACACCTCATCGGCCTTGCCGTGCTCATAGGGGCGATGATAGCAATTACCTATAATGACATTATCCGCATTTTGAGTGGAGGTAGCTTGATACCATGAATCCAAGGCGAGTCAGCAAATCTATCCAGATTGGTAATGTAACCATTGGCGGCAATGCCCCTATCGTGGTGCAGTCAATGACTAAAACTGATACCCGAGATATTATGTCAACCACTGCCCAAATCAGGGAGCTTGCCAATTATGGCTGCGAGCTGGTACGGGTGGCAGTACCTGATGCTGAAGCCACTCAGGCAATAAAAGCAATTAAAAAAGACATCTCCCTACCCATAATCGCTGATATTCACTTTGATTACCGGCTGGCACTGGCGGCACTGGAAGCGGGGGCTGACGGGCTGCGTTTAAACCCGGGCAATATAGGCAAGCCAGAGAAGGTTTCTACTATAGCTAGAGCCGCTAAAGAGAGAGGTGTCCCTATCCGCATTGGAGTTAATGCCGGCAGTCTGCCCAAGGCGGAAAACCCAAATTCATCCCCTGCTCAACAAATGGTAGACGCTGCCCTTAAGCAGGTAAGTTTACTGGAGAGCCTTGATTTTGACCTGATTAAGGTTTCCCTCAAGGCTTTCGATGTCCCGACGACTATTGAAGCCTATAAAGACATAGCTAAAAGAATACCCTATCCCCTGCATATCGGCATTACTGAAGCCGGTACACCCAGAACGGGCATTATCCGAAGCACGGTAGGCATCAGCACCCTCCTCTACATGGGCATCGGGGATACTATCCGGGTCTCCCTAACGGCTCACCCCAGGGAAGAGGTAATCGCTGCCTATGAAATCCTAAAAAGCCTGAACCTGCGCCAGCACGGCCCGATACTGGTCAGCTGCCCCTCCTGTGGGCGTGCCGAGGTTGACATCATAAGATTAGCTGAAGAGGTAGCAAAAGGGCTTACAAAGATTAACAAGCCGATAAAGGTCGCCGTTATGGGCTGTGTGGTAAACGGCCCCGGCGAAGCTAAAGACGCCGATATCGGCATCGCCTGCGGCAAAGGTACCGCCGTCCTCTTCAAGAAGGGCAAGAAGATTAAAACTATAGAAGAGAAGGATTTTGTAAGGGTGCTGATGAGAGAGGTGGAGAGGTTCTAACTATAAGAGCTAAAAGAGAGGAGGTTCTAGTGGGTAAGAGTAAAAATGTAACTATAGAAGTGCCTACCGCAACGGCTGAAGCAAAAGCTCTCCCGCCTAAAATAATTACCATTAAGAACTTCTTGCGGTGGAATTGGAAATATATTGGCCTAACATGGGCATCGACAGTAGCAATTGCGTTGATTGGAAGTTTCTTGCCGTGGCTACTAAGCCCGAAATTCAGCATAGCGCTTTCTATAGTCCCCTTCTTCTTAGGTATTCGAGCGATTACAAAGCACACAATAACGGAAATAACTAATTAGTGAAGGGGAAGTTTGAAGGGGCGAAGCCCATTCACCAACCACCTTATCACCGCCAGCGCTAAAGGTTCGGGAGCTGTTATGAGTGGTGGGGAAGGTGGGACTCGAACCCACACGCCCTAAGACACGCGGTCCTAAGCCGCGCCCGTCTACCAGTTCCGGCACTCCCCCATAAAGCTAACTCAGGCGTGGATTACCAGCCAGAAAAAGTTAACCAATTTGCTATCTTTGATAAGGCTTCATTAGTAAGCAGAACTACCAGCCACTGCCATTATATAAAGGCGATGTGGCCTATACTATTTAAATCTAACTGCTTTACTCCGAAGCCAGCTTTCCCCCGCTTGCCCAGTTATGCTTTGGGTTATCCTTGATAATGATATGCACTTGGTCTGAAGGAACGCCCATTTTCGTTATCACTGAGGTTATGCCCTCCACCAGTTGCTTCTTTTGCTCCACAGTGCGTCCTTCCCACATTTCCACAACGACTATCGGCATGGCTCCTCCATCTCTTATTAATCAATTAATCAAGACAACCTATCAGCACTCATACCCTTGTCTCAGGGCTATTCAAATTCCTTCCTGCCTAATGCCACAAATATAAGAGCCAGCAGTGCCAATATCCCTGCAATGGGAAGGGTCAAGATATTACCAGCCAGCGCCAGGCCCCACTTTCGCCTCTTAATAGAGTAGATGCCACCGGCTAAGGCTATTATCCCAAAAGCAAGGACTACGATACCGACTACCAGCATAATAGTTGACGACACGCCAACTATCTCCGTTATTTTTGATGGCATATCACCCATTCCAGGTCCCCACATGCCACCCCATTCACCCATAAAATCACTCCAATCGAGACCACCCAAGGTGCCCATAAATCTACCGACACCCATCACCACAATACCGACACCGATACCTATAACCCCGGAAATCATCTCCAGAATACCCGCCGTTGTTGGCTTCCATGTTGTCTCCATCAGATTCACCTCCTAAGTAATTTGATAGCCGAGCTGCCTGTCGCCATAATTTATATCATTATTCACATTATTTTGGAACCCCCTAAAACCTTACTCATCCAATTATTTACCCCCGGCTTCAACCCCAGAGCATGATACAAATTCCTGGTCTGCCAGAGCGATAAATATAATAGCTAGCGTGCCTAAAATCGGCATGCAGGGAATAGCAGAGATGGCACCGATAACCGCCATCACCCAGACCCTTCTTCTCAAGGCAAAAATACCGCCAGTGAAGGCTACTATCCCAAGAATAATGGTGGGCACACCAAGCGGCTCAAACCCCAGTATTCCTCCAGAATCACTCACAAAATCACCCATAAGAACGATAATAGCTCCGCCACCGATACCTATAATACCGGCAATTATGCTCATGATGCCGGCTGTTACCGGTTTCCACACCCTCGGCATTAGATTCACCCCCTAAATACGATAAACCGACTTAATTTACAAAGTGTCTCATTTTAGCCCTAAATCCAGGACTTTTCAACCCCCCTTATTTACTTCCATAAATAACAACGACCATCCCTATATAAAAATCACCCTCTTTTGAGAGTAACCCCATAAAATACAGAAATCAAATTGGTAAGCAGTGTGGGGCTTACTCAAATGAACGCCACTGTGGTATAATACAATCCATCAAGGTGCCCTGATTAAGCACTCAAATATAGCGTGAAGTTCTACTAATGAGCTGGCACAAGCACAGCTTTTATGAGGATTTGCACAAAACGTTGTAGGGGGGTCGCATGTCTAAAAAGTCTGCAGTCGAACGGTTAGCCGAGCTTAATCCTGAAACCGAAATATGGTGGGACTCTTCGCCACTAATATACTCTAACTGGAAGAGGAAAATGCTCGATAAGGCAGCTCCCGAGGAATACACTCGCCTGGAGGAGCAATTAACCCGCTTATTCAACGAAGATGACCCTGCCAGCAGTCTAGTTCGCGGTGTGACCACTAACCCATCGCTATCACTCCAGGCAATTGAAGGGCGTCCCGACATCTGGATTCCCTGGGTCGACCAGTTAATTAAAGATAACCCTTATGCCGGTGTGGAAGTCCTGTTCTGGAAAACCTACCTTGAGGTCGTGCGTCGTGGCTCCGAGATGGTAAAGCCTATCTGGGAGGCATCAGACCACAAACTGGGATACCTCTCAGGGCAGGTTGACCCACGCAGTGTTTTCAATGAAGAGCTCATGTTCAAGCAAGCCCTTGAACTCGCTGCCCAGAACCCAAACGTTATGGTTAAATGCCCTGGCAGCGCCGAGGGGATTCGCCTGCTTCGTCGCTTGACAGCAATGGGCATGGCTACTAATTGCACCCTAGCCTTTATTCTACCCCAGTTCGTGACCGTGATGGACGCAGTTCACTCAGGGCTAGTGGAAGCCAAGACCAATAATATTAATATGTACCGCTGGCGGTCGGTCATTACCCATATGTCCGCCCGCTACGAAGAGCGTGAGGCATTTGATGAGAGCGCTGCTGAAGTCGGTGTCAAACTGACCCTGGAAGATAAGCGCTGGGCAAGTATCGCCATTTTTCGTAAGGCATATAAAGTAGCTAAACGCCGTGGTTACCCAGGCAAGATGCTCTTCTGCTCTATGCGTCGCGGTCCTATCGTTGACGGTGTTGAGCACATCTGGCACCTAGAGCAAGTAGCTGGTGGTAGCATAGTCTTTACTTGTCCTCCCGGCTTTCTGACCCAAGTGTGGGAGCTTAATAGCAACCTGGATTTCAAGCCAACCATTGAAGATGAGATTCCGCCCCAGGTTCTGGAAAAGTTGCTGCGGGTACCATACTTTGCCGAAGCCTATGAGGAAGAGATGGACCCCGCCAGGTATGGCACCCTTGCGCCCACAGTTTTCACAACTCAGCAGTTCTCCCAAGCAACCGAAAAGACGGTAGAATTTGTTCGCCGGCGCATTGCCACCGTACGTGGCTAGTCACCAGCGTAAGCCTAATTAACACATATGGTCACATAGTCAAAATAGAAAGGAGCAAGGTATGCAGGAGCTGTCAATGGATGCTGTTGAGCTAGCGGTTAAGACGGTGGCAGACGTAGCCATTGCCAACGAAAAGTACTTTTCAGAACTGGATAGTGCCGCCGGAGACGCCGACTTCGGTGTTTCACTGGCCACCGGCTTTCGTGCTGTCATCAGTCAATGGGATGCAATAGACCGTTCTTCTATCGGTCTCTTTCTAATGAAAGTTGGTGTCATAATCACCAGTAACGTTGGTGGCTGCTCAGGACCAATTTGGGGTACCGCCTTCATGAGGGCAGGCACAATGTCGAAGGACAAGACCTCGCTTATGCTCACTGACCTTGTAACCATGCTCCGTGCTGCTATCAAGGGTATCATGGCACGCGGCGGGGCTCAGCTAGGCGACAAGACATTACTGGATGCCCTAGCTCCAGCCACGGACAAGCTTGAGGAATGGAGCCAAAAAGACACTCAGGACATTCTGGGTGCCCTTCAGGCAGCGACCGGGATAGCGACTGAGACAATAGAGTCCACCCGCGGTTGGATTGCCAAACGAGGCCGCCAAGCCTTTACTGGTGAGCGCAGCATAGGTACCCTAGACCCAGGCGTTGTGGCTGTAGCCATCATGCTGCAGGCAGTTACCAAAGCCCTAAAGGATGCCTACGAATGAGAACCAGTAACAAAAGGGGTTCTTCAAGGGTTTAGATTTCAAAAAATTAATTTTTGGTCTTACCAATAAAGGAGGAAACATCATGAAGAAATTTGTCAATGAGCCGAGCAATTTCGTCCACGAGATAATGGAGGGACTAGTTCTAGCCAATCCAGATAAGCTCAAGTATGTCCCTGATTACAACATCATCTACCGCGCCGATATGCCCAGGGATGATAAGGTCTCCATCATCCAGGGTTCCGGGAGCGGCCACGAACCAGCGCATATCATGCTTGTGGGACAGGGAATGCTTGATGCTGCTTGCCCAGGTAATGTCTTTGCCGCACCACCCATGGAATACTGCTACGAGTGTACCAAGCTCATGAACTCCAAGAAGGGCGTCCTTCACTTGATAAACAACTACCAGGGTGACCGTATGGTCTGGGATATGGCTCATGAGATGGCAGAGGCCGACGGGATTAAGGTTGGTGTGGTTATTATTGACGATGATGTCGCCGTTCAGGATAGCACACACACGGTAGGCCGACGTGGCGTAGCCGGCAACTTCTTTGTCATCAAGGCTTGTGCTGCCGCCGCAGAACAAGGAGCTAGCCTTGAGGAACTGGTCGCCCTAGGTAACAGGGTCAACAGTGTCGTCCGCACCATGGGGGTAGCACTAACCTCCTGCACGCCACCAGCCAAGGGAGAGCCAATCTTTGATATTGCTGATGACGAGATAGAAATGGGCATCGGTATCCACGGTGAACCGGGACGACGCCGTGCTAAGCTACAAGCCGCTGATGCTATCGTTGATGAAGTATTCCAGGCAGTCGCTAGCGACCTACCCTTCAAGAGGGGTGACCAGGTCAGCCTGATGATTAATGGCATGGGGGGCACCCCAATTAGTGAGCTCTACTTGCTATACCGCAAGGCAGCGCTGAACTGCAAAAACAGTGGCCTTGAAGTAGTTCGCAGCTATGTTGGCAATTACTGTACTTCTCTGGAGATGGCCGGCTTCTCGCTAACACTAATCCGCCTTGATGACAATCTCAAGCGTTTACTGGCTGCCCCAGCTGAGATTCCAATACGCGTCTTCTAATCCGCACATTACAGTTTTGCAAAGCAGGGAGGTTGCAACCGTAGATGAGATTGCAACCTCCTCTTATTTTGCTTATAGATTGGGTAAATAGCCCGGCTAGTGGGGGTGGGTCTGGTCGGGGTGAGAGGACTTGAACCTCCGACCTCAGCGTCCCAAACGCTGCGCGCTAGCCAACTGCGCCACACCCCGCTAACAAGAATAAATATAACAAAGTGCCTGTTCAGGGTCAAGCCAATGGCTAGCTAGATTTCAGTCTCTACAGTCGGGGCAGATGTCAAACTCTTCTGGGGCCAAGCCGGCCTTCTTGGCTATGTAGTCAAGTTGCTTCTCCGGCGCCCAGTATTTACCACATTTACTGCACTTCTTTAGTTTAAACTCTATCTTCTGCATCCTAGGATTAGGCATAGTTATAGTTCTGGTATCTCCGATATCCTCTAACCCTATAGCATCCACCGGACAGATATAAGCACAGGAACCACAACCAATACAGGCATCCGGAGCCTCATAAAATGGGGAAGCCACCTGTCTATTAGTACCTCGATTGACCAAGCTGATGGCGCTAACACCGACAACTTCTTCACATGCCCTAACACATAAGCCACAAAGAATGCATTTCTTATCTTCCAGCCTGAAGGGTGTTTTATCAACACCCAGCTTACTGGCTAAATCCTGTACCGCCGCCAAGTCAGGGCATCTAGCTAGCAATAACTCCATTATAGTTCTGCGGTCATTCACCACCCTCTCGGTGTTAGTTTCCACAACAAGTCCCTCTTCTACCGGATAGAGACAAGAAGCTACCAATCTCCTTCGCCCCCGACGGGTAATCTCCACCATACACAGACGACAGGCACCATATGGAGCCACTTCCTCATGATAGCACAGAGCCGGTATATAGATACCGTTATCTCTAGCTACCTCCAGTATTACTTTCCCCTCTTCAGCCTGGACATCTCGTCCGTCAATGGTTAATGTCAGCATCTTCATTTACCTTTATTCTACTTTTATGGCACCAAGCTTACATACATCATAGCAAGCACCACACTTGATGCACTTTTCCTGGTCTAAGACAACCGGCTCCTTTTTCCCTCTGGCCGTTATGGCTCCCGAGGGACAAGCCTTGACACAGAGTCCACATCCTGGACACTTCTCCTCGATAATCTGATAGGTAATTAACTCCTTGCAGATGCCAGCCGGACACCTTTTCTCCTTAATATGGGCTTCATACTCATCCCGGAAATAGCGGATAGTAGTCAACACTGGATTGGGGGCTGTAGCCCCTAGAGCACACAGTGAGCTGTCAATCAACACCGTCGAAAGGCGTTCCAATAGCTCAATATCCCCATCCTTTCCCCTACCCTCGGTGATGTCAGTTAGTATTTCCCGCATCCTTTTCAAGCCCTCACGGCAGGGAACACATTTACCGCATGACTCTCCCTCAAGAAAGCCAATGAAGTACTTGGCAATATCCACCATGCAATTGCCCTCGTCCATTACAATCATCCCGCCCGAACCCATCATTGAGCCAGCCTCGGTTAGCTCATCAAAATCTACGGGTAAATCAAGTAAACTCTCGGGGATGACCCCCCCGGAGGGACCACCCGTCTGAACCCCCTTGAATTTCTTACCGTCAAGAATACCGCCACCGATATCATAAATAATCTCCCTCAAGGTTATCCCCATCGGTACCTCCACCAAACCAGTATTGTTAACCTTGCCCACCAGAGAGAAAATCTTAGTTCCCTTGCTATTTTCGGTACCTGTTTGGGTAAACCAATCAGCACCTTGATTTATTATTAGCGGGACATTAGCCCAGGTCTCTACATTATTCAGGGCGGTAGGTTTATCCCACAAACCCCGTTCAGTAGTATGGATATACTTTGCCCTCGGCTCGCCCGGTTTACCTTCCAGTGAAGCCATCAGCGCCGATGATTCACCACAGACAAAAGCCCCACCCCCCCTGTTTATCTTAATACTGAAGTCAAATCCAGAGCCCAGGATATTATTACCCAGAAGCCCATACTCCTCAGCCTGCTTAATAGCCAGCTGAACATTCTTTACCGCCAGTGGATACTCATGGCGAACATAGATATAACCCTCATGGCCACCTATAGCATAGGCCCCGATTATCATCCCCTCCATAACACTATGCGGGTTGCCTTCCACCACACTTCTATCCATATAGGCACCCGGGTCACCTTCATCGGCATTACAGATAACATACCGCACGCCATCCGAGGATGCAGCATTCCGACAGGATTCCCACTTGATACCGGTGGGGAAACCACCGCCACCACGCCCCCGCAAACCAGATTTCTTGACTTCATCGATTACCGCCTCAGGTGACATTTCAAAGAGCGCCTTACTCAATGCCGAGTAACCACCAACCGCTAAATAGTCCTCGATTAGGGTAGGGTCAATATAACCGTTATTACCAAAGACGAACCGCTTCTGTCTTTTATAGAATGGCACGTCAGGCTCATAGATTATTTTCTCGCCGGTATTGGGGTCAGTGTAGAGCAATCTATCAATGATATTATCCTTTAGAATGGTCTGCGAGACTATCTCAGGGATATCATCTACCCTTACCCGTTGATAGAAAATGTTCCTCGGCCTAATAACTACTAACGGTCCCCGTTCACAGAAGCCGTGGCAGCCGGTAGTCCTTACATCTACCTTGGAATCTAATCCCCGCTGCTTAACCTCTTCCCTAAAAGCACTAGCTACTTTTTCACACCCATAGGCATGACATCCGGTGCCGCTGCATATCGTTATGCACGGCTTATTAGGGTCTCGCTGGCTAGTTATTGTTTCTCTTATAGCCTCTAATTCAATAGGAGAGCTTAACCTCTTCAATAGCTACTCCTTCCCCATAACTAAGTATAATTCTCCAACACACCTTTAACCTTCTCGGTCTTCATTTGCCCGAAGTATTCCCCATCAACTATTACCACCGGACCTAAGGCACAAGCCCCAACGCAGTTAACCGTTTCCAGGGTAAATTCAAGGTCTTTGGTGGTTTCACCAGCCTTAATATCCAGGTCTCGCTCCATCGCCTCCAGAACCCGCACCGCTCCCCTAACATGGCAGGCTGTACCCAGGCACACATTAATTAAGTGGCGCCCCCGGGGCGTCAAACTCAACGCCTTGAAGAAAGTAGCGGCACTATAGACCCGACTCAATGGAACATCTAAGCCCTGGCTCACCTGCTCCAGGGTTTCCCGAGGCAAATAATTATACTCCGCCTGAATATCCTGCAAGATGGATACCAACATACCCTTATCACGCTGATAGTTATCTAGTACTGACACCACCCTTTTTTCTAACTGTTTAGCTTCTGGCTGCATGCTACCTTCTCCTTGAGTCTAGCATAATCCACATTCACCCTATTCTGAATCTCCAGCACCTTTTCCTCAGACAGATGACGAAATCTACCCTGCAACTTCAGATAATCCCGAACCGGTCTTAGCTGGGGCACATCAATAGTTAATTTATATTTACCATTCTCAATCTCATATAGCGGGAATATCCCCGTCTCCACCGCCAGACGACCTATCCTGACGGTTAAATCAGGGGCACATCGCCAACCAGTAGGGCAAACCGACAGGATATGAATATAAGCTGGACCAGGGGTAGATACACCCTTCTCCACCTTAGCCATTAAATCAAAAGGATAGCTTGGACAGGCAGTAGCCACATAGGGTATATCATGGGCAGCGGCAATAGCCGGCATATTCTTCTTCCAGGTAACCTGCCCGATGCTCAGTTTACCCGCCGGAGCCGTGGTCGTCGAGGCGCCATAAGGAGTAGCTGAAGACCTTTGTATCCCGGTATTCATATAGGCTTCATTATCAAAGCAGATATAGAGAAAATCATGCCCTCTTTCTAAGGCTCCAGATAGCGCCTGAAGCCCAATATCACTGGTACCGCCATCACCCGCCATGGCGACTACCCTTATCTCTTTAGCCGGGCGCTTACCCTTTCTCACCATGGCTTTTAAACCAGCCTCCACACCCGACGCGGTGGCAGCAGCATTCTCAAACAGGGTATGAATCCAAGGTAAACGCCAGGAAGTATAGGGAATTGGTGTAGCAATCACCTCCATACAACCGGTAGCGTTAACTATTATCGCATCCCGACCCAGTGCCTTACAGGCCTGTCTTACCGCCAAAGCCTCGCCACAACCAACACACGCCCGGTGACCGGGAGCGAAGCTCTCCCTCTTAGCTATTAATTTGGGGACAAAAACAGCGTATTTTTCCATTATTCCCTCACCCCAAACATCTCAAATTCCTGCTCGCTTCCCGCCTGTGAAATCTCAATACCCCGATTAATTATCTCCCTAAAGCCAGATGGAGAAATAACCCTGCCCCCCAAACCACCAACAAAGCCGATAACCTTTGGCCTCTTGTCTAAACCATATAAGGCTGACCTAATCTCAGAGGCGACCGGCCCCCCTGGTCCACCAAAGGAAAGGGCCCTATCCAGCACAAGGAGAGTATCAGCATCCTTAACCGCCTGGCGGAGTTCAGCAAAAGGAAATGGTCGCCATAAGCAGAGCTTTATCAGCCCCACCTCCTTACCCTCTTCCCGCATAGAATCCACAGCAGACATCGCCGTCTCGCTGAAACTACCCATAGCCAGCAGAATTACCTTAGCCCCTTCACAACGGTAGCTTTCTACCGGGGAGTAGTAGCGCCCGAAGATATCACCAAACTCCTTCCAAGCCTGAAGAATCACCTCTTTAGCCGCAGTCAAATTTACCTGCTGCGCTTTTTTTGTCTCGGTATATATATTAGGTGGGGCAAGACCACCCATAGTTATCGGCCTGTCGGGGTCTAATGGCAAAGGGTACTCATGTGGAGGCAGGAATTTATCAACCTCGCTCGACTCCAGGATATATATAGGTTCAATCACATGCGTCAGTTGAAATCCATCCAGATGAATCATTACCGGAAGTAAAACACGCCGGTCCTCGGCAATGCGAAAGGCACAGAGCACATTATCAAAGGTTTCCTGACCGTTAGCGGCGAATATTTGAATCCAGCCGGTGTCACGGACAGCCATCACATCAGAGTGGTCACCCCAGATACTTATCGGTGCTGACAAAGCCCGGTCAGCCACGGCCATAACTATGGGTAGCCGCATAAATGAAGCCACATATAATACCTCGTGCATCAGCTCTAATCCTTGCCCGGCAGTAGCCGTAAATGTTCTCGCTCCAACAGCAGACGCTCCCAAGCAAGCACTCATCGCCGAATGCTCAGATTCAACCGGAATATAAGAAGCATCCAGCTCACCGTTAGCTACCAGCTCAGAAATATCCTCCACGATGTGGGTTTGTGGGGTAATGGGGTAAGCCGATACTACATCCACATTAGCCAGTTTGACGGCTATGGCAATAGAGCGGGAAACCTCTATCCCTACCCTTTGTGTCATCATTCCTCCTCTACCATAGTGATAGCCTTTGTCCAGCACTCGCGGGCACAGATACCACATCCCTTGCAGTAAAATAGATTGGCTTCAAAAAAACCCTCTTCGTTCGGCTCAATACATCCCTCAGGACAAAAAATGGCACAAAGACCACACTTTATGCACCTACTATGCTCATGGACAGGCCTTTGTGTCCGCCAGTCCCCGGTTTGATACTGACTGGCATTTCCGGGCTCGGTCATTACGGCACCAATCTCAAGGTCCTTCCAGGTTAGTTCGCCCCCTGGTTTAGTCAACTTTCCTGCCCCCCTACTGTAGTTTCCTTATACGCCTTTTGCATGGCACTAATATTCCTGTCTGCCAAACGACCAAACCGATGCCTCAGCGGTTCAAGTAAGGACTCTAATTTAGTAACCTCCCTGGCTTTTAGCAGAGCTCCAATCATAGAGGTATTAACAATTGGCACCCCAAGTAACTCCCGAGCAATCTTAGTAGCGTCAACTGTCGCCAGTGCACAGTTAAGACTAAATTCCTCTCTAACTTCCCTTGCTTCCTTTGGTGTATTAATCACCAGAATCCCATTACTTTTAAGTCCAGAAGCAACATCAACAACACGCAGTAAACCGGGGTCAAGCACGACTACTATGTCAGGTTCATCAATTTCAGCCCTTACCCAGATAGGTTTATTGCTATCTATCCTGACAAAGGCTACGACTGGGGCTCCCCTCCTTTCCGCACCAAAAGCAGGGAAGGCTTGAGCATACTTGTTCTCATTTATCGCCGCTTGGGCTAACAGTTCAGCAGAGGTAACCGCTCCTTGACCACCACGACCATGCCACCTAATCTCAACAAGCCCTGCCGTATCTATCACTAAAGACCTCCCAAATTACCATAAAAAACGCCCCTGGAGCGACTTGAACGCTCGCACCCAGCTCCGGAGGCTGGCGCTCTATCCACCTGAGCTACAGGGGCTGTCTCTATATTAACGCTTCTATACGTAACTCGGCAAGGGGTTATCCTTATACTAACACTTCTGGACGTGACTCGACAAGGGGTTATCCTTATATTAACACCGAACACGTGATTCAGAAAACTGCCCAATCAGCTACCTAACGAAGAGGGCTAAACCTACAGCTTAGGCAGAAATAGATACTGTGTTGTTGTTCTAAGCCGTTTCCTTACTACAGCTAGCTGCGGTTTATATATCTTAATCCTCTCTTGCCTTGGAGTTATAGGCATATCAAGAATCTTAGCCATAACCTTCTCCTCCACCTCTCCGGGGCATTTTACCACCATTTCATCCTGCCCGACACTTACCTCTATAAGTATCGGCAGCAGTAACGCCTTTTGCTCATCGGTGTCTATCAAGCTGGCAAGATACTTCAGCTCTTTACGGCTGAACAGATGAGTGCTGCCGTCCCCACACACGACACAAGGATATTCCTCGCCCAGTAAATCCGATAGTGGTTTTTGCTTACCGGGCAGATGGGCATTCACTACCCTGAGTTCGCCCTTTAGGCTTTCCTGAAGCAATCTTTCGTAGGGTAACTCGCTAGCCATCTTTTCATCTCTGCTCAAGCAGTACTTTTACCCGTTTTAATCGTGACTTCTCTTCTCTATCCCGTTCCTCAAACTTCATATACAGGTATTTTATCGTCGTCTGCAGTCCGGGGATTACCAGATACTCCAGGGCATTGAGTATCCTCTTTGTCCTGTTTATTTCCCTGCCCAGCAGTTCCAGGCTCCTCTGGAGTTCAGCCAGCTCAACAATAGCCTCCAGGCACTTCTCGGATAGCCCGGCCGTCTGGTCTAACCACGAAGATGTATCCGTCAGGCTATATCCCCTTACCCCTGGCTCGGCTTCCCTTAACTCAAAAGCAGGAATTCTTACCCCGCCTACATTTCTCAAGCCGGCGACGATGCCTAAATCCCTCTCGGTGGCTATTAGTTCCTTCTCCAGGGCTATGTAGCCGTGATACCCAGCAGCAATGGATAATACTTTATAGGTCTGGGAGAAATCATCCAGCAGTTTCTGCTTAGCCTCTACCGTCTGCCTAGCTATCTGCAAGAATTCCAGGATCAGTATTGACACCCTGTCCTTTATTATCTTCTGTATTCTAGTAGCTAAGCTAAGCCGCCGCCTGAGCTTTATCAGTTCAATCTTGGTTGGTCTGGTTACTCTAATAACCTGCCGCGACATTTCTCTACCTTTAAGCCTTCTTCAAATATACTTGGCCAGTTAATCTCTAATTAACTCTTCTCCGAGTACTTGGGGAGATACTTTTTAATTAGCGCCTCACTGATTAGTTTCAGGTCCTCCTCAGGTAAGGCTGAGAATAGCTCCCAACCGATGTCTAAGGTCTTCTCCACCTTTCTTTTCTCAAGCTCGCCCTGCGATATAAATTCCCTTTCAAATCTATCAGCATTTGTCAGGTATACTTTGTCCCTCTCGCCCAATGCCTCAGCCCCGATAATAGTTGATATTTCCCTAAGGTTACAACCCTCAGCATAGGCAGCATAGAGCTGCATGAAGACATTGTTGTGGTCATCCCTGGTTTTGTCCGGCCCAATACCCTCTTTCATCATTCGGGAAAGTGACAGAAAAACATCTATTGGCGGGTATATCCCCTTTCTTTCCAGCTCCCGGGAAAGAACAACCTGACCCTCTGTTATGTAGCCGGTCAGGTCAGGTATCGGATGTGTGATGTCATCATCAGGCATGGTCAGGATGGGCATGATAGTCATAGAACCCTCTTGTCCCAGAATTCGTCCCGCCCGCTCATACATTGTCGCCAGGTCAGTATACATATACCCCGGATAGCCTCTTCGCGATGGTATCTCCTCCCGCATTGCCGAGAGTTCACGAAGAGCCTCACAATAATTGGTCATGTCGGTAAGGATAACTAACACGTGCATGCCTTGCTTCCAGGCCAAGTACTCACCCGCCGTCAGGGCTAACCTGGGTGTTGATATTCGCTCGATAACCGGGTCGGAGGCGGTGTTGATAAAGGCTACGGTTCTCCCCCGGGCGCCGGTCTGCTCCAGACCCTTCATAAAAAAGGCGGCATCGTCGTAGCTAATCCCAATAGCGGCAAACACAATGGCAAACTGCTCTTCTTTCCCCTTAACTGAAGCCTGCCTGATTATCTGCGCCGCAATTCGGTTGTGAGGTAGTCCAGAGCCACTGAATATGGGTAGTTTCTGCCCCCTGACCAGGGCATTCAGTCCGTCTATCGCCGAGATACCAGTTTCAATAAATTCAGCGGGAGGCTCACGACCAGCCGGATTGATGAGTCCGCCACTAACATCCAGATAATCTTCCGGGATTACCGATGGACCCCCATCTATCGGCTCGCCCATCCCGTTGAATATCCTGCCCATGATGTCCCTGGATACCGCTAACTTCAGGGTCTCACCCTTGCACCTCACCCTGCTGCCGACCAGGTCTACTTCGCTAACCCCGCCAAACACCTGAACTATAGTTAGTTCCTTACTGATGTCTATTGCCTGGCCGCGCTTCACCTCGCCATTAGAGAGCCAAACATCGACTATCTCGCCATATTTTATATCGGGTATGCTTTGGGCAACCAGCAAAGAACCTTTAGTTCGGCTAATGGCTTGCGTTTCTTTTATATAGAGTGAAGATGAACTCATAAGGCGCCTCCTCTCTGGGTAACCAAGCCCGTTTCCATCTCCGACCACAACTCTTTAATCCTCTCGGGAGCAGCATCATTGGGTATATCCTTCATTCTGGATATTCGCGGCACTATTGGAGATGAGCGGATATCGGCCACCGTTACTCCTGAATCCAACATCTTCTGAGCCAACTCATAAAACCTGATTATTGTCTTGAGCATCAGCTGTGATTTGGCAGGCAGGCAGTAGGTATCAACATCATGGTAGGCACTCTGCATCAGAAAATCTTCGCGTATCATCCTGGTTACCAAAAGTACCAGCTTGTCCCCTTCGGGGAGGGCCTCAGGACCTACCAGTCTGACAATCTCCTCCAGCTCAGCCTCTTGTTGAAGAAGCTTCAAGGCAGTAGCTCGGGTATCATCCCATTCCGGACTGACTTCAGACCACCAGTCTCTAACCCCATCAACATAAAGGCTATAACTGGTGAGCCAATTTATGGCCGGAAAATGCCTTTTGTTAGCCAGCGCCGTATCCAGGGCATAAAAGGCGTCTACGATTCGGAGTGTATTTTGAGTTACCGGCTCACTAAAATCAGCCCCCGGAGGGCTGACTGCCCCGGCTAATGTTACTGAACCCTGTCTCTGCGGCCTACCCAGACACTCCACCAACCCCGCCCTCTCGTAAAACGAAGAAAGCCGTGAGCCCAGATAAGCAGGAAAACCCTCCTCACCGGGTATCTCTTCCAGCCGGCCACCAATCTCCCTCATAGCTTCCGCCCACCTTGAGGTTGAGTCAGCCACCAACATAACATCGTAACCCATATCCCGGAAGTATTCCGCCAGGGTAATGCCAACAAAGATGCTGGCTTCACGAGCCACCACCGGCATATTGGAGGTATTGGCGATAAATATCTCTTTCTCCTGTAGTAACTGGCCGGAGGTTGGTTCTTTGAGCCTTCTAAAGCTATAAAGCACATCAGCCATCTCATTGCCTCTCTCGCCACAGCCAACATAAATGTTTAGCTGTGTCTGAGCCCATCGGGCAAGCTGCTGCAGTGCCACCGTCTTTCCGGTACCAAAGCCACCGGGTATAGCCGCTTTACCGCCAAGGGCTAGTGGAAACATATAGTCTAGAATTCTCATGCCGGTAACCAGCAATCTTGAGGGGGCAAACCTCTGCTTATAGGGCCTGGGCTTTCTCACCGGCCATTTCTGCATCATAGTAAGCCCTTTTACTTCGCCGTTGTCCTCTAAGCGGGCTACCGGTTCCTCAACAGTATACTCGCCGCCATATATCTCCTTTATCACGCCCTTCATACCCATCGGCACCATTACCCGGTGCTCAACAAGGTGGGTCTCGGGCACAGTACCTATTATGTCACCTTCACTAACCCTGTCTCCAACCTTAGCCGTAGGTGTGAATGACCATTTTTTGTCACGCGGTAGTGAAAATGCTTTAGCCCCCCGTGTCAGAAATGAGCCCTTCTCCATCAAAACAGTCAGGGATTTCTGCAGCCCGTCATAGATGGAACCAACAACCCCGGGACCTAACTCGGCAGTTAGAATCGCCCCTGTCCCTCTAATCGTCTCCCCGACTTTCAGCTCCAGGGTATCCTCATGCGCCTGGATTATCGCCTTATCCTCCTCCAGACCTATTACCTCACCGACCAGACCCTCACTGCCTATCTCAACAATCTCATAAACCTTAGCCCCTCTCATATCCTCGCCGATAACGACCGGACCTGAGATGCGCCATATTTTTCCCATATCTTGCCACCTCCGTAAGCACTCTTAGATTTCTATATCAAAGCCGATAAATTTCCTGATATAAGCCTTGTAATACTGAGAAACATCATCGTAGCGCGTGCCATACTTTGATGGCACCTCAATGATTATCGGGGGCGAAGCCCTCTTCTCTTTAACTTGAGCTACCAAATCTTCAATATATCTCATATAGTCTTCTAATATCACTATTATGCCGATGTCCGGCTCATCTATTACCTCGGTTAGCGCCTGCCTGACCTCTCCACTGATGTCATGGTCGCCCGTTATCATACGGTAGCAATGCACACCGGCCAGCCTCAGTCCGTTGACCAAGTCTTCATCCCCGATAACAGCTATGTCCAAATGCTTGATATTTATCATGATGAGAACAGCAGATACCCCTCTATTTCGCTCACTGGTATCTTATCAAATATGGCCTTTAGTACCAGCCTCAGGTTTTTTATTTCAACCTCCTTAATGATTAGATACCAGGCTATCACCAAAGGGGTCATTACCCTCGGCGACAACATCTCCCTGAGTAACCGGAACCTGTGTTTGTCAATGACTTCCTCTACAACAATAATACTCTTCGTTCTATCATAACTAGCTACTACTTCCTCAGCTATATCCCGATATTGAGTACCAGCTAATATGCTAGGGATATCGGCCAATTTATGTGATATCAAGTCTGTGGCCACTTTGTCAGGAATCATATACCCGCCACTGATGATAAATTCTTCGGCTTGAGAGCCTGTGCCCTCAATGATAGCCCTACTTATAAGTTGTAAATTCGCCATATCCATGATTACGCCAGAGGCTTTAGCCAGTAATGAGCCATCATTAATATCTTTAGACAGGTTCAGTAAACCTTGATAATACTCCCGGTCTAATTTAGCCTCGGTCAGGAATTTTGCCTTTGCCTCTCCGGCGACATATTCCTCAAGGATAGAGGCACAGGCCCCTAAATTGCATTCAATCAGTATCTTTATAACATCGCCAACGTCTGCCGCATTGGAAAGCTCACCCAACAATCCACGAGTGTGAATAATCCCCACCGGTATCATGTTAGCCTTCTTACCTGCTGAGATACCCTGTAAAGCAGCTTTGATATTTATGACATCATACTTCACTCGGTATGCGTTCAATATCTCATGCATGTCAGCCGGCATTAGCTTTAAGCATTCCAGCCACTCAAGACACTCACCAAAATACTGCCACAAATACTTATCTGAATCATCAAAAGTTTTAATAGGCTCCTCTGCAAGGTATCTGCCTATATCAGTGTCTTTAACAATCTCCAATATATCCAGCACGGTGGATACCCTTGATATCCTATTTATATGGTCAGAGGTTATAATTTTAGCCTCAGCCCCCTTTAGGTAGGCTGAGATAAAAGCACATTCCGCATCAGGCAAAGCTAGCTCCTATAAACCCTTAAAGAGTTCCCTACCTATTTCAGGTAGTAATCTGGGTAGTAACATTTCCAGCCTAGTCTCATAGGTATTATCTACTCTGATTCTTCCATTAATATCCTCAACTATAACTCCTCCGGCGCAATCATACTCCTTGATTTCCACAATCTTACCAGTTAATCCCTTATCACCCTCCAGAAGCTTTGGTACCATGCTTACATCTTTAGGTGAAACATAAACCCGTCCCTCACTAATACCAAGTGTAGCCGCAGCTTCCTTAATCAGACCCATAAGCAAGTTTTTATCACTTGAAGTTTCTAACAACCTCTTTTTTACACTGCCGATTAGCTCATCAATTACATCAGCCTTAGCCCGCGATAACTCCTGGCGTGCTTTCACTAAAGCCTGAGCCTCTATTCGGGCAGCCTCTTCCCTGGTTTGCTGAAGAATCTTACCCTTCTCCTCTTCCAACCTGGCTACCCGCTGTTTTTTAGCCTGCTCAACTTCTTTCCCAGCCTTATCCTCAGCCTGCTTTATTATAGTTTCTGCCTCGGCCCTTACTTTATCTAAAACAGCTTCGCTTATTTTCTCCATTCCTATCATAAGATACCCCTCATTACATAAGTCCTAGCATGCTTAGTGCCATTATAGTAAACACTAGTCCCAGAACACCTATGAGTTCAACAAACACCGCTAGCATCATGGAGTTGGTTAATATCGCCCCTTTTGTCTTGGGCAAGAGCGAGATACCTGAAGCACACACGGAACCCTGGTAGGCTCCCGACCAAAGTTCGGCAGAGGCAGCAATAATCCCGCAGGCAAACACAGCAAAACCGCCGCCGCCTTCTGGGGGCAAATTAGGAACTACTGACGTTATAATCAGTATCAATATGATGAGCCCATAAAAGGTTTGTGTCATTGGTAAAGATGACAATACAATGACATTTCTAAGTTGCCCTGGTGCCTCAACCAGTGTAGCCACTCCATTGGAGGCAGCTCTAGCAATTCCTATCGCTGAGCCAGCTAAACCACCAGCTAAAGCTATGGCTCCTCCTAGAACTGCCAGAGATTCCGGACTGATTATCATCCTGCTATTCCCCCTTTTCTTAGATTTTCTAAAATCATGCTACTTATTAAAAATAGTTGCTCTGGTTTCACCAAGCCCTAGCTCACATAAGAGATAGCATGCTTAGTGCCATTATAGTAAATACCAACCCGAGTACACTGATAAGTTCAACAAACACCGCCAGCATTATGGAGTTGGTTAATATCCGCCCCCTTGTCTTGGGTAAAAAGGCAATACCTGAAGCACATACATTTCCCTTCCATGCCCCTGAGATAGCAAATGCTAAGGCGGCAACAACACTGCAAGCAAGCACAGCAAAACCACTGCCACCCTCTGAGGGCAAATTAGGAACTACTGATGTTAAAATCAGTACCAATACTATAAGCCCATAGAAGGTTTGCGACATTGGTATAGATGCTAATATTATTATATTCCTGAGCTGCCTGGAATCCTGAGATAGTATAGCTGTCCCGGCTGAAGCAGCAATGGAGATGCCAATTGCTGAGCCAGTTACCCCACCAGCTAGCGCTATCCCCCCCCCAAGAGTAGCTATAGATGCCGGGTCAGTTAGCATCCTTCTACACCCCTTCTCAAGATTTTACCCCGGTAACTACAGGTACGCGAGCCCTCAACCGAAATGGACTGTACTCCCTGCCACCACCTTCATAGAACTTAAACAGGAACTCAACAAAGCATAGTCTAAGGGAATGTATAAAGCAAGCTAGAGCAGCAAGAAGCATGTTAACAAAATGACCAAAAATTAGGATGGCAACGGCTATAATACCACCAGCGACAGCACCAAAGAGAGGGAGGCTAGGTAACCACTGCGCCATCATATTAAAGACTGACGCTAGATAAAATGTGGCTAAACCCACCCCAGCTAATCTGCAATATGACATAATATCGCCCAAAAGCCCGGTTAGGTCAAAAATCCAAAAGATGCCCCCCAAAAAAACACCCTTCTGCATTATGGAAGAAGCAACGACTAACACTATACCCGCCAGTAAAATATATCCCATAATAGAATATATTTGTGCGTTTAACAGTGGAATATCAACACGGAGTATGCTATGAATAATGACAGGTATCCCACAAATTTGGAGGGCGAATATCCCGATTTTGTTAGGCACTACCCCCTTTTGCCTCTCCTTTATTCCCCTAATGAGTGCCAACACATGACCTATGTTTACATGAATCAAACCTATGAGTAACGAGAACAATATGAATAACATGGGGTTCCCAAGTACTCTTTCAACCCCTGAGGAAAGCGCTAAACTCTCAATTCCAAAGAATTCATAAAAATTCCCCAAATAGGTCCCAGTAAGTAAGCCACTAACTAAACCAACACTGCTACTTATGTAAAGTATCCTCTGAAATAACCTAAAGCCTTCAGATTCCGGATCATCAACAAGTCTAGACAGGAAAAATCTCGTGCCCAGTATAATACCCGCAGCATAAACTACATCAGACAGCATAAGACCAAAGAAAAAGGCAAATGAGTAAGCTATTATAGGTGTGGGGTCCCATTCTCTATATCTGGGGATAGCAAACAGATTTACCACCACTTGGAACGGTTTAAGCGGGGCTGGATTCTTCAATTTGGTAGGCGGTTCCTCTGTTAGCTCTGGCTCTCTAGTATCAATAAACACACTGTCTACGTTCTCTTTAAGTTCATAAATTACTGACTCAACACTTTTCTCTGGAACCCAACCCTCAACCAAGGTTACATATTTAGCTTCACAAGCCATGATTAAAACCGATAACCTTTGTCTCTCAGCCTCTAACACTGCCCGCCAGAGAACAATCCTTTTCACTTCCTGCTTAGCCCTACCCTGGAGGTCTTCATAGAGTTTGGCCAATTTCTCTTCAAACTTGCGAAGTTTATCTTCAGCCTTTTCCAGAAACTTCTTCAGGGTTAAGTCCCCGCCTGGTATCAGTAAACTCCTACCCCCGACACCAGTAATCAGTGACTCTATAGTTTCCTGGTTCTCAACCTTACCGATAGCATATAGAACCGTTTCGTTCCCTACTGTAGTCACCGTACTACCAAACAGGTGTTTCTCTACCTGTTCATGTAAAGTTTCATATGCTTCAGCAGTCAGGATGAAAACCCGGGAAAAAAGGTAGCCTCCAGAAAAGTCCAAGTCTGTCAGTTTTAGGTCGTGCTGCCCGGTAAGAAATCCCAAATACTTCTTCTGCTCGGTTAGTTCGGCAACCTCTCTATTGATTTTGACCGTCTGCTCGGTTAGTTCTGCAAACTTGCTATATAATAACCTCACTTCACGACTAATCTCGCCAAAGGGTCTGGTGTATATTACTTCAACATCATCCGCCGGTAACACCTTCTGTTTCTCAGTTATATAACCAAGCATGTTGCCCACAAAGGTCAGTAACTCGCTGATTTCTTTTTGTTGACTCTCAATAGCCGCCTTATCTACAGGCTCTAACTCTTTACCTTCCTCAACATGAAGAGCTCCGACTTTATGTAAAGTCTTAAGAGCCATCTCAGCGTAATCCTTCAGCGTGATTACCCTAAATCTAAACATAGCCTCCGGGGAACTGAGGACTAGGGATGTCATTTCAAGTCGGCTCCGGTGATAATATTCACTATACGCTCCGTAACCTTGCCCGTCTTCTTCCCGGCACTAACTCTAATCTCAGAGGCTTTCTTCTTGGATTCTTCAACCTCACGGTCAGCCTTCTTTCTAGCCTCATTTAGGGTCTGCTCACATTCCTTCTTTACCTCATCCAAGGATACCTCAGAGGCAAGAATCCTGCTGGCCTCCTCCCTGGCTTTAGAGATAGTCTCATTAGCTCGTCTCCTAGCATCCTCAAGTGTCTTCTCCGCCTTAATCTCAATACTCTCCACATTACCCTTTATTTCTTCAGCAGACATAGCGCACCCCTTTTCGGAAATTCCCAGGTGCCACACCCGGGAGAATCTATTGCTGCCTATATATTATTAATAACACGCTTAACTAGCACGCAAAAACACATCGGCAACACCACAAATAAATGAGAAGGTACCTCAATCCTAGTAGAAAGGCACCTGTAATAAAAACGGCCTTTTTATTACATGGCCTATAGTCTTAGCCATTATAATAGCAGAATTTTTCTTATCAGTAAACCACTATAAAAAGGATAGCCATTCAAGCTGGGCATCACCCCCCTAGGCTACACCGGAAATAAACAAATAACGCATGCCAAAAATATAAAGCCCAATGAGCGCCACCGCCTGCCAACTAATGAACAAAAATGTCTTGCGCCTCTGCCGAAATCGGAGCCCAGTAATAACCAGGAGACTCATCACTATTACAATTACCGCCGTGGTGAGATGAACACCCGATACTGAAGAGAGAATGGGCCCTTTAGTGTAAAACACATCAACAATGAAGATGTAGGCAATGTCAAGCATATTGGCACCTAATATATCAGCCACTGCCATATCTATAGCCCCCAAACGAAGAGCCGCCATACAAACTGTCAGTTCCGGTAGCGAGGTGGTAATTGCCAAGAATAAACTGCCCACAAAGCTGGCATGCCAGCCATAGGTCACTGCAATCTCGTTACCAACGAACGACAGCCATATTCCAGCACCAATAATGGCTGCGGCAGCCAAGGCAAATCTTAGGTACACCGTCTTCACGAGTAGCCCTTCATATTTAGCAGAGATAACCTGTATTAACTGCGCCTGGATATTACGCTCAGAGCGAAATATCCACCACGCACCAGCTATATACAAGACGAGTAACACAATGCCTGACACACTCACCCAGCCCACGGTCAATCCAAAAAACCTCCCCGCACCCAGTA
Source organism: Chloroflexota bacterium (assembly GCA_015222205.1). GTDB lineage: Bacteria > Chloroflexota > Dehalococcoidia > Dehalococcoidales > UBA5760 > UBA5760. The sequence goes on from JADFUW010000011.1 coordinate 66,775, forward strand.
TGCCGCCGGCAGCAACAGCGGCCAGCAGTATACCAACGCCCGCTGACAGCATATGCCGTGAACTGGCCTGGCTCAAGATTGGTGCCGGACGGTACATGATATCTAAAAGAGCCAAGATTGTCAGATTAAATAGGCAACTCCCCAGGAGAGCACCTACAGCTAAATCAGGGAGCTTAACTAAAGCAACCGAGCTCACCGCGGTAACCAGTTCTGGCATAGAGGTAATGGCAGCTAGGAGCACCAGCCCTACCCATATCCTTCCCAGTCCCGTTTTTTCGGCAATAGCATCCCCATATCGGGCTAGCTTTGTCCCGGAAAACAGGATGATAGCCAGACAGGCAGCAAACTTTAACCAAACCAAAGATAACAGCTCCTAAAGACTAATGACATTGCTTAGAAGCATACAATATCGGAGTAAGTCAGTAAAGTATACAGCTAACACGCCCTCTATGGTATAATTTACTGATGTAACCGGGGAGAGGTGTCCGAGTGGTTGATGGTGCCGCTCTCGAAAAGCGTTAGTGGGTATACCACCTAGTGCCCCCAGATACGATTTGGTGTTATTTGGTTTAAGCGAAATCCCTAGTTTGTGCCTAACAGTGCTACCCTGTATCATTGAGTGCTAAACAAAATGTCGGCAAAATGTCGGCAAAATGAGTTAAGAGCTATTGAGTAGCCAACCACGTATGCGAACCGTCACATCCGTCATAACTGGCTCAAAATTCATTCAAGCTTTACTTTCCGATGACTTGTGTTCATTATTTCGGAATACTCATAATTACCCTTGCGCAGTATTCCGCGCTGCGTTAGAATAATCAGGGAGCATTAATGTCTAATCCGATTCGTGAGACGGTTATCATTGGTTGACCCACTTGAGCTATTGAATGCCCCTTCGCATAAACATCTATTATTAATTTCAGGAGGTAGTGTAATGAAGAAAATATTTATTTCTGCATTAGCGGTCCTGCTTATGTTTACCGTTACCGGCTGCTTTTCCCCGTCAGTACCGGATATTATCCCGCCGGAAGAGGAACCGTCCACTCCGCAGGAGGAGCCGCCGGCTGGTAATGAACCACCTGTGGCGTATATCGATGCCGTAGCGCCACCGACAATCACCATCGGTGAGGATGTCACCCTACAAGGGCACGGCATAGATACCGACGGAACGATTGTTGCCTACCGCTGGCGCTCGAACATTGACGGGCCGCTGGGAGTTAATGAGTCTGTCGTTACCAGCGCGCTCACCGTCGGGGAACACATCGTCTACTTAAAGGTGCAAGATAACAACGGCGACTGGTCGGAGGAAGTATCCGATACCTTAGTTGTTACCCCCGAAGTTATTGTTCCTCCGGAGATCGTCTCTTTTGAAGCTGATTCCGGGACGATTCACATCGGGGAGACGGTG
>JADFUW010000012.1 GCA_015222205.1 Chloroflexota bacterium
AATGAAGCATGTTAAAGCACCAAGATTGACTTTGGTGTGTGAGATGTGTGGCATGGTATTTACCAGAAAAGCATCTCGGGTCAAGCCAACATCACCAGGTAGGTTCTGTTCGGCAAGATGTCGCTCTAAGTGGCTGAAGAAAAGAGGGCAAGCCCCTGAGTATCGGGCCAAGATAAGTGCGGCTCATATAGGACAAAATAAACAAAAAAAGGGTCGGGGGATTCGAACCCCCGACCCCTTAGTCATATATCGCTAGTAATATACTAGAAGTCAAACAGTGCTGGCTGCTCTAGCTTTCTCTCGGCTGCCTCTTCTTCCTTCTTCTGCCGCCTCTCGGCCCGGTCCCCGTCCTGCCTGATGGTAGTCCTTTTACGATAGAGCCACTCTTTGAGCCGATTGAGCTCCGCCATCTGGTAGTCGCTGATTGACTCCACCCGAATATCATCGGGCACAGTAGCCCCCGACTCTTTAGTGCGCCACTTCCTATAAACCCTGCCAGTGATGTAAAGGTAGATTTGGGTCCAGTCGCTATCTACCGGCTGAGTAAGGGAAGTCGTCATAAGATAGGCACATACCTCGGCATCGGTACCGGTCATCTCCTCTCCTTTTAGTGCCCTCATATTCATCTCTAGTCTCTCCAGGGTAATGGCGTTCTTAAGCCAGTCGGGAAGACTGTCTCATGTAAGCACGGAATATCCAGTAGACGCCGTACCTAGTTAGGGGCTGCCCCTTTTCGTTGGTAAACACATACTCACCGGGTTCGTTAGCATCAATTAGGGCTAGGAGCAACCGCCTGGTCTCATCGCTGATGGGGATTTCCCTTTCTCCCCTCTTGCCCCTTACCTTGATGGTATCCTCTTTGATGTTCTGCCTGCGGAGAGTAACTATCTCGGTGACCCGGGCACCGGTGTCCATGAAAATAGATAACAGGGCTCTATCTCTTAGGTTCTTAGCTAGGTTAAGTAGCTGCATCATTTCGTGTGCTTCCAGGGTAGGCATAACCTTCCTCGGACAGCGTGGCGGGTCTATGAGTTCTATCGGATTGGGCAGGCGATGGCGTCTGCAAATGAAACGGTAGAGGGCTTTAAGGCAACGATAGTAGGCATGCCTTGTTTCTGGCTCTCCTGTGACCTGCGTTAGGAATTCCTCTATCGGTTCTGGATCCATGGGGAGCTCGGGGGAAAAGCGGGCAAATCTCCTGAGGAAACCATCATACCACTCGATGGTTCTGGGACTGAGATTCTTGGCTTGGCGATTGTGGATAAAAGCCTGAATAGCTGCCAGCGTCTTCACGATACCACCTCCACCACATCTTCCGGCAGCGTCGATGGGGCTAAACTGGGATTCTTATCACCTGTAGCTTATGCCCAGAAATACTATGCCGGGCTACTGGCAGCATGAAAGGTTTCGTGTCCATTATTGACATCCGACCCCACTAGTAGGCCGTGCAGGTCTCGAACCTGCGACACCCTGATTAAAAGTCAGGTGCTCTGCCAACTGAGCTAACGGCCCATTGTGCCTAGGTCGGTTTCATTTGCTAACATTTTGCTAACATCCTCTGCAGTAAGCCTTGTCTCCAGCATCTCATCAAAGCGCTCGGCGGCTTTTTCCTGCAGTCCAGGTAACACGTGGCTGTAGGTATCAAGCGTAATACCAATGTTAGCATGGCCAAGCCTCTCACTTACTATTTTAGGATGTACGCCAGCTTTTAGCAAGAGGGTGGCATGAGTGTGCCTGAGGTCATGAAAACGGATATGAGGTAGACCAGCCCTCTTAAGTATTTTAGCACAATTATGGCTGATGACCTTTGGGTCAAGAGCCTTACCATCAACATAAGTGAAGACAAGATCGCTATCACCCAAAACCTTTCCGAGTAAGATTCTCTGCGCCTGTTGATTAGTTTTATGCTTACGCAGCAACAGTGCTAGGGAAGGCGACATAGCTATCTGACGCCGGCTGTGAGAACTCTTTGGCTGTATGATCTTGCAGACACCCCGACACTTATAGAGGGACTGTACCACAGAAAGGGAAGCCAGGTCTAGGTCTACATCACACCACCGGAGTCCTAGTAGCTCACCCAACCGCATCCCGGTGTAAAGCGCTGTGTAAAACAACACATAATGTGGTGTATCTTGAGCTGCCTCAAGAAATCGTGGTACATTTTCAGGACTAAGAATTGACAGATTCTTGTGCTCAACCCGCGGTGGGTCTACCACCTCCGCAACATTGCGACCGACTAATCCCATTCTAACGGCGTGGCTCAGCGCCTCGGATAGAATACGATGATGATAGCATACGCTTCGGCTAGAGAGGCCACCTTTTCCGTCAGCGCGACCGCTAGTGAGGGCTTGGCCATAATAATTCTGGAAATCCCGGGGTTGAAGTTGGGTTAGATGTATCCTACCCAGGGCAGGGGTTATCATCGGGGTGACCCTACGCCACCTCAAGGCTGGAAAGCATTCTTAAGAGAGGTGATTCCCAAACCACCTGACCCATCAACCCGGTCAGAGACCTTTCGTAGACTTCTTCCCCATCAAGATGAAATCAGGGAAGCATTAGCTACGACTACTGCCGCCACGATATGGCAGAGGCTGCATGATGAGGAAGGGGTTAAGGTGTCCCTGCCCAGCTTCTACCGCTATCTTAGCTGTTTCCTCTTTGATGTGTGGAAAAAACCATGCATTATAATAAGACGGAGGGAACCACCGCCGGGCGAGGAAGCGCAGATTGACTTTGGCTATCTTGGGATGTGGCAGGACTCACTGAGCGGTAAAAGGCACAAGCTCTGGGCTTTCGCCCTGATACTGTCCTTCAGCCGTCACATGTTTGTTCGTGTGGTAACCAGGATGAACCAGAGAGAGTGGCTTACCTGTCACATCTTAGCCTTTGATTTCTTTGGTGGAGCGCCAAGGAGGATAGTCCCGGATAATCTAAAGACCGGGGTAATCAAGGCTGACCTCTATGACCCGAAGTTTAACCAGGGCTATGAAGAACTAGCCCATCACTACGATATCATCATTGACCCGGCGAGGAGTGGTAAACCAAAGGATAAGGCACGCGTAGAGCGGGTTATCCCCTATATCAGAGATAGCTTCTGGTCAGGAAGGGATTTTACCAGCCTGGAGGAGATAAATAAGCAAGCCCTGGAGTGGTGTCTTAAGATAGCCGGGACAAGGCAGCACGGCACTACCCGTCAGCAGCCGCTGACTATGTTTCGTCTTGCTGAAGAAAAACAGCTTAAGTTGTTGCCAGCGGCACCATTTGAAATAGCAACCTGGCATCAGGCTAAAGTTGCCCATGACTGCCATATCCAGGTAGGTGGCACGCTTTACTCTGTGCCCTACCGGTATATAGGAAAGAGCGTAGATGTAAAGCTGGGGACGAAGGTAGTTGAAGTTTATCTTGACTGGGAACTGGTGAAGACTCACCTGCGAGGTGCTAAGGGGGAAAGGACTACCGATTGGAATGATTATCCACCAGAGAAGGCAGCTTTCTTCCAACGTACCCCTGACTGGTATCGAGGGAGAGCCAACCTTATCGGTAAGTCAACCAGGGAGACAGTGGATGCTCTTCTGGGGGAGCATGCCTTTCATCATCTACGTCAGTGCCAGGGAATCCTGAGGTTGGCAGAGAAATACGGGCAAGAGAGGCTGGATAAGGCCTGTGCCCGGGCTAATGCCTTTGGTGACCCTGCTTACCGCACGGTAAAAACTATACTGGAACGAGGTCTGGATGAAGAGCCGGCCTTGTTTGAGCCGGCGAGTCCGTCTGGTGCCTTTCTACGTGGGCCAGACGAGCTATATTGTTCCATTAGAAGTTAAGGAGGAAGATTAGTGAATGATATTCATCAACTAGAAAGTAAGATGAGGTCACTCAGGCTAAACGGTATGCTGGACACCCTTAATTTGAGGCTTAGCCAGGCACAAAAGGATAATATTGGCTTTATTCAGTTTCTGGAGCTTCTTCTAGAGGATGAGGTGCAGTACCGGGCTAATAAGAGACTGGCTAGCCGAGTTACTAAAGCCCACTTTGAGGAAGAGAAGAGCTTGGAGCAATTTGATTTTGACTTCAATCCCAGGATACCTACTCAGCATATTCGCGACCTGGCTACCTGCCGGTTTATTGAGCGGAAGGAGTCAATAATTTTCTGCGGTCCTGTTGGGGTGGGTAAGACCCATCTGGCTCAGGCTTTAGGACATCAAGCCTGTCGCCTCGGCCATACTGCCTTGTTTATCAAGGCAAATCGACTGCTGTCTGATCTGGGAGGAGGTAGAGCCGATGGTACCTGGGAAAAGAGGCTGCGCTGCTACCTGAAACCTGATTTGCTTAT
>JADFUW010000013.1 GCA_015222205.1 Chloroflexota bacterium
ATGCAGCCCCGCAGCCCACCAAGCTTATGGATGGAGACAAACACGCCGGCTCTCTCCCTCATCTCGGGGGGAAGCTCTTCGGGGGGTGGGAGAATCGTTCCTTCTTTAACATAGGTCTCTACCGTCTGCTTGGCTAGCTTAGCCGGCGGGGACATCCCTTTTAGTATTATCCCGGCATAACCAACCACGGCGGAATAATCTCCGGTGATATCACCGCTGGTCTGGTATTTGACCAGCTCGGCTCTGGTTGCCCCTAGCTCCTTGGCAGCAACAATAAGTGCCACCGTTGGGGCATAGCCGCACATTGAGATATCAAGGTCATTAACCCGTTTTAGCAGCTCGTCCTCGTTAAGCTCTAGTATTGCCTCTATAGCTTTAGTGTCTTTCTCTTGAGCCGACCCCTGTGGCTCGTAGTGGGTCATATCACTTGAGGCGATGATTACTACCTCTCTATTTAAATCCTTCACGGCTTGTGCTATTTCCTTGCCGATTTCTTTATAGGTGGCGTCATCGTAGTAGGAGAGGGTAATGGGTACGAGCCTGATATCTTTCTTGAAATACTGTAAAAAGGGTATCTGAACCTCAATGGAGTGTTCAAATTCGTGTGCCTTAGAGTCTTCCTCCAAGTGCTGGGAGGTGGTTAAAATCTGCTTGGCTAGTGCTGAGTCAATCTCTATCTGACCTAGGGGTGTTTCCCAGGTGCCCTCGGTCATGATGCTGAGGGGCTTGCCCATCCCGGTATGACTAGGCCCTATGATGATAAAGGTGTCCTTAAACTTGATTCGGGATATAACTGCTCCGGCTACTGGCCCCGAGTAGATATACCCGGCGTGGGGTGACACCAGGCCGATTACATCCTCTTTTTCGGCGGTCTCATCAACCAGCCCCCCAATCATTTCCTTGAGTTGGTCAGCTTGAGCCGGATAGAATTGTCCCGCCACCACAGGGTGTCTAATCATGATGCCCTCCCTTTGTCCCGGATGTCCTGATATTAAGCTCTGCCCCGCAGAACTTACACCTTGAACCTTCCAGGCCGATTACTCTGGTTTGATAGCCATACCTTTCTATAATCAGTTTACCGCAGGAATAGCAGATGGTACTCTCACTCTTGTGCCCCGGAACATTACCGGTATAAACAAACTTGAGGTCGGCTCTCTTTCCAACATCGTAGGCATGCTCTAGGGTGGCGATGGGGGTGGGGGGGAGATGCTGGAGATGATAGTTGGGGTAGAAGCGGGTTACATGCCACGGGGTTAGCTCACCGAGCTCATCATGTATCCACCGGGCAATGCCCTCAAGTTGCGGGTCATCATCGCTCATGGTGGGAATAATGTTAGTAACCACCTCAACATGCATGCCCCACTTGTCTTTAGCCCGCTGGGCAACCTCTAAAATCCTTCGCCAGTGGGTTATCTTAGTCAGGTCGCGGTAAAGAGCATCCGAGAAGCCCTTAACATCAACGCGCCAGGCGTCTAGATAGGGCCCGATAGTATCCAGTGCCTCAGGGGTCAGGTAGCCATTAGTCACATAGACAGTATACAGGTTGTTTTTCTTGGCTAGCTTGGCCGAGTCAAGGGTATACTCAAACCAGATGCTGGGTTCGTTATATGTCCAGGCAATACCGGCACAGTGGTGGCTCTTAGCCATTTCCACCGCCGTTTGAGGTTGAATTTGATGAGGACCACGATATGGCTCAGGAGTCTCCGAGCACGAAATTTCCCAGTTCTGGCAGTCCTGGCAGTGAAAGTTACAACCCCAACTGCCCAGAGATAGGGCTAGAGTTCCGGGAAAGAAGTGAAAGAGGGGCTTCTTTTCAATGGGGTCAGCGGCTACTGATGATACCTGTGCATAGTTCAGGTTATACAGGGTGCCATTTTTATTCCGGTACATGCGGCACACGCCAAGTTTGCCCGGGTTGATAAGACAGTGCCACTGGCAGATATGGCACCTTACCCTGGAGTCTGGCAGCCTCTCATACAGCATCGCCTCATTCATGGCTATCACCGTCTTTGGCTCTTTATCCTAATTATATCACCCGTTTAGTGTCAATTATAGCCCGTTGACTGATATTTATATCACCCTTATCCCCTGTGTCCCCCTCTCGGCCAAGGGAGAGGGGGAAGAATAAAAAGAGGGGCTAAGCCCCTCTTAAACACCCATGATTACTGCTCTGAGCTAAAAAAGAAACCATGTTAAGATAAGAAGAGAGATAGTGGCCACTCTTAAGCACCCTTTTGAATAGTATCTTTGAAGAATGGTTGGAGATAAGGGAAACCTGTCTTGACTACCTGGCTATGGACGGTTAGACTGATTGGGGTTGGTTAGTAATGAGGATTATTGGTCTTACCGGTGGTATAGGTAGTGGCAAGAGTACCGTGGCTCAGTTTCTGGCTGGGCTGGGGGCGGTTATTATAGATGCTGATAAGATTGGCCATGAACTTCTCAAGCCCAATACTGAGGCGTGGCGTGAAGTGGTGGCTGGCTTTGGCAGGCAGATTCTTACCCCCGATGGTAACATTGACCGTAAAAAGCTAGGTGAGATAGTATTTGGAAACCCTGAATCTTTATTAAAGCTAAATCGGATAATGCACCCTCGGATATATGAGAAAGTAAGGGCTCAGCTTGAGGAATACCGGCAGGGTGGGGTGGGTGTAGTGGTGCTTGAGGCCCCCCTCTTGTTGGAAGCGGGCTGGGCTTCACTAGTGGATAAGATTTGGGTTACGGTTGCTTCTAGGGCCACGGTCTTAAGGCGACTTCAAGAGCGAGTTGGGCTCTCTGAATTAGAATCTACGGCTCGCATCACCTCCCAGCTATCGGCAGAGGAACGGGTAGGCCGTACCGATGTTATCATAGATACTGATTGTGACCTTGATGAGCTTGAGGCTAAGGTAGAGAAGCTATGGCAGGGACTTTAAGTGTGAGATATTGAATCGTGTTTGGTTTAAACACGGTGGCTCGGGAACCGGCTAACTTTAAGGCAAAGATTTTTTAGGAATTTCCGGGGAATCTCAGGCAAAACCTATTGACTAATGCCTGGCTATGTGGTAATCTCTTGCCTAGAACTTTACGAATAAGGAGGTCAAAATGCAGGCGTATTGTGTAAAGTGCAGGAAGAAGGTTGAGATCAAGAACCCCAGGGCTATTACGATGAAGAATAAGCGTCCCGCCACTCAGGGTGAGTGCCCAATATGCGGAACCAAGGTGTTCCGCATTGGTAAGTCCTAGGGTGAGGATGGTTAGAGGGGGAGCCATGTGAAATGACTTCCCCTCATGTTTAGCCCTTTAGTGTGGATTTGACCTGTTGTAGATACTACTGTGCAGTGGGGAGTTGCTTGCACAGTAGCGGAGGGGTTTGTAAAGTCTAACGAGAATATCCTGTAGCTTGCTGCGGGAGGACTCGTTTTTTAGTGCCTACACTGGGTATTCTATAGCTATTAATATACGCGATGTTATCAAGAACACCTCACAAGATAGATTAATGGTGGAGAGCGATAGGTTTTTTCTCCCATCCCAGGGTTATCGTGGTAAGCGTGGTGAGCCAGTCTATCTGCCGCTCGCTGTAGGACTGCTGGCTAGGATTAGGCAGGTACCCCCTGAAATAATTGTGTAGGAAACGATAAAGAATGCCCGCTGCCCATTCCACCTGCCCCGCAGCTAATATTGACTTATCTTTGGTTTTATTGGTTAATGCTCAATCTGCTCAATCTCGTAGTGCAGCTTACCGGCGGGTGTGGTTACCCCTACTATCTCCCCTTGGCTCCGGCCAATAACAGCTTTACCTATAGGTGAAGCAATAGAAATCTTTCCCTTCGTTGGGTCTACCTCATTGGGACTGACTAGCCTAAAAGATAGCTCTTCATCGGAAGCTAGGTCACGTAGAGTAATATGGTCGCCAACATTTGACGTAAGTGTAACCTCTCGTTCCTTTCCTTCCTTATCAATGATAGTCGCTGATTTCAGGGCCTCTTCTAGCTCCCTGATTTGCCCTTCTATTTGGCCGCGTTGCTCTCTAGCCGCCTCTAGGGGTGCATTCTCACGAAAGTCCTTATCGGCTGCCGCTTGGCGCACTTCATCAATAGCCTTGATGCGCTTATCTTTAAGGGTAGCCAGCTCAGTCTCCAGCTCAGCATACCCCTGTTGAGTTAAAGAAACGGCCTTTGGTAAATCCCGGTGATAAGAAGACCGGGCTGAGGTTTTAGCCTTCTTGGTCTTAAGATGAATAGCCAGATTGCTTTTACTCCATCCCTCCTTCTTAGCATAAATCAGGAAGGTTCGTATTAGTTCCAGCTTTTTGGCATAGTCGGTATCCGATAGCGATAGCCGCTCGGCATAGTTAGCTATATAGGGAGCCCTTAGTTCAGCAAAGGGTCTCTCCCACCCGTACCAGCGGGCAAATTTATAAACCTCCTGCTGGCTTGCTTCCCTCTTTTCGGGTGGTAGGCTGACCAGGAAGTGAGTGGCTGCCTCACCCAGGTTTGGACTCTGGCTATTACTACTCACCTGCAGGCCCCTCCTGGGAAATGTAATTAATTAATCGCTTAACCCTGGCCTTATTGTAAACACTAACCCTGTGCTGGTCAATCTATATCAACTTTAATAGCCGGGACTTTTACCCTCTGTCCCCTAAACTGAACGGGGCTTCGCTATTAGAAAAGATGTTGCCGGAACCTATATCGTAAATGTCAATGGCCTATTGGGAGCATTTGAGGTCATGGCAGCATCCCCGGCACCATCAACCACACCAGTGGCTCCACCACCGGAACCTCAAGCCCCTCCAGTAACACCACCGGCCCCGACTAACTGGTGGCTAGTGGGCAGCATTATAGCTGCTGTAGCCGCCGGTATAACCGTGCCAGTACTACTCAGATGGCGTCGGAGAGATTCCTGAAGTATAATAAAATGCAGATGTTTTCTATAAACTATGAGGGTGACTCTACCTTGTGGCGTTGGGTTTGGAAAACGAGGTGGGTTTAGACCCGAGCTGGGTTCAAGAGCAAAGTAAATTTAAAAATCTGCCGCCAGTTTTTGCCCGGTGAGAAAAGCCTGGTGCAGGGCATCAGGGTGTTTAGCTATCGCCCCCTTCTCATCTATCCCGGGGAATACTAATTCTCCGGCGTAAGTAATATCTAGAATTTTGAACAGGGTCTTTACCGTAGCCAGTGACGGCTCAAATAGGTTGGCTATCTTTTGGCCACCAACAGAGATAAATAGTCCCTTTCTCTCTTTAATGCTATCCAGTGGTGGTATTTTAAGCAGGTATTTTCTTGCCCATAGTGCTTGGCAGCGGTCAATCATCGCCTTCATCTGAGCCGTTAAGCCCATGAACTGGACGGGGGAAGCCAGAACTACTCGGTCTGCCTGTGCTAGCTCACGGTAGACTAGCTGCATATCATCCTCTATCTGACACCTACCTGTTTTACGACAGGCATCGCAGTGCTGACAGGGGGTAATCTTGAGGTCGTTAAGGATGATGGTCTTGACCTCAGCCCCTTGGCTGGTGGCACCCTTCATGACCTCATCCAGCAGGAGGTCGGTGTTGCCCCCCCGCCGCGGACTACCGGCAATACCGAGAACCCTCAATATGTTTCACCCTCAATTTGGCTCAGGATTTCCCCCTCCCTGGCGACCATCTGGCACTTGGATTCCGGCTTTTCGTCCTCATATCCCAGGAGGTGAAGCAACCCATGAATAATAAGGATGACCATTTCCTTTTTTACAGGGTGTCCCTGCTCCTCAGCCTGTATCACTGCTTGAGGGTAGGAGATGATGACTTCACCGAGGTGAAGTACTCCATCAGGAGGTAGCACAAAAGAAGGCTCACCCCCGGCTGGTAGCATAGAAAAGGCGAGCACATCAGTAGGCGTGTCCTTGCCTAAATAGCTCCGATTTAGCTCCTGCACCCTTTCCTGGCTGGCAATAACCAGACCAACCTCAACATCAGAGCTAACATCCTGAGCCATAAGAACCTGCCTGACTACGCTCTGAAGCCAGTTGATATCTGAGCACTCCTCAAACCCATCATCAATTAAAACATTAATCTCCATCGGACTAATAATAGCACAGGCTAGGATTTGAGCAAAACAAGCACATAAACTTGACAAGTAGTATTTCTCCGATTATAGTTATATATGGAGTATTTCTACTAAACTTCCACAGGACTTCTGCATATAGATTTGTCGTGAACTTGTTTTGTTGAAACCTTAATGTTCCCCCCCAAAATTTTTGGTTTTCTTGGGTTTTTATAGTTTGGTGCTCCTATATGTCAAAATACATCTTTGTTACTGGTGGTGTTGTTAGTTCGGTCGGTAAGGGTATCACTGTCGCCTCCATTGGCACTATTCTAAAGAGCCGTCAGGTTACTGTGTCGGTGCAGAAGCTGGATCCCTATCTAAATGTTGACCCGGGGACAATGTCACCCTATCAGCACGGTGAAGTATTTGTTACTCAAGATGGTGCTGAGACTGACCTTGATTTAGGTAACTATGAGCGTTTCATTGATATTGAGCTTACTGCCGAATCTAATGTTACCTCAGGTCAGATCTACAGCTCAGTTATTGGTAAAGAAAGGCGGGGCGATTTCTTAGGAGGTACCATCCAGGTAGTGCCTCATGTTACTGGTGAGATTAAGGAACGGTTTAAGAAGCTAGCCCAGAAATCTGAGGCTGAGGTGGTTATTATAGAGGTTGGTGGCACCGTCGGTGATATTGAGGGGCAGCCCTTTCTGGAGGCTATCAGGCAGATGAGAAATGATGTCGGGCGGGAAAATGTGCTCTATATTCATGTTACCTTTCTCCCCTACCTTACCTCTACTAAAGAGCTAAAGACCAAGCCTACTCAGCACAGCGTTAATGAACTCAGGCGTATTGGTATCCAGCCTGATATCATTGTATGCCGCAGTGACTATCCCATCTCTGAAGGGATAAGGGATAAAATATCACTCTTTTGCGATGTGCAACGGCAGGCGGTTATCCCTCTGCCCACCGTAGACACTATCTACGAGGTGCCGATGCTCCTTGAAGAAGAAGGCCTGGGGCAATTAGTTGTAGGCAAGCTCGGTCTTAAAACCCGCAAGAAAGACTTGAGCCAATGGGGGGAGCTGGTCAGGCGAATTAAGGAGCCCCTTGAGCCGGTTAATATTGCCCTGGTGGGCAAGTATGTGGAGTTACAGGATGCCTACTTCTCAGTTCGTGAGGCGCTATGTCATGCTGCCTTGTATCATAATAGATGTCTTAACCTGCTCTGGGTTCACTCTGAAGATTTAGAGAAGGACGGTGGTGATACCCTACTTGGGTCAGCCCAGGGTATTATAGTTCCTGGCGGTTTTGGCATTAGAGGCATAGAGGGTATGGTAAAGGCAGCTACCTATGCTCGAAACAACGGGGTCCCCTATCTAGGTTTGTGTCTGGGGATGCATGTCATGGTGATTGAGTTTGCCCGCTATGTCCTGAAGTCAGGCGAACCTAACTCTGCCGAGTTCTATCCCGGCACCCCCTACCCGGTTATTGACCTTCTCCCTGAACAGAAGGCAGTAAAGGGTAAGGGAGGGACGATGCGTCTGGGAAATTACCCTTGCCAGTTAGTGCCCGGTAGTCATGTGGCTGATGCCTACGGAGAGAGTCTGGTTTACGAACGTCACCGACATCGCTATGAGTTTAATAATCAATTTCGCACCCTTCTCAAAGAGGCAGGCATGGTTTATGGCGGCCTATCACCTGACGGCAAGCTGGTAGAGACCTGTGAGCTAAACAGTCATCCGTGGATGGTAAGCTGTCAGTTCCATCCCGAGTTTAACTCTCGGCCTAGCCATCCTCATCCTCTTTTCCGCAACTTTATCGGTGCGGCTAAGGAAACATTACGGGAAGGGGCTCAGCCCTCATTACCCCTTTCCACCTAAATAACTATATATGATTATATATGATAGTGTAAGACATCTTCAGAATATACCCTAGGGACACAGTCCCACCTTCAAAATTACTTACCCTCATTAAGGAAGGATGAAGAGGGAAGCGTCAAATAAGAACTACAGGGAAGGTTACATCATGAACATTACTGAATTAGAAACTAAAAGCAAGGATGAGTTAGTTGAGCTGGCTAAGGGAATGGGCATCTCCAGTCCCACTAGTCTCAAGAAGCAAGATATTATCATGCGCCTCCTGCAGGTGCATACTGAGCAGCAAGGTCATGCCTTCTGTGGCGGTATTCTGGAGATTATGAATGATGGCTATGGGTTCCTCAGACAAAGCACGCTGCTGCCTAGCTTAGATGATATCTATGTATCCCAATCTCAGATCCGCCGCTTTAGTTTGCGTACTGGGGATATGGTTACCGGTCAGGTCAGAGCACCCAAGAGTGGTGAGAAATATCGTAGCTTACTCCGGGTGGAGGCCGTTAACGATATAAATCCGGAGCTGGCTAAGCATCGTCCCCATTTTACTGCACTTACCCCTACCTTCCCTGACCAATTGATTAATCTGGAGACCACAGCTAATAACCTATCCAACCGACTCCTGAACCTCATTGCTCCCATTGGCCGGGGACAGCGGGGTTTGATTGTGTCACCACCTAAAGCGGGTAAGACACTACTGCTCAAGTCAATAGCCAATGCTGTCACCACTAACTATAATGACATTCACATTATGGTGTGCCTTATCGGTGAGCGGCCGGAGGAGGTTACTGATATGAAGCGCTCGGTCAAAGGTGATGTGATAAGTGCTACCTTTGATGAGCCGGTGGAGAATCATACCCGTGTCGCCGAGTTAGCCCTGGAGAGGGCCAAACGGCTGGTAGAGAGTGGTAAGGATGTTTTTATTCTCCTTGATGGCATTACCCGCCTTACCCGCTCGTATAATCTGGCTGTGCCCTCCAGCGGTCGTACCCTATCCGGTGGCATTGACCCGGCGGCATTGCACCCGGCCAAACGTTTTTTTGGTGCTGCCCGCAATGTGGATGAGGGTGGCAGCCTAACTATCATCGCTACCTGCCTGATTGATACCGGCAGCCGCATGGATGAGCTTATCTATGAGGAGTTCAAGGGAACGGGTAATATGGAGCTCCATCTTGACCGCCGATTAGCTGAGCGCCGAACCTTTCCGGCCATAGATATCCAGCGCAGTAGTACCCGGCGGGAAGAGCTACTTGTGGATGAAAATGACTTAAAGCAGATCTGGCTACTGCGGCGGATGGCATCAATGATTGCCTCTGACTCGGTCAACTTTACGGAAACTACAGAGCGAGTTCTCGACCGCCTGCGTAAGACAAAAACCAACGCTGAGTTCTTGGCTAGCCTGAATAAGGAAACATAAGAGGCTAAGGGGGAAGTTGAGGTTGACACTCCGTCCTGCCGAGGGTTATACTTTAGACTACGGCGCGGGGTGGAGCAGTGGAAGCTCGTCGGGCTCATAACCCGAAGGTCGCTGGTTCGAATCCAGCCCCCGCTACCAATTTATGAGGCTAAAATGCCCCTGTTTTCCGCTTGCTTATCAGAGGCATTTTCATTTTAGCTAACGGATAGCTAACCGACTTTTTTAACCGCCTCATTTTCACGCCTGGGGGTTACCATCTTGTCAAAGCGGTCAGCGGCAGCCTCTTGAAGTCCGGGGGCTACGTGGCTATAGGTATCAAGGGTAATCTGTATACTGGCATGGCAGCACTACTTTTTGATGTGGTGACGGATGCTAATGGTGATGGCAGGCTCAATGACGAGGTTCGGACGGCAATTGAGGCTGGTTGTCAGGAGATTAGCATTAGTGGGGTAGGCAGAGGGCGAATAGATGCTGTAAAGACAGTAGCTCAGATTTATGATGCTTCCTGATTATCGCGCCAAGCGTATCCTGTCTCAAATCAACTAATCATCTTCCACACAGTCATCTCACCACAGTATTCCTGTACCTTGTGTCAGCGCAGTACTAACAGAGGTCTCAGCTTGCCTGTTGGCCCCTTCACGATGGCTACGAATTAGTGC
>JADFUW010000014.1 GCA_015222205.1 Chloroflexota bacterium
TCGTGGTGTTGCGGAAATATTCTAGTAGTGTCGATTTCCCTGTGCCTGCGCGGCCCGTGATGAAAACGTTCCTATCGGTGTCCCCCACTATTTCGAGGGCATGCTTGAACTGTTCGTTGATTTCTATCTGCGATTGTTTCATTGGCGGTATGTCAATTATAAGCCGAGAAATCACATACCTCAACTTTCCATCTTTTCGTTCAGTTCCTAATCCTGAATAGCATTATTCTTGCCGCGCGTGGTGACTGTGTTAAAATACAATAAGTACGGCCAGTTTCTCGAATGGTCCAGGGTAACCATATGGCAAGAAGAACTATCATTCATATTGACCTCGACTCTTTCTTCGTTTCGGTGGAACAGGTACTTAATCCCGAGCTCCAAGGTAAACCTGTTGTAGTGGGTGGTAAACCTGACCGAAGAGGGGTTGTCGCCACAGCTTCCTACGAAGCAAGAGCCTTCGGCCTTCACTCCGGTATGCCACTGGTAACTGCCGTCCGGTTGTGTCCGGAAGCGATCTTCATCGAGGGGAATTTTACCAGGTACCGTGAATTCTCCCAGAGGTTTATGGCAATTCTTAATGAGTTCTCCCCATTTATCGAACCGATGGGCCTCGATGAAGCCTACCTGGATGTAACAGGGTTTGAATCGATACATGGTTCCATTCGGCAAATGGCAGACAAGATGAAACAGCGAATTCAGAATGAATTAGGACTTTACGCTTCGGTTGGCATCGCAAGCTGTAAAGTAGTCGCCAAAGTTGCATCAGAGCTTTCCAAGCCGGATGGTCTCATCGAAGTAGCTCCGGGTGAAGAGCGTGATTTCTTGTCACCTCTGCCTGTAGAAAAGCTGCCTGGAGTCGGGAAACAAACCCTTAAGGTTATCAAGGGCTTGGGAGTGCATACGATAGGAGGACTATCCCGAATGCCTGCTTATGCTTTGAAGAGTCATCTCGGTACCGCGGGAGAAATGCTGCATCGTTTCGCCAATGGTATTGACGACAGACAGGTATTGCCCCCCGGTGAAGCTAAGTCGATCAGTCGGGAGAACACTTTTGGAGAGGATACCAGAGACCGCTCGTTTCTGGAGGCGACCTTATGGACTCAAAGCGAAAAGGTAGGTGCCGATCTTAGGAAGAAGGGTAAACAGGCAAAGTGTGTAACTCTGAAGTTGAGGTATGCTGATTTCGCAACTATCACCCGCAGCCGTACGCTTAACGAAGGCGTTGACACCGACCGAGCGATATTTGAAAGTGGTGTTGATTTGCTCAAGCGGGCACTGGCGATAGAAGTACAGACGGTGCGTCTGATCGGTATCGGTGTGTCGAACCTGGTGGAAGCGAGTAGGCAGACGATGCTATTCGCTCCCTCCGACCGGAAGCTGGAGGAATTGAACAAAGCCATAGACAGCATCCGGAACAGGCACGGATTTGACGCTATCCAGACCGGACGGGCGATACGACTTAAGGATATTTCATTTCAGCCTTGAAGTAAAAAGCACACGATGAACTTTTCATCGGAAAGTAAAGCTTGAATGAATTTTAAGCCAGTTATGACGGATGTGACGGTTCGCATACGTGGTTGGCTACTCAATAGCTCTTAACTCGTCATTAGAAGTCGATTGACAATTTCTTTAATGCGGTTGTTGTCAGATACTACACGTTCTAATAGCGTATTCACTTCAGTACGTATCTTATTTCTCTGCTCTTCCGATAATGATGGTGATTCTGGGGATAGGTAACCAGCTATGATAAGTAACTCATTCAAGTCAAAGCCTAGAGGCTTGGCAATTAATTGCAGACTAACCGGTGAAAAAGGCAGGGAGTCTCTCATTGTAGGTGGTACTAAGAACGGAGGGCCCCCTTAGTCATTGTATATAAACTTAAGCCACTCTCAAGTTTTGCTAACATTTTGCTAACGGACTGGTTAGCACCCAACAAAACGGACTGGCACTGCTAGGCACAAACTCAGTCAACCTCGTCAACAGAACATCACCAAATCACACGTGGGGGAACTGCTTACCACCTCGGTTCTATGATTAAAAGTCAGGTGCTCTGCCAACTGAGCTAACGGCCCATATGAATTCAAGCTAGTTTAGCAAATCTTAAGTAGCTATGCAACTCGTAGGGGGAGCTAAAAGTAGTAGGTTCAAACTCGGTATCCCCAGGTAATAAAGTTAAGGAAGCTTACGGGAGGAAAAATATAACCCTCAGTAATTCAAGGTAAATTTGTGCTTCGTGGTGGGTAGGGAATAATTATGGCCCTAGAGTAGAAAAGTGTTACTTCCCTCTTTTCACATAATCAGGGCACCAGGTAGCGTTGGGACGGGTGGGGTTATGACAGGCTCCACGCCAGTTCCACTTACAGCTATCGCACAGGAAAATATTCATCCCCAGCGCCTTCTTAATTCTAAAACTAATCCTGTGCCTCAACGGAGGCTCTATCGGTTTCATCTTTAAATTATACCAATTTATGTTAAAATAATCCCAGTTAATTATACTAACATATCAGTTTAGATGCCATCCAGCAAGAATTGTGGTAAAATAGAATGGTTTTATTAATCTTGCTACCTTGATAGACGACCTAGTGTAGAATATAATTAGATTTCTTAACGAGGGTTTTAAGTAATAACTCAGTCGGGCTAAAAAGTAATCGCAATAGCTATCTTTCGAATTTAGTTCAAAATGGTAAGCGACAATGACTATCTCTCAGATCAGAAAAGAAGAACAACTAAATCTTCAGTCGCTCAGTTGGGGTAACCTAACCTGGGTCAACATTGAACATCCCACAGAAAAGGAAACCGAATACCTGGCACAAAACTACCCCTTCCATCCTCTAGATTTGGACGATTGCCTCAGCCGAATACAACGCCCTAAAATAGACGAGTATAAAGATTATCTATTTTTAGTCTTCCACTTCCCAGTATTCAGTAAAGAGGCACGGGTAACTACTGCCAGCCAGCTATCGGTATTTATCGGCGAAAACTACCTGATTACCCTGCATAAAGGAGAGCTTAAACCACTGGTAAAGCTGTTTAGGGAGTGCCAGATTGATGAAGAGTCACGGCAAGAACATTTTAGTGAGGGCTCTGGCTATCTTCTCTACCGTATAATTGACCGGCTGGTTGACTACTGCCTGCCGATATCGAATAAGATGCTGGACAATATCGAGGACGTTGAAGACAGGATTTTCTCCGACACAAGAGGCAGCGCAATTAAGGAAATCTCCATGCTTCGGCGTGATATTATCTCCTTTCGCCGCATCATCTGGCCAATGAGAGCGGTTATCGGCAGCCTGGAACCTAAAATTCGTCGCTTCGCCAAGATGGACTTAGCCGTTTACTTTGGCGATACGGTTGACCACTTAGACAAGATTTGGGATGCCTTGGATGAATACAAAGAGCTAATTGAAGGACTAAATGACACCCATGCTTCGTTGGATCATAGTCATACCAACAGAGTCGTGAGAGTCCTAACTATCCTGGCTACTATCCTCATGCCCATTACTGTAATCGCCAGTATCTGGGGGATGAACATCCCGTTACCCTTCCAACATTCAAGCTATGCCTTTCTCTATGTTATACTTATCTGTCTAGCCATTATTGGCAGTATGTTTTACTTCTTCCGCCGCCAGCACTGGATTTAATAATTTACTAATGAATATCAAGATCCTGGGTGCTCATAACTGTGAATCACAAAGCACAAAGTTTACCTGTCTATTAATTGATGGTGTTTTAGCCATGGATGCTGGTGGACTTACCTCCAGTCTATCCATACCGGCTCAACTAAAACTCAAGGCTGTCCTGCTCACCCACCAGCATTATGACCATATTAGAGACATTCCAGCCCTAGCCATGAATCTTCTTCTTCACTCTGCCACGATCAATATATACTCCATACAAGCAGTATACGAGGCTATTACTAGTCACCTATTAAATGGCAATCTTTACCCCAATTACCTGGAACGGCCCCAGCAGAATCCCACTATCAAGTTCACCACAGTAGCACCATACCAGACCCGTCAAATTGAAGGCTATAGTATCCTGGTAACCAAATCAAATCACTCGGTACCGACCGTTGGCTACCAGGTTACCTCTTCAGATGGCAAAACAGTATTTTACACCGGTGATACCGGGCCAGGATTAGACTGCTGGCAGTACGTATCACCACAACTACTCATTGTTGAAGTTATTGCATCTGATAGGTACGAAGCATTTGCCAGAGAGAAAGGACACCTCACCCCCAGCCTACTTAAACAAGAGCTAATTGCGTTTAAAGAGCTTAAGGGTTATTTACCACAAGTAGTTCTAGTGCACATGTCTCCCAATGTAGAAAAAGAGATAGAGGCTGAAGTAGCAGTTGTCGCCCAAGCCTTAAATCATCCCATCACCTTAGCCTATGAGGGGATGCAGATTAACCTATAAAACCGCTTATCAGCAGGTGACCACGCCAGGGGGAAGACCAATAAACAATCCCAAATTTATCGTTGACCACAATGTAGGTAAGCTAGCCAGATGGCTGAGAATGATGGGCTATGATACCCTGTTCTTCAGTGGCAGTAATGACTCTTACATGGTAGCTATGGCTCAAAACGAAGACAGGATAATATTAACCAAAGATACCCAGATTATGAAAAGACGGTTGGTAACCAGTGGGCAAATCAAAACCGTCTTTATCCAGAGTGATGAGCCCGAGCTACAAATACTTCAGGTAATAGATACTCTAAATTTGGATACCAAGTTTAAGCCGTTCACTATCTGTTTAGAGTGTAACCAGCCCCTACTGGAAAGGAGTAAGCCTCAGGTGAAAGACCTGGTGCCGCCCTATGTTTTCCAAACACAAAGCCAGTACATGGAGTGTCCTAACTGCCACCGAATCTACTGGCGAGGAACCCACTGGCAGGCAATGACCAAAAAGCTGCGGAGGTTTACGAAAGGTTCGGAGGAGAATAAACCTTATTAAGACAGGGACAATGGAGGATACCAGATAGATTAGCCAGCTATACAAAGAAGTGAATAATGTTTCACCAAATATATAATAAAGCACAATTCCTTGACATACAGAATCAAAATACACTAAGCTAGCAATGGTCTTTTATAAAAGAACTGCACGAAAAGGAGAGGAAATGAAGCCCAAAGTTTTTGTGACAAGACCGGTTATTAAGAACATTGCCCCAGATGATTTCAGTTTGATGGAAAAAGAGTGTGAGCTAGAAGTATTCCCCTATGACAGGATTATTGAAAAAAGCGAACTTATAGAGGGGGCAAAAGATAAAGACGGCATTCTCATCTCTGTTGGTGACCCTTTCACTGATAAAGAGGTAATTGAGGCTGGGAAAAATTTAAAAATAATCGCCACCATAGGCGTAGCCTTTAGTCACATTGATATTGAAGCAGCTACGGCAAAGAGGATATATGTTACCAATACCCCCTCTACAGAGATTGCCAGCGCTGTAGCCGAAGCGACCTGGGCTTTACTACTTGCGGTAACCAAACGAATCGTTGAAGGCGACAAGGATGTTAGAGCTGGTCGATTTCTCGGCTGGGGGCCAGCCGATTATATAGGAGCCGACATCCCGAGACAAACCTTGGGTATCGTTGGCTTTGGCAGAATAGGCAGGCTAGTTGCCAAACTGGCCCAGGGATGGGATATGAGAATCTTGTACGCTGATGAGATTCCGGCAGACCCAGAAACAGAGAAGGAATTGAATGTACAAAGGGTCCCCCTGGAAACGCTACTCAGAGAGGCAGATTTTATTACTCTACACTGTCCCCTAATCCCTGGACAGACCTTCCATCTTATCGGAGAGAAGGAATTTTCCTTAATGAAACCTTCAGCCTATCTTGTCAACGTTGCCCGAGGACCCGTTATTGATGAAAAAGCACTGGTTAAATGTCTTCAGGAAAAGCGCATCGCCGGTGCTGCCCTGGATGTTTACGAGAATGAGCCTGCTCTGTCCGAGGGCTTAGCTGACCTTGATAATGTGATTGTTACCCCCCATCTAGCCAGTGCCACTCACCGGGCCAGAAGGTCATATGTTTCCCTGGCTATCAAAAACCTCTTAGCCGGGGTCCGAGGCGAGATTCCACCAAACCTAGTAAACGAGGAGCTCAGAAAGGGTCAGGCTTAGTCTGGCCCTTTCCTTTTCTATTTCAGGGATGTGCTAAACCCCTGACAAAGCACACTCTATATAGCATCCCCCAAGCCAAGTTTGTCTTCTCTTTAACCGTGAATCTATCCAGCTTATGTCAAATAATCCACAAACAGACTGTCAGATAAGGTTGACCCTCGCCCAGAATATTGCTACACTTCAAGTGGCTAATAGCCGCTCAAACGATTTGCTTCAGGCGAGAGGAGCACGGTGAAAATCTTAACCATTAACCAGATGCGTCAGATAGAGCAGGAATGTGCCAATATTGGCCTGCCGCCAGATAAGCTCATGGAGAACGCCGGGAAAGGGGTGGCTGAGGAAGTCAAAAAAGTCCTGGGCAATATTAAAAAGCAAAGAATCAGCGTCTTAATCGGCCCGGGCAATAATGGTGGGGATGGATTAGTTGCCGCTCGCCATCTTCACGACTGGGGGGCTAATGTTACCCTCTTCCTTTGTAGTAAAAGACCATCAGAAGACCAGAATCTCAAGCTAGTTCAAGAACGCAGCATAACCTGCGTTGACGCCACTAAAGATGAAAACTTAGGTAAACTTGAAGACTTACTATCATCAAGTAACGCCGTTATTGATGCTTTATTTGGCACTGGTAGAGTCCGCCCGCTGCATGGCATTCTGAAGCAAGTATTAGATAATGTTAGTCGGGCTAAAGGTAACCAGCCAGCTCTCCACATCATTGCTCTGGACTTACCCTCCGGTCTAGACGCTGATACCGGAGCAGTAGACCCGGCCTGCCTTTTTGCTGACAATACTATTACCCTTGGCTTCCCTAAAATAGGCTTACTCAAGTCCCCCGGGTCAGAAAGAACCGGCAAAATAACCGTAACCGATATTGGCATCCCTGCCTACCTAGCAGAGCCGGTGACTAATGAACTAACCACCGGAGAATGGGCCAGGTCAGTACTACCCCGGCGTCCATTTGATGCTAACAAAGGGAACTTCGGTAGAGTCCTTGTTGTTGCTGGCTCGATTAACTACATTGGTGCGGCCTATCTAGCCTGTAGCGGTGCCCTACGAGTTGGTGCTGGGCTGGTAACACTAGCCACGGGAACCACACTACAACCTATTCTAGCATCCAAACTCACCGAGGCAACCTATCTCCCCCTACCTGAATCTTATCCTGGCATCATCTCTCCAAGCGCCGCCAAGCTCATACACCAAAATTTACACAACTACCATGCCCTACTTTTAGGCTGCGGGCTAGGACAAAGCCGAGCGTCCATGGAACTTGTTGAAAACACCCTTTTAAGGGTGAGGGCAGTACCATTGCCCCTAGTCCTTGACGCTGACGCCCTTAACACCCTGGCCAAAATTCCAAACTGGTGGCAACGGCTAACCAACGATGCTATATTTACCCCACACCCTGGCGAAATGGCAAGATTAGCCGGCATACCCATAGATGAGGTACAGTCAGATAGACTAGGCACGGCTAAAAGGGCAGCTCAGGCGTGGCATAAAACAATCGTTCTAAAGGGAGCCCATACTATTATCGCCGCACCAGATGGTCGCACTAGAATTAGTCCCATAGCCAACCCCGGACTAGCATCAGCCGGAACTGGTGACGTCCTCAGCGGGGTTATAGTCGGACTGGTGGCACAAGGTCTATCGCTCTTTGACGCTGCCGCCTGCGGTGTATTCCTCCACGGTGAAGCCGGGGAGATGGTTAAGTCCCAGCTTGGTGACGCTGGTATGATTGCCACTGACCTTCTCCCGGTATTACCACTGGTTATCAAGCAACTAAAAGAATATTTTTAGACTTACTATGATAGATTTATCAATATGAGAAAGCTGTTTAAGCTTACTGCCTAATTGGCATGAACAAGCGATAAAACTGTAAAAAAGATTTGGGTAAAGTTCGAACAGGACGCTATGTTATTAACCATTGATATCGGAAATACTGATACCACTTTAGGGGTGTTTGAGGATGGGGAGCTACGGGCTACCTGGCATATGGCGACTAATATCCACCGCATGGCAGATGAGCATGCTGCCTTGTTACTTAACCTGCTACACCATCAAGGTCTAGACACACCTGACATTACGGAGGTAGCCTTGTGTAGTGTTGTCCCTCCGCTAATCGCCACTTATGAGGATTTATTTCAACGCTACTTCCAGGTTCCACCACTGGTGGTAAGCGCCGGGGTCAAGACCGGGGTATGTATCCGTACCGATAACCCCCGAGAGGTTGGTGCTGACCGCATTGTGAATACCGCCGCCGCCCACCACCTCTATGGCGGACCGGTAATCATCGTCGACCTGGGTACAGCCACTACCTTTGATGCCATATCCAAGGCAGGTGACTACCTGGGAGGAGCCATTGCCCCAGGTATAAATACGGCAGCTGAAACCCTATTTACGAAGGCAGCCATGTTACCCCAGGTAGAATTAGCCCATCCCAAGCATGTTATCGGTACCAATACTATCACTGCTATGCAATCAGGGATTGTCTTTGGCTATGTAGGGCTTATTGAAGGCATGGTGGCTCGCATCCAGAAAGAGTTAAGCGAAAAAGCCAAGATAGTAGCCACCGGGGGCTGGGCTGAACTCATCGCCAGAGAAACAACTGTAATTGACATCGTAAACCCTAATTTAACCCTGATTGGATTAAGATTCATCTACCTGATGAACCAGACCTAACCCCTCAAAAATGTTTTACTGACAATAGACTTAGGGAGCTTTAACTCGCCAAAAAGCCCCCCTCTCGTTCTAAAGAGGGGAAAAGATAAGAGCTAGGATTACTAAATTGCCTAGCAAGGGGGAAATAATGCTAGCTGATAAGACTGTCATACTGGGCATAACCGGCAGTATCGCTGCCTATAAAGCGGCTGACCTGGCCAGCAAATTAACCCAGGCTGGAGCCAGGGTTGAGGTAGTTATGACCAAATCGGCAACAAGGTTCATAACACCACTAACCTTTCGTAGCCTCACTGGCCGACGGCCAGTTGATATGTTTGACCCAGACTCCGAACTGGGCATAGGTCATATAACCCTAGCTGAAGCAGCTGATATAGTAGTTATCGCCCCGGCGACTGCCAACATTATTGCCAAGTTGGCCGCCGGCATCTCCGATGATACACTTACCTGTACCGTGCTGGCAACTAGGGCACCGACTATTATCGCACCCGCTATGCATGACAGCATGTTCCATAACCCCATCACTCAAGACAACCTGACCAAGCTCAAAGCCAGAGGTTTTACTATTGTTGGTCCTGAGCAGGGTCGCTTAGCCTCAGGCGATGTAGGCATGGGACGCCTAGCCACCACTGAAAAGATAATAAACATCATAAGTAATCTATTAGAGCGAAACGGCGACCTAGCCAGTAAACATATTGTGGTTACCGCCGGCGGCACCCAGGAGCCTATTGACCCTGTCCGCTATATTGGTAATCGTGCCTCAGGTAAGATGGGTTATGCTTTAGCCAAGGCTGCCCGGGATAGGGGCGCCGAGGTTAAACTGATTACTGCCCCCACCCCCCTGCCCGAACCAGTGGGTATAGAAGCCATCCACATAAGAACTGCTGCCCAGATGAAACAGGCAGTAGCTGAAGCGGTTATCGGGGCTGATGCCCTGATTATGGCCGCTGCCGTCGCCGACTATCAACCGAAGAGCACAGCCAAAGCTAAGATTAAGAAGACAAGCCCCACCCTGGCTCTGGAACTGGTCAGAACCCCTGATATCCTAACCGAAGTAACAGGCAACTTTCTTAAGGTCGGCTTTGCTGCTGAAAGCCATGACGTAATAACCAATGCCAGGGAGAAGCTGGAAAAGAAACACCTTGACCTCATTGTGGCTAACGATATTACCGATAGGGATAGTGGCTTCGGCAGCGATACCAATAAAGTAACCATCATAGATAAACAGGGTAATATAGACAGCCTGCCCCTCTTAACCAAAAGAGAGGTAGCGGATAAAATACTGGATAGGGTGGTGGAGCTTTTAGCTAAAAGGTAGAAGCCCCGTATAAAGGATTAAAACGTAAGCTGGGACTTCGATAAATGCATTGTTGACCCTACTGGAATAAGCCGAAGTGGAAGGGAGTGAAGAAATGAAGCAATTCATAGAGGACAGTAAGAAAACAATAACTTTCTTAGGCAAAATCACCAGAGAAGGGAAAGCGGAACCGCATGCCACTGGTTTTTTTATTCGTATAGGTAGGATTATTCATCTTGTAACTGCAAAGCATGTGGTAATAGATAAAGAAACTCAGCAAATCGATGATGAATTGGTTACCTTTTTTAACTTGAGAGAGGGAGGAGTAACTAGTCTCTTACTTAAAGATATTAGGGAAACAGATAAGACTAACTGGATATTTCATGCTGCTTCTGAAGTAGATATAGCTATAATACCCTTTCCTGTGGGTAAGGGAAAATATGATGTGAAAGTGATTCCTGATGATACGTTTCTGCCTATAGAGAGTCTATGTGAACTTTATGACGTTTTTTTCTTATCTTTCCAACCGGGAACTAAATTTGAAACAAGAGTCGCACCTATTATCAGAAGCGGAACTATAAGTAGGCTCAATGATGACAAGACATTTTATATTGATGGTGCAGCTTTCCCAGGAAATAGCGGTAGTCCTGTCTTTCTGAAACCATCGCCTATTAGGTTTGACGAAAAAGGAATTTCTCTTGGGGGGGACACTTTGGGAGGAAAGTTTGTCGGTATCATTGGAGAATATATCCCCTATGAAGAAGTAGCAGTCAGTATCCAAACAGGGCGACCACGTATCGTTTTTCAGGAAAACACTGGCCTCTCTAGGGTTTGGTCTGTTAATTATATTAGACAGATTATAGAATCCGAGCAGTTTAAAAGCCAAATTGATGGGCTAGAGGCCATGCTTAGTAAGCAAGAGGCTAGTGCAACGGGTATGGAGAAGACTCAATAAAAACCGCAGCTATTTATTGCAGAGTCGCCAATAAGAAGTAGAGAAAATCAACAATAAGAGAGTTTAAGAGAGGGCTATCCCTCTCTTAAAAACCTCCTCCCCCTCTCCTTGTAAGGAGAGGGGGATTAAGGGGGTAAGGTTGCTAAGTAATCTCTAGAAAGGTAAGCATGACAGAAGCATCAAATTCTGAATATAAAATGCCCAAAGCCTATGAGCCGGGTAAGGTTGAGCAAAAGTGGTATAAATTCTGGCTGGAGAAGGGCTACTTTAGCCCTAAGATAGACCCCAAAAAGAAGCCCTTCGTCATTATAATGCCTCCCCCCAATGTTACTGGCGAACTCCATATTGGGCATGCCTTAACCGCTACACTGGAAGACATCATGACCCGCTGGCACCGGATGAAGGGCGAGCCGACACTTTGGCTGCCCGGTATTGACCATGCCGGTATTGCCGCCCAGGTTGTGGTAGAGCAACTGCTGGCTGAAGAGGGATTAGACCGTTACCAACTGGGCCGGGATAAGTTTTTAGAGAGGATGAGGCAGTGGGCGTCTAGCTGTCGTCAGACTATTGCCAAGCAACACCAGCGACTGGGTGCTTCCTGTGATTGGAGCCGAGAGTGTTTTACCCTGGACGAAGGACCAAGCCGAGCCGTTCGTACTGTCTTCGTCCATCTCTATGATAAAGGTCTAATCTACCTGGGGGAACGGATTATCAACTGGTGCCCCCGCTGTGCTACTGCCCTCTCTGACCTTGAGGTAGACCACAAAGATATACAGGGGCATTTATATTATGTCAACTATCCTTTGGAAGGTAACGGGGGGTTTATTACCGTAGCTACCACCCGGCCGGAGACAATACTCGGTGATACTGCCGTAGCCGTCAACCCTGACGACAAGCGATTTAAGTCTATGGTGGGCAAGAAGGTCATCCTGCCCATAGTGAACCGGGCAATACCTATTATAACTGACAAGGCCGTTGACCCCAGCTTCGGCACCGGCGCCGTTAAGATTACCCCAGCTCACGACCCGGTGGACTTTGAGGTAGCCCAGCGACAGGGACTGCCCCTGATAAATATAATGAACCCCGACGCTACTATGAATGAAAATGCCGGGCCCTATGCTAAGCTTGACCGGGTCTCCTGCCGAAGGGCCATTTTATCCGACCTGGAGAAGAATGGGCTTCTAATAAAGGTGGAGCCCTATTCTCATTCTGTAGGCCACTGTGACCGCTGCCAGACAGTTATTGAGCCGGTAGCCAGCAAGCAATGGTTTATCCGGACAAAATCACTAGCCCAACCAGCTATCAACGCCGTTACCGGTGGCCGCATTAAGATTATCCCCGAACGCTTTACCAAGGTCTATCTCAACTGGATGGAAAATATCCGCGACTGGTGCATCAGCCGCCAGCTATGGTGGGGACACCGGATACCGGTGTGGTATTGCCACGACTGTGGTGAGCTAACCGTAACTACTGAGGATGCCCAAGCCTGCCATAGCTGTGGCTCAGCCAATATAGAGCAGGACCCGGATGTCCTGGATACCTGGTTTAGCTCAGCACTATGGACCCACTCCACACTGGGCTGGCCTGATAATACCGGAGACCGGCGCTACTTCTACCCGACCACAGTGATGGAGACCGGATATGACATTCTCTTCTTCTGGGTGGCCCGAATGATTATGATGGGCCTGGAAGATACCGGTGAGATTCCCTTTAGCACGGTTTACCTTCACGGTCTGGTACGGGATGAGAAGGGAGAGAAGATGAGTAAGGTCAGGGGCAATGTGCTCAATCCGCTGGATACCTTGGAGCAGTATGGCACCGATGCCCTGCGTTTTGCCCTATCCACAGGCACATCACCGGGGAACGACATCAAGCTAACCGCATCACGACTAGAAGCTGGCCGCAACTTTGCTAACAAGCTGTGGAATGCTACCCGATTTATACTCCAGAGTGCCAAGCCAACTGGTAGCGATATGAAAATTCAGCATGAATTACTTCCGGTAGAAGACCGCTGGATTCTATCCAGGCTTAATCGTACTGTAGCCAGCATAACCAGCCTGATGGAAGACTTCCAGTTCGGCGAAGCCCAAAGGCAAATCCATGATTTTCTCTGGGGCGAGTTCTGTGATTGGTATATTGAAATAGCCAAAATTCGCCTTCGCTCAGGCAGGGATGCCGTGTCGCCTATCCCGATTCTGGTCTATGTGCTGGAGACCTCACTTCGTCTCCTGCATCCATTTATGCCCTTCCTCACCGAAGAGCTATGGCAGAATCTCAACCGACACTTACCTTCAGACCAGCGGGGGTCTGAGTCTATAACAATAGCCCCCTACCCTAAGGTTGGAGGGACCGATATTGACCTTGAAGCAGAGCGAGTTATGGAATCTATAATAGAAATAATACGCTCTATCCGTAACATTCGAGCTGAATATAAAGTAGAGAGTGCCAAGTGGATTGCGGCACAAATCTACGCTGGCAAGCTAACCCCAGCCATCGCCCCTTATTCCCCAACCATTCATGCCTTAGCTCGGGCAAAACCAATCACCTTCCATGATATCCAACAAGGCATAAGTGAAGGATTCCCTTCAGAAGGAAACGATCTGTTAGTGGTACTGCCAAACGCCATTGTTATACGCATACCTATGGAAAGCATGATTAACCTAGCAGCAGAGAAAAAGCGACTGCAAAAGGAGATAGAACAAAGCCAGACCGAGGTAGCTCAACTTGGGGCTAGGCTTGAGAATAGAGCCTTTCTAACCAGGGCACCAGCGACTATTGTAGATAAAGAACGAGCTAAACTAGCTGCCAGGAAGACCAGGCTAGAGAAGCTCAAAGAGCAGCTTATAAAGTATCAAAGTTAAACCAGCCAGGCAGAAACTAACAGCTTCACACCCCATTTCCGTTTGCCTACAGGCTGAGGCTGCCCTTAAGCGGGACCTCAATGGCTACGGTTGTCCCTTTGCCTATCTCTGATTGTATCGCTAGCCTACCCCCGATTAACCGGGCCCGCTCTTGCATACCGGCCAGGCCAAGCTGGCCAATACTAGCCCAATCACCTATCCTTTTCGGCAGTTCAAAACCCCTGCCGTTATCGTTCACTGTCATCTTCAGGTTATCATGCTGGAACTCCAGCCTGACCACAGCTCTAGATGCTTGCGCATGTCTTTTGGTATTGTTTAAAGCCTCCTGAGCAATACGGAATAGCAGTAGTTGTGTCTCTGCTGGCAGAGTCTGCTCTACACCCACTATCTCAAAATAGGCATCAATTTCCCGGGTTTTCACCAAATCGTCCGTCATCCACTCAAGGGCAGCCACTAAACCCAGGTCATCCAATATACGAGGTCTCAAGCCCTGGGCACAACACCGTAAACTTTCTAATGCATCAATGGCCTGGCTACGCAGCTTTTCCAGGGTCTGTTTGAGGAGCGATTCAGATAACCTTTGGCGTTTAGCCGAAGTAAGGGTATCCAGACCCTGTGCCAAAAGAAGCAGGGGTGGAGACACATCGTCATGCAATCCTCGAGCAATGCGCTTTCTCTCATGTTCCTGGGCTCTGATAACCTCGTCAACATAGAAAGCCTTGCTCTCCTCTAGTTGCTTCTCTTCAGTTACATCCCTAGCAACATGTTGAAACCCTTTTACCTCTCCACTGATGATGATAGAACTGGTACTCAGCTTTACTGTCCGTGTTGTTCCATCCCTTCTGACTAATTGCTGCTCATAGGGTTGTTCCAGATCTTCTCCGTTACATAACTTGCGTCGAGCTTCTCTAGCCGAAGCCTGGAATTCATCGGTAAGAAACTGGGAAACATTCATGCCAGCCCATTCCCCTAGGGTATAACCAGTAAGCTTGCCAAATGCCTTGTTTCCGTCCAGAATATTACCCTCCATGTCGTGAACCCACATGGCATCGCTGGCATTCTCAAACAGGTATC
The DNA here is from genome assembly GCA_015222205.1 of Chloroflexota bacterium. Taxonomy (GTDB): domain Bacteria; phylum Chloroflexota; class Dehalococcoidia; order Dehalococcoidales; family UBA5760; genus UBA5760. Next base: position 14,983 of record JADFUW010000014.1, read on the forward strand.
GGTAGTCTCGCTCGGTCAGCCTAAATTCTGCCATTACCCGTTCTCCCTTCCCCGGGGGACATCATCAAAAGCAATATAACCCTCCGCCAACCCCTTAATTACCGCCTCAGTCCGGCAGCTACACCCCATCTTGTTAAAGATATTAGTCAAGTGGGACTTCACCGTACGCAAGCTGAGAAAGAGCTTTTCAGCAATATCCTTGTTGCTCATGCCTCTAGCCGCTAACCTCAGAACTTCAGTCTCCCTAGAAGTGAGTTGCCCAACGGTCTGCCCCTCACCAGCACCACTGGCTGGCCTGACCACACGCTCTAAAAGCTTATGGGTTACCACCGGGTCAAGCACAGACTCACCAGAACGCACGGCACGGATAGCCCCGGTAATCTCACTGCTACGTGCACTTTTCAACAGGTAGCCACAGGCCCCAGCCTCTAAAAGCCCAAGGATATAGCGAATATCACTGTAGGCAGTAAATATAAATACTGCAGTAGATGGACTTGCCTGCTTGATTAACTTTGTAGCCTCAATGCCACTGAGTTTGGGCATGACAATATCCATTATCACTATGTCTGGTTTTAGCTCACTGCCTAACCTGACTGCTTCTTCGCCATCGCTAGCCTCACCAACCACCTCGAAGTCCCTCTCCTCCTCCAATAGTTTGCGTATTCCTTCCCTCAGCACGGCATGGTCATCAACAATCAAAATTCTTGTCCTCACTGTGACACAACCTTCCTTATCATCAAGCTCAGCCCATACTAGGTTAATTCTAATGCATCTAGGGATTAATCTCAAGGACTTTTCGTCCTTCAGACATAGGTCTTTAGGGCATATCAAGATGTGACTCTTGGCCGCAGAAAATAGGGGGTAAGGTCGGTGTATGGTCACCTGGTAAGCAGTATTCTATAGATGGAATGCTAAACAGGAGGTGTAGCAATGGTGCAAGAGATAGCCGAAAAGACAAAGCCTGTCAGTGATAAGGAAAGACTGGGTCGGAAGGAAGAAATCATGACAGTGCTAGCTAGAGCTGCCGATGACAGTCAGTTCCTGGCCCGACTTGCCGATAATCCTAGTGAGGCACTCAAGTATTACACCCTAACCCAAGAGGAGATAGCAGCACTGGCTAGTGGCGACATAAAGAAGATAGAGAGCTGGCTCGGTAAGCTAGACCAACGACATGCCACCTGGCTATGGTGCCGCCTGAGCCAGGAGAAGTGGTAAAATGGCGCACCAAAATAAACTTGAGCAGATGCTGAGAACCTGCCAAGAACCAGCGGAAGCATCAGCCCAGCTAGAGACTACAGCTGATAAAGTAGAGAGGACTATCACTACTGATGCTTACCCACCAGCCAAGGTAGCCGAGAAGGCAGAGGCCGTCGGGGTAACCAAGGGAAAGCTCGATACCCTAAGCACTATACTTTTGGGTGGTATGGCCGGGGTCTTCATTGGTCTGGGCGCCATGCTTTGCACCCTAGTTACCACTGACATAGGTCTCGGTTTTGGGCTTACCAAATTGCTGGGTGGCCTCGCCTTCTGCCTCGGCCTGATTCTGGTAGTGATAGCTGGGGCTGAGCTTTTTACTGGCAATTCCCTGCTAACGATGAGCTTTATCAGTGGTCGGACTAGCCTGGCCCGTTTAGCCCGGAACTGGGGACTAGTCTATGCCGCCAACCTTGGCGGGGCTTTAGCCTTAGTGGGGTTCATGTTCTATACCAACCAGTGGGCATTTAGTGGCTACGAACTGGGAGCCAATGCTCTACTTACTGCCAATGCTAAGGTAAACCTCGGCTTTGGTGAAGCCCTAGTTCGAGGTATCTTATGTAATGTCCTAGTCTGTCTGGCAGTATGGATGGCTTTCAGTGCCCGTAGTGTTACCGGCAAAATACTGGCTATTATGTTTCCTATCACTGCCTTCGTTGCGGCTGGCTTTGAGCACAGTGTTGCCAATATGTACTTCATTCCTATGGGAATACTACTGGCAAACCAGCCGGCTGTTCTCGGGGCCGCCGGGGTAACTGTTGGTGGTGTGGCTAATCTCACCTGGGCAGGCTTCGCTGGGAACCTCGTTCCAGTAACTATTGGCAATATTATAGGTGGTGGTATCTTCGTTGGTGCCATCTATTGGCTAGCCTACTTACGCCGAGAACGGGCAGCTGAGGCAGTAGCCGCCAGACCTTGGCTCGGAGCGATTATCCCTGCCTGTCGTCGTGCTAAGGTGGAGAAAGAGAGACAAACTCAACTATCAAAGGTTGTTCGCGCTCAGTTAGAAGAGCTACTACGAATCAAACTAGAAGAACCGCTTGCCCTCGACAGTAGCAGTAAAGCCCTTTTAGAAGTACTAAGTAAGGCCAAGGATGATGACTGCTTTCTGGCAAGCTTAGCCGAAAATCCCGCAGAAGTGCTTAAAGGTTACGACCTAACTCCCGAGGGAAAGGCAGCACTGGCAAGCGGTGATATTCGCTGGATAGAGTCTAAACTTGGTGCGCTTGAGGAACCGCTAAAAAGTTGGCTTAATGCCCGGCTAGCTCAAGAAAAGTGGTAAAGTAATAGCTTCAGAAGGAGTCTTGGCTATTTAATTAGTTTAGTATCACCCTACTTCAGCCGAGGCTTAGATAGCCAGTAGATAAGTTTATCTAATTTGGTTTGACCGATGGATTTAAGGTGAGGTTAGGTTTAGTTTGCCCGAACATCGCTATCAGTGTATAATCTATTGCAGCAGAGCAAATGGATAATACACATAAAAGGGAGTATAAAATTGGATAAGTTAGAACTACTAAAAAGGTCAGAGCTGTTTCGTGAGCTAAATAATGAGCAACTCGGTTTAGTGGTGCCACTGTGCACTGGTCAAGTATACGAGCCAGGGGCAATGATACACAAGGCGAACGCAATTATCAATAAAATATATGTAATTGAAGCGGGCTTGGTAGGGATTATCCTGGAACCAGGCCCACTATCCCAGCGACAGCTTCAGGCGGTCAGCAACTTTGAGACCTTTGGCTGGGAGGCTGCTATACCACCGCACCTTGCCACAGCGACAGCAAAGGCTATAGAAAGGACAAAGGTATTAGCCTTTGATGGAAATGAGCTGTGTAATTTATGTTTTGCTAAACCCGAAGTGGGATGCATAATATGCCGAGCAGTGGCCAGGGTAATCGCCAGTAGATTGCATTCGGCATTTATGCAACTAGTGGGTATTACTTCACAGGACTAACCAGCAGATAGACTTAACTAACCCCCAGATAGCATCAAGATTAACACGCCTTACTTGGTGAACCATGTGTGAGTTAGTTCGTCACCAAATTGGCCCAAGAGGGTCAGTAAGAAAAGAGTTCGGTAAGTCCGACAGGAAAAATTCTAAAGGGGTGTAGCCTTGAAACAAGCAGAGTCAATCACTTCTATGATGGAAGAGAAGAGGGTTTTCAATCCGCCAGAGGAGCTCAGGAAAAAGGCATATATCAAGAGTATGGATGAGTATAAAGATATTTATCAAGGGTCTATTGATGACCCTGAGGGTTTCTGGGGGAAGATGGCAGAGCAACTGGACTGGTTCAAAAAGTGGGATAAGGTCCTGGTCGAGGACTTCAAAGAAGGCAAGCACGAGTGGTTTGTGGGGGGTAAGCTTAATGTTACCTACAACTGCTTGGATAGGCACCTTAAAACCTGGCGGAAGAATAAGGCAGCGCTGGTTTGGGAAGGGGATATCGGTGATACTAAGACCCTTACCTATCAGGAGCTGTATTATCATGTGTGTAAATTTGCCAACGTACTAAAAAGGCACGGGGTCAAAAAGGGTGACCGTGTTTCTATCTACCTACCAATGATTCCTGAGCTACCAATTGCCATGTTAGCCTGCGCTCGTATAGGTGCTATCCACAGCGTCGTTTTTGGTGGTTTTAGTGCTGACGCCCTAAGAGATAGAATACTAGACTGTGAATCCACACTACTCATTTGTGCCGATGGCTACTACCGTGCCGGTAAAATTATCAGAAGCAAGAACAATGCTGACGAAGCCCTTGACTCCTGCCCTAAGGTAAAGGATGCGATTGTGGTGAAGAGGGCAGACATTGAGATAAATATGGAAAAAGGACGTGACTATTGGTGGCATGACGAGCTAAATGCCGATGATATCAAACCAAATTGCGAACCAGAAGTCATGGATGCCGAAGACCCGCTCTTTATCCTGTATACCAGTGGCAGCACCGGAAAGCCCAAGGGTGTGCTTCATACTCAAGCTGGCTATCTCCTATTCTGCTACCAGACTTTCAAGTGGATATTTGATATAAAGGACGAAGATACCTTCTGGTGTACCGCAGATATTGGCTGGGTAACCGGCCATAGCTACATTGTGTATGGACCCTTAGCCTTTGGGGCAACCAGCCTGATGTTTGAGGGCGTACCTAGCTATCCCCATCCGGACAGGTTCTGGGGAATTGTCGAGAAACACAGGGTTAATGTTTTCTATACTGCCCCCACGGCTCTTCGAGCCATAATGAGAGAAGGGGATGAATGGCCCCATAAGCATGATTTGAGTAGTCTACGCATCCTGGGAACAGTTGGGGAACCAATTAACCCTGAAGCCTGGATGTGGTATTACAATGTTATCGGTAAAGGTAAATGCCCCATTGTCGATACCTGGTGGCAGACAGAGACAGGGGGCATACTAATCACTCCCCTCCCCGGGGCATCTCCCATTAAGCCAGGGTCAGCCACAATACCATTCCCTGGAATTGAGCCAGCAGTGCTGAGAGAAGATGGCTCAGAGGCCGGCGTCAACGAAGGTGGTTACTTGGTAATTAAGAAGCCTTGGCCTGGTTTGATGCGAGGGGTTTATGGCGACCCGACGAGGTTTAAAGAGACATATTTTGTTCGTTTCCCCGGTGTATATACCGCCGGAGACGGAGCTAGGGTGGATGAAGACGGGTATTATTGGTTAATGGGACGGATAGACGATGTCATTAATGTAGCCGGTCACCGTATTGGTACTGCCGAAGTTGAGAGTGCTCTGGTATCCCATAATTTAGTGGCCGAAGCCGCAGTCGTCGGCATGCCCCACGAGGTTAAAGGACAGGGTATATATGCCTTCGTCACCCTAAATATTGGTGTGGAGAAGACCGATGCCCTCAAGAAGGAGTTAGTAGCCCACGTACGCAAGGAAATTGGCCCGATAGCTACTCCAGACAAGATCCAGTTTGCTGATGGTCTACCCAAGACCAGAAGCGGCAAGATTATGAGGCGGATACTAACCAAAATCGCCTCCGGCGATACTAAAAATTTGGGGGATACCAGTACCCTGGCTGATCCATCAGTAGTCACTATCCTAGTGAGCGGAATACAGTAAAAATACCAGCCGCCGAATAGTAATTTGTTTCTCTAATGGGTAAGCCAGTAGCCAAAATCTATTAAAAGAGGGTTGTGCATGTCAAAAGAGGCTACTAAAGAAGGTGTTATTTGGGCTAATCCTGGTGCTCTGGGATTAGCTGGCTTTGGTTTCAATACTATTTTATTACAAGTACATAATATTGGCTGGATACCCAGTACTATGCCCCTGATCTGGGGGTTCTTTTGGGGAGGGATGGCTCAGGTTATTGCCGGGATAATTGATGCTCGCCGCGGAGATACCTTTGGTTTAACCGCCTTCACCTCCTTCGGCGTGTTCTGGATAGGTCTTGCCTTCGCCTTCCTCCTGGAATGGCTGGGGGTAGTTAAGCTTGATGGTCCTGGGCTAGCCTGGACTATGATAGTCTGGGGAATATTTACCGGCTACATGACAATCGGTGCCCTTAGAATATCACGAGTACACGTAACTATACTTGCCTCATTGACGGTACTCTTCTTCTTACTGGCAGGACACTTCTTCGGTGCTGTTCCAGCCCTCGTCGCCGGAATAGAGGGAATTTTCGTCGGCGCCGCCGCCGTTTATGGCTCAGCAGCCATGATTATAAATGCTCAATATGGACGCTGGATACTCCCTATTGGATTAATACACAAAAAATCATCATAAACCGGGCAAAGCCCTGGCTACTTCTTTGCCAATTGGTTCTATTCAGCCACTACCCCGGTAACCCATCAGTTACGGGTCCACGGGGGAAACCATCAACCGCTAGCTTACGCAACGCCTTCTTGGTGTCACTGGCAACTCGTGCCCTATCACACTGCCGAAGCCGATACTTGAATAGCCAGTAGGTAAACTCCTTTAACTCAGCCAGACCGATAGATTTAAGATGAGGGTAGCCCTTCTCTTTCCTAAAACGTTTAAGCAGCACCCCCCTAGTAGCCCCATATATTTGCCGATAAACCTCGTTAGCAATATCATGCTCACTGCTATAACCCAAAGCCCGCAGTTCCTTACGCACCTCCTCCTGCACCACCATAAATAAAGCCTCCTCCACGGTAATGCCGTAAAAGTAGTTAAGATATTGCCGATACTTACTGCTGCCAATAAGCTCTTTAACTTCCCTTACGGTCAGGGTAAGCGGTGGCTCGCCGTGAAAAAGGAGAGCCATTTTCTCATCATCAGGTAACAAACCATCCACTGCCTCACACAGGCGCTCCGCCAGGAGCAACCAATCAAAGGCTTCACCAGCAATAAGATAACGGTAACGGCGCCCATTATATAACTCCTCAGCAGTAGACCACAGCCCGATAGCCTCAAGTAAGGCAATATACCAGTGCTTACCGCCGCTAATAGCCTGCTCTAAATACATTATTACCTCAGCCTCATTATCATGAGACAACCGGGAAGACTGTAGCTCGTTATCTATATCTACCATTTTCGTCCGCTAACCTAACCCTTGAGATAGGCGACTACCTCCTCTAATGGTCTGCTATTCAGTATATCCGCCGCCTGAGCCCACCCCCGCCTGGCTACCCCCACGCCAAAACGCATAAACCTGAGATGCTCAAGGCTATGGGCATCGGTATTAATTACCAGATTTATCCCCAGCTCCCTCGCCCGATGGGCATGGGTATCCTTAAGGTCAAGCCGACTGGGCATAGCATTGATTTCCAGTGCAGTATTGGCTCTAGCCGCCGCCTGAAAAACAGCCTCCATATCTACTGCCACTGGCTCTCTATCCGGCAGCAGACGGCAGGTAGGGTGCGCCAGCACATCCACATTAGGGTTCTCTATAGCCTTTATAATCCGCCGCGTCATCGGCTCCTCAGCCTGATTTAAGCCAGAATGCACCGCCACGGTAACAATATCCAATTCCTCAAGAAGCTCATCTGGCATATCCAGACTGCCGTCAGCCCGAATATCCACCTCCATACCACTAAAAATATGAATATCACCAAGCCTCTGGTTAAGCTTCTTAATCTCCAGTATCTGCTGCCTCAGCCGCTCAGTATCCAGCCCGTGGGCTATACCACGCCCTGCTGAGTGGTCAGCAATCCCCAGATACTGGTAGCCCAGGGCCCTGGCAGCTAAAACCATCGCCTCAAGGCTGTCATGCCCATCACTCCAGTCAGTATGAACATGAAGGTCGCCCTTGATATCCGGTAGTTCTACCAGCCGGGGTATAGTGCCCCGCTCTGCCCGTCCTATCTCCTGCTGACCCTCTCGTATCTCGGGGGGGATAAACTGAAGCCCCTGCCTCTCGTAAAAAGCCTCTTCAGTGGCAAACTTCTCAATCTCTTCTGTCGCCAGGTTGGTAATGCCATACTCCGATAATTTTAACCCCAGACGGTGCGCCCTTTCCCTGAGGTTAATATTATGCTGCTTACTGCCGGTAAAATACTGAAGGGTAGAGCCAAACGAGTCGTGCTCCACAATTCTAAGGTCAATCTGAAGCCCGCCAGAAACCACCACGCTTACCTTTGTGACACCACTGACCAAAACCTCCCTCACCTGAGGCAGGTTAACAAAGGTCTGAATTACCTCCTGGGCATTATCTGCCGTGCCCATAAGGTCAATATCACCGACTGTTTCCCGAAAGCGCCGCAGCCTCCCTGCCGGCATTAGGTTCTTTAACCCCACCACCCCCCTCAACCCGGCTGAAATCTCATCCACTATCGGCAGTGCCTCACCAACAGGGATACGCCGGTCTTTTCTCCTTAAGGCCTGGATATGGCGCTGGATATTCTCTACTGTCTTATCTCCCATGCGGGGTAATGATGCCACCCTGCCCCCAGCAATAGCCGCCTCCAGCTCATCAATTGACTTTATGTCAAGTTCTTGGGAAAGTAGCATGGCTGTCTTGGGTCCAATGCTGGGCACATCAAGTAAGGCGCTGAGCCCCTCCGGGAACTCAGCCTTTAACTTCTCGTAGTAGCCAAGATGCCCGGTGGTTACCAGTTCGGTAATCTTGTTAGTAATTGCCTCCCCCACCCCCGGGACTTCCTTCAGCCTGTCCTCCTTCACCAGCTGCTCCACCTCCACCGGCAGGTGCTCAATGGAGCGCACCACCCTCTGGTAAGCCCTTATCTTAAACGGGTTCTCCCCTTTAAGCTCCAGGAGGTCGGCAATATCCTGAAATACCTTGGCAACCTCACTGTTTTTCATTGGCCTTAATCTTTTTTCTTATCCAGTCCCAGTCTGGGTTACCGGCACCTTTTAGGCGATATTCTTTACCGCAATTAGTCCATCTTCTTGTAGAACATACAGTGCTTCGTGAATTCTCCAATTCGGGATACCATCTTCGATGCCAAACATTTTTCGAACTCGCTGCGTTATGAGCGACAGCCTATTCCTTAACTCATCTTCCACATTCTCACACCTGATGTTATCAATAAGGTAATAAGCGGGAAACGGTTCCTCTCCACTGTAAAATACCACTTCATATAGTTTTACCATCTCCTCACATCTCCACTCCTTACTTATACTTAGCCCACTTGACTTTGGTCGCTGTCTTCTTACTGGCACTTGAAACAGGCTTTCTCATTATGAGGAGATACTTAAAGCCCCTAAGGTAAAAATTGAATTTTTTGGCTCTGTAATGCCAAACGCCAGTATGTGAACTCTGCCCTCTCCTAGCTACACAGACTACATCTACTGTGTCGAGGTATTTTGCTAAACGTTCATATAATTTGAAACCTACTGGGGTAAACTTCTTCTTAACCCACTGGTCACCAATTAACCACCCCATTACCTTACCCGGTTTGAGTATTCTGTATGTCTCTAAGGCAACCTTTTCCAATTCAAGATAAAAGCGTTCGTCCTCACAAGAGATCCTTCCAATACAATCGGGGTGGTCTGAATAGCTGACATTGTCACCGTAGGGAGAATCGATAAACACTAAGTCGACAGACTCATCAGGCAATGGGATATGGCGCGCATCATTCTGAGTAACTTCGGGATGCTGAGGTGTAAGGTCATATCCTATTACTTTCCGTCCTTCCTCTTTGCATACATCAATTGTTGTCCCGCTACCTGCCATTGGGTCAACAACCAAATCACCTGGCTCGGTATATCTTTGAACAAGATTCCAGATTAAGAATGCGGGTGTTACACCCTGAAATTTATTATCGCCTTTGGGTGTTTTACCATAACTCTGTCTAGGATAATCCCAAAGAGTGGTGGTCTCAAAAGAAGGTTTCTCGTCCTCACCGATTTCAGTAGCTGGAGCAGCCACGCCTGCCACTTCAAATAGAGAGTTAGTCTCAATACTACCTGTTTTCTTTTTGCTCATTAACTAACTCCTTGAGGTCATCTATAAATTTATCAAACATCTTAACTTTTTCGCTCTCTTCTACTTTAGCCTCACTCATTACATAGCTCCCATCTGTATCTACTTCAACTATAGCTCTGCCCTTCTTTGCGGGAGCCCTAATAGTAAGCGTTCCGTCTTCATCTGGCGTAATAAAATATACCCTAACGTGTTTCGTAACTTCGTCTCTGGAGAGTTTTATCTTCCAATAACCTGTTTGAGCAATCCTCTCACGGAGAGTAACCTTACTTGAAATAGTAGCTATTACTCTAAACGTATCGGGCTCATAGACAATAATATCTACATCAGGCAAATGAGCACCGAATTCCCCGTAGTCAATTAAAAGGTTTCTTTTTACCACGTTTAACTCTTTAGAAAGGTTTTCACTTTTTGTCCGTTCTAGTGTATTACCGTCTACCAGCTTTAAACCTAAGCTTTCGACTTCGTCTTTTATTATGTAAGCAATAAGTTTCTCAAGATTCTTTCCTTTAAACGCACGCCAAGATTGTTCGTGGTCACTATTTGGTGTGGGGCTCCTAAGAAAATCTCTCTTGTGTACTGCTTTAGCTTCAGCTAGCAATTCGGAAACATGTTTATAGGCTTCTACCCCAAACCGCCTTTTCTTATCGTCATACATTCCTATCAAATCACTTAGTTTCATACCTACATCACCCTGAAAAAGATTTGTCTCTCTTCATTGCATACCAAATCATTCAGTTTTCTCCACCCCATCCCAGCAATCAAAATGGCAAGCGTATCGGACGCAGGAGCCATGGAAGTCTAACTCGTCGTCTGACTCTGAAATTACTCCTTCGGCAATCACAATAATATTCTGTGCTTTCTTCATTGGCTCCCCACATTTATCACAGGTATTAACACCTAAGTGAGCTTCCATTTGCGGTAACATGTGTTAACCTCCTTCACCTTCCGCAGCAGTGTTTGTATTTCTTGCCACTCCCACAGGGGCAGGGGTCATTCCGGCCTATCTTTTTGCCCCCAACCCTTACTGGCTGTTTCCTGGCAGTGCCAGTGCCACCGACGGCAACCCTGGCCATCGGGGACGCCTCTGGCCGCGGGGCTTCTTTCTTAACAATGCTCATATGATATATAGCATGAACGACATCATGCTGGATAGTGTCTAAGAGATGCTGGAACTGCTCTTCTCCCTGTCTCTTATAGGCAACCAGGGGGTCTCTCTGAGCCACCCCCACCAGCCCTATTCCCTGGCGCATCTCCTCCATTATAGTCAGGTGCTCAATCCACAACTTATCCATGATAGACAGCATAACCCGCCTCTCCAGCACCCTCATATTATCCAACCCTATCTCCTTCTCCATGGATTCATAGATAGCCTCTACCTGCTCAATAAGCCTGGCTTCAATCTGCCCCGGCTTCATTCGGGAAAGCTCGCTGGCATCAAGCCTCGGAGCTATTGAGAAGATAGTGGGTACATTCCTGAGCAAGGCGGGCATTACAAACCTTTCAACCAGTTGCCAGCTGTTATTATCCATCACGCTATCTCTCTATATCCTTACTCCATTGCTGATATAGAGACTTGGCATAGTCAAAAAGTCTTTCTTCAATCTCAAGTTGATTCATTTGAGGGAGTATATTTTCGTTAAACCACGGCGGCAGCGGTAATTTAGCAGCGACATCCCTAATCAGGCTTCGCAAATTCAACTCAGCCGTACTGCCACCAGAATGAGAAGCCACCAGGTTTCTTACCTCATTGTCAATCACATTTAGAATGCCATCTTTACTGCATAGGTCCCGTATTTCCTCGCTAACTATTGATAATATGTTTGTCTTAAGGTCAGCACCACCTAAAATCTTCCGGCGCTCACTATAGACAAGCTCCCGTTGCTTATTGACGACATCGTCATACTCAACGAGGTGTTTACGCATATCAAAGTGATAGCCTTCAACACGAACCTGAGAGGATTCAATAGAACGGTTGACCATCCTGTTCTCAATCGGGGTATTCTCATCCATACCAGCCCACTCCATAAAACCCCTAATTCGGTCACCACCGAAGCGGCGCACAATATCATCCTCCAGAGACACATAAAAGCGCGAGCGCCCCGGGTCACCCTGACGCCCCGACCTCCCCCGTAGCTGATTATCAATACGCCGTGCCTCATGGCGCTCAGTGCCAATAACATACAGACCACCAAGCTCAACCACCCGGTTATGTTCCCTCTCCCATTCCTGCCACTCCTTCTTATCTCCTTTAGGCGGTTCTCCACCCCCCAGCACGATGTCAACACCACGCCCCGCCATATTGGTGGCGACAGTTACCGTTCCCGGCTGCCCCGCCTGGGCAATGATACCACCCTCTTTAACATGCTCCTTGGCATTAAGTATCTGATGGGGTATACCCTTTCTCTTTAATAAATCACTTAAGCGTTCCGACTTTTCAATAGATACGGTGCCCACCAGCACCGGCCGCCCCTCCTTATGAAGGTCGTCAATCTCATGCGCCACCGCCTTGAATTTAGACTCCTCATCCTTATAAATCACATCCGGATAGTCCTCACGAATCATCGGTTTATGAGTAGGAATAACAACCACCTCAAGGCTATATATCTTGTGAAACTCCTCTGCCTCAGTAAGCGCCGTGCCCGTCATTCCCGCCAGCTTGCTATACATCCGAAAGTAGTTCTGAACGGTGATAGTAGCAAAGGTCATGGTCTCCCGTTGCACCTTAACATGCTCCTTAGCCTCTATCGCCTGATGCAGCCCCTCGGCATAGCGCCGACCAAACATTAAGCGTCCGGTAAACTGGTCTACGATAATAACCTGCCCATCCTTCACCACATACTCGGTATCCTTCTTATAGAACACATGGGCTTTAAGGGCACTATCCAGATGACGAGTTAGCGCATAATTTGATGGGTCGTAGAGGTTAGGCGACTTTAATAAGCCTTCCCTCTTGAGCATCCGTTCTACATTCTCTATGCCGAGGTCAGTCAAAGGTGCCGCCTGCGCCTTCTCATCAACTACATAGTCCTCTTCTGGACGCAGGCGAGGGACAAGCCGGGCGAATATCTGATACTTCTCCCCAGCCTCCTCAGCCGGACCACTGATGATAAGCGGCGTGCGTGCCTCATCAATAAGCAGGTTATCTACCTCATCAACAATGGCATAATTTGGCTCCTGCTGAACACACTGGGATAGGTTTATAACCATATTGTCCCGCAGATAGTCAAAACCAAACTCGCTACTGGTGCCATAGGTAATATCAGCCTGATAAGCTTCACGACGAGTGATAGGTTTAAAATGGGGCCACCTGGAATCCCCAGAATCAAAGCTAGGGTCATAAAGACGGGCTGGGGTACGTTCATCCAAGTTCTGCATAGGATAAATGCTAGCTACACTCATCCCTAAGGCATGATAAATAGGCCCCATCCAGTAGGGGTCTCGTCTAGCCAGATAGTCATTAACCGTAGCCAGATGGCAACCCCGACCGGTAAGGCTATTCAGGTAGAGGGGAAGGGTAGCTACCAGGGTTTTACCCTCACCCGTTCTCATCTCGGCAATTTTACCCTGATGAAGGACAATACCACCGATGAGCTGCACATCAAAGTGACGCTGACCAATAGTCCGCTTGGCTGCCTCTCGGACAGCGGCAAAGGCTTCGGGCAGAAGCTCATCAAGCGTAGTGCCATCTTTAAGCCGAGACTTAAATTCATCAGTCTTGGCGCCAAGCTCCCCATCACTGAGTGCCTCAAAACCCGGCTCCAGCTCATTTATCTTATCTACTATCGGCTGTAGTCGCTTTAACTGCTTCTCATTAGAATCAGTAAGTCGACTGAATAATTTAACCATTGTCTCCTTCCCTAATCAGCGCCCTAGCTTTATCGGCCGTTGATTCCCAGACCATAATTCTAACCTCACCCATGCCGTCAACGGCAAAGGCATGCACGGAGTGAGCCGCATCTGATTTCAGAAGGCAGGGTATCCCATAGCTTTCCAGCAGACCCTGGATAACCATGGCTTCCGCCTCCCCGACTGCCCGATATACCTCAATCATCCCTTCGTTCTTGCTCAAACATCGCTCCTATAGATTGCCCAGTATGAATACGATGGATAGCTTCACCCAACAGGGGGGCTATCGGCAGAACCGTAATCTTATCCAACTTTTTATCACCGGTAACCGGGATGGTATCAGTAACCACTACCTCTTTTACGGGACACGAGGCTATCCTCTGTACGGCTGAGTCAGTTAACACCGGGTGAGTGCAGCAGGCATATATCTCCTTAACGCCTCGCTCTGCCAAAGCAGAAACGACACCTACTAGAGAGCCAGCAGTGTCTATTTCATCGTCTACGGTGAGAGCCGCCCTACTCTTCACCTCACCAATGATATTTAGCGTCTCCGCCTGGTCAACATTACCTACTCGCCTCTTTTCCACAATAGCTAGGGGTGCATTAAGCTTAGCTGCCAGGTCCCGAGCTCGCTTGGAAATCCCGATATCGGTGGCTACCACCACCAGGTCATTAAAATCCTTCTCTTCAAAATACTGGCCCAGTAGATAAAGTGCGGTCAGTTCGTCAACCGGGATATTAAAAAACCCCTGAATTTGTGCTGCATGCAAATCCACAGTCAGCAGCCGATTGGCCCCTGCCACAGTCAGCAGATCAGCTACCAACCTAGCCGTTATCGGCACCCGCGGTTGGTCCTTCTTGTCAGTGCGACCGTAGCCGTAGTAGGGAATTACTGCCGTAATACGCTCGGCAGAGGCTCTCTTCAGGGCGTCAATCATAATCAGTAGCTCAACCAGGCTTTTATTAACCGGGGAGGAAAGGGGCTGAATGACAAAGGTATCCCGCTGGCGAACATTATCCAGTATACGCACGAAGATGTTTTCATTAGTGAACTCAAAGACCTCACATCTACCTAAGGGAATACTAAGATAATCAGCAATCCCCTGGGCCAGCTTAGGGTGGGCATTACCAGTAAACACCTTTATCTCATCCATTAACTATTACCTCCTTTTGAATACAATCTTTCCCTGTTTGAAGTCTACAACTGCACCCTGATACTGTCAACAATCTGATAAGGGATTGTGTCTCTACGAATAGGGGGCAGGTTTACCTAAAATACCATCCTGGCTAACTTGACAGAATAGCCTCTTATTTATATTATAATGGTTAAACGGTAAAACGCAAAATGGCCAAGAGAAAGACTAAATCCAGCTTCGTTGGCATCAAGGTAACCACTGAGCAAGCGAAAACCCTAACCCGCTTGCAGGGGGTCTTGAACTCCCCAACAAAAACAGAGGTCCTGTTAAAAGGGTTGGACCTATTATCAAAATCATATTCTGCTACCCTGGTTCCCAGGGAGGGTAGACCAGATACCAAAGCCGAACCCCGGGTAGTAACCAGCCTTGAACTCAGCCAGCTTGAGTCTGAAGCTCACCAATATATAAGCATCCTGCAACAAACCAAAAACAGGAGTGAGGAGGTAATGAAGCAAGTGATTCAGGAACTCGCCAAAATAGACCAGACCATAGATAAATACGGGGGCGACAAAGACTGTCTGATTCAGATACTTCTAGATATCCAGAGAGAAAATCGCTGGCTGCCAAAAGATGCCCTAATGTGGGTTAGCCAGAAGCTAGATATTCCCTTGACGCAAATTTATCACATAGCCACTTTCTATAAGGCTTTCAGCCTGGTGCCTCAAGGTCGTCACTCGGTATCAGTCTGTATGGGCACCGCCTGCCACGTGCGAGGGGCGCCTCGCCTCTTGGAAAAGGTTACCGACACCTTGAAGATAAAGCCTGGGGAAACCTCTGATGACATGAGGTTTTCTCTAAAGACGGTAAATTGCCTCGGCTGCTGTGCGCTGGGACCAGTGATGGTGGTTGACGAAGACTACCACAGTAACCCGTCTACAGGAGAGATGGAGAAAATCTTTGCCACCTGTGACTAAGGCACGAGAAAGGAGTAGTAGTTATGCCTAGACTGAACTCAGCCACCGACCTGGAAAAACTGAGGCAAGAGATATTAGCCCACAGAGACCCAAACAAGCCCTGTGTAACTATATGCTCTGGCACCGGCTGCCATGCCTACGGCAGTGAGAAAGTAGCTGATACCTTCCTCAATGAAATCCAGAGTAAAAACCTTCAGAAAAAGGTGGATATAAGACGTACCGGTTGCCACGGCTATTGCGAGAGAGGCACCATAGTCGTCATTTTCCCCGAGGAGATATGCTACCTTCGAGTAAAGCCGGAAGATGTTCCTGAGATTATAGCCACCACCCTGGTTGAAGGCAAGATTATCGAGCGGCTACTCTATGAGGATGATGATGGCCAGAAGATTATCCACGAGGGCGACATACCCTTCTATAAGCATCAGCGCCGAATTGTCTTTGGTCCTAACCGGTTTATTGACCCCAAGAGTATAAACGACTACATTGCCCGTGGTGGCTATGCTGCCCTAGCTAAAGTCCTCTCTGAGATGACGCCAGAGCAGGTGCTGGAAGAGGTCAAGAAAGCTAACCTAAGGGGAAGGGGCGGTGGCGGCTTTCCCGCCGGAATAAAGTGGGAGACTACCCGCAATGCACCCGGGGAGATAAAATATGTCATCGTTAATGCCGACGAGGGTGACCCCGGAGCCTATATGGACCGGAGCTTGCTTGAAGGCAATCCACATAGTGTGCTGGAAGGCTTGATAATTGGTGCCTATACCATTGGTGCCCATCAGGGTTTTATCTATGTACGTCAGGAATATCCTCTGGCAGTGGAAAACCTCTATATCATCCTGGAGCAAGCCCGGGAACATGGCCTTCTGGGGGCTAATATCCTCGGCTCTGGTTTTGATTTTGATGTCATGGTACACCGTGGGGCTGGTGCTTTCGTCTCCGGTGAATCAAGCGCCCTGATGACCGCCATTGAGGGCAGGGTCGGTGAGCCAAGACCAAAGTATATTCGCACAGCAGTAAGTGGTATCTGGGGAAAGCCAAGCAATCTCAATAATGTAGAAACCTGGGCAACTATACCCCTGATAATAAATAACGGTGTAACATGGTTCACCAGTATCGGTACAGAGAAAAGCAAGGGGACCAAGATTTTCTCCCTCGTGGGCAAGGTAAACAACACCGGGCTGGTGGAAGTGCCTATGGGGATGACACTCAGAGAGGTCATTTATGATATTGGCGGTGGGATTCCTCACGGGAAGAAGTTCAAAGGGGTACAAACCGGTGGTCCCTCAGGTGGGGTTATTCCTGAGAGTCTGATTGATACCCGGGTAGATTTTGATGAGCTTACTAAAGCCGGCTCTATGATGGGCTCCGGCGGCATGATTGTCATGGACGAGGACACCTGTATGGTTGATGTGGCACGGTATTTCTTGAGCTTCCTGTCTGAGGAATCCTGCGGTCAGTGCGTTCCCTGCCGCGAGGGAATATACCAGATGCTCAAGATATTAAATAGGATTTGTGCTGGGCAAGGCAAACCAGGAGACATAGAGCTACTCGAAGAGATAGCCGAGGTAGTCAGAGATGCCTCTCTTTGCGCCCTGGGTGCTACTGCTCCCAACCCGGTGTTAAGCACGATTAAATACTTCCGTGATGAGTATGAGGCCCATGTTGAGAAAAAGCGCTGTCCCGCCGGTGTCTGTAAGGCTCTCATATCCTACTATATTGAGCCTAAAAAATGTCAGGCTTGCCTGATTTGCCTCCGAAACTGTCCGGCGGAGGCTATCAGCGGTGGTAAGAACCTTATTCATATCATTAACCAAGACAAATGCACCAAATGCGGGGTCTGCCTTGAGGTTTGTCCGCCACAGTTTGACGCCGTGGTTAAGCTCTCCGGCGTGCCGGTGCCAAAGCCCGTTGCCATTGGGACAGAAGTAAAACGCAAGCGAGGTGAAAAAAGTGAGTGAAGTCACCTTAACTATCAATAACCAGAAGGTCAAGGCTGAGGCCGGCACTACTATCCTTGAAGCCGCCCGAAGGGTGGAAATTGATATCCCGACCCTCTGCTACCATGAGAAATTAGCCCCCCGCGGTGCCTGCCGGCTATGCACGGTAGAGATAAGTAAAGGGCAGCGGTCGCGTCTGGTTACTGCCTGTGTTTACCCGGTTGAGGACGGGCTTAAAGTAGAAACGGAATCCAAGCGTGTCATCAAGATTCGCAAGATGCTCCTCGAGCTAATGCTTGCTTCCTGCCCCGGGGTCAAGTCCATACAGGACTATGCCACAAGATATGGCATTACTAAAACAAGATTTGATGTAGAGCCAAGCTTTTGCATCCTCTGCGGGCTATGTGTGCATTACTGCAGTGAGGTCAAGGGCAAGAACGCCATTGGCTTTGTGGGCCGAGGGATTGAGCGAAGGGTAGTGTTTTTCCCCGATATTGCTGCTGAGGAGTGTCCCAAGTGTGGGGAGTGCTTTTCACTGTGCCCCACCGGCGTTCTCCCCTCTAATTACGCCCTAGCCCGGTTGCCCCAGTTTACCTATAACAATATAAGGCTGTGAATAAGCAGTATCCCGGCTTAATTGACTTGCCCTATTGCCCGTGCTATCATCTTTATATTAAGAGGTTAACAAGTAAACTTCCCGCTTAAATAAAAAGAAATAATATGTCAGCACTAAGTGAGCTCTGTCAAGAAATACTCGTCTGCCCGAAGTGCCAAGCACTAGTTGAAAATCGAACCAAAGTGGTTCCCGGTGAGGGGGCAGAGTCTGCCGATATCATGTTTATTGGTGAAGCACCGGGCTGGCATGAAGACCAACAAGGGCAACCGTTTGTCGGACCGGCGGGACTATTTCTTAACGAACTAATTACTTCTATCGGCTTAAGGCGCGAGCAGGTCTATATCACCAATGTGGTTAAGTGTCATCCCCCGGGAAACCGTGACCCCTTACCTGTTGAAATACACACTTGCCGCCATTGGCTAGACCACCAGATTGAGCTAATTCGCCCCAAGATGATTGTTACCCTGGGACGCTATTCCATGGCCATGTTCTTTCCCGGCAAGAACATAAGTAAAATTCATGGCACCGCTCATAAGCAGGCTGATATTATCTACTACGCCATGTATCATCCGGCGGCGGCTCTGCACCAGCAAAGCCTGCGCCAGACAATAGAGGCCGATATGCTCAGGATTCCATCACTCCTCGCTGAGGTCGAAACTGTCACCGAGGTGAAACAGCAATCAAAACAACTAAACATGTTTGAGGTTTAAAATTTGACTAAGCCAAGACTAAAAATAATCCCCCTCGGCGGATTAAGTGAAATCGGCAAGAACATGATGATGATGGAGTATGAGAATGATATCATCGTCATTGATGCCGGGTTTATGTTCCCCGAAGAGGAAATGTTAGGCATTGACCTAGTAATCCCCGACATCAGCTACCTTCTAGAGAATAAGGAAAAAATAAGAGGGATAATTATCACCCACGGGCATGACGACCATATTGGCGCCCTGCCCTATGTACTGCCCCAGTTTAACGTGCCGGTTTACTCAACCAAGCTTACCCAGGGTCTTATCTCAGTCAAGCTTAAAGAGGGGAAGGCATTATCAAAGGCTAATCTAAAAACCATACACCCCGGGGGACATTTCACCTTAGGCAAATTCAAAATAGAGTTCTTCCCGGTCTGCCACAGTATACCTGATGCGGTGGGCCTAATCATACATACCCCAGTGGGCACCATAGTTCATAGTGGAGATTTTAAGATTGACTATACACCGGTCAGTGGCAAACCAACTGACCTCTCCCGCCTAGCTCAACTAGGGGCGCAAGGCGTCCTACTCCTCCTTGCCGATTCTACTTATGCTGAACTGCCCGGCTACACCCCATCGGAGCGAGTGGTTAGCGAAACCCTAGACCATGTCATAGCTAACGCATCAGGAAGGGTAATTATAACCACGTTCTCCTCACTAATCTCCCGCATCCAGCAGGTTATTGATGCTGCCGCCAAGCACCAGCGCCGGGTCTTTATCATCGGACGTAGTATGATTAACACCTCCCACATGGCGCTGAAGCTGGGTTACCTCAATGACAAAGAGGGGGTGCTGGCCCACCTTGATGAACTCAAAGGTATGCCCCACCATAAGATTATCTTCGCTACTACCGGCAGCCAGGGGGAACCGACCTCAGCTCTAGTCCGTATGGCTAACCGGGACCACCGCCAGGTTCATATCCTCCGCGGGGATACGGTAGTTATTTCAGCAACCCCTGTCCCCGGCAACGAGGCTCTAATCAATAGAACCGTCGATAATCTGTTCAAGCAAGGGGCTCAGGTATTATACAGCAAGCTGGCCCAGGTTCATGTCCACGGGCACGCCAGTCAGGAAGAGCTAAAACTGCTTTTAAACCTGGTTAAACCAAGGTTCTTTATGCCTATCCACGGTGAATACCGCCACTTAAGCCTTCACTCCAAATTAGCCCAATCAGTAGGCATCCCCCGGGAGAACATCTTTGTCCTGGAGGACGGTGATATCCTTGAGCTTAACCCACAGGCAGGTAAAATAACCGGTAAGATTACCTCAGGCAACGTGTATGTAGACGGTCTCAGCGTGGGTGACATCGGCAGCGTTGTTCTCCGCAACAGAAGGATGCTATCAAGAGACGGTATCGTCGTCGTAATTATCACAGTTAACAAGCAAACGGGCAAACTAATAAGCCGCCCTGACATCGTATCCCGAGGTTTTGTTGACACCCGGGAGTCCAAAGACATGCTAGAAGAGAGCCGTGACCTGGTCGTCCGGACCCTAGACCATAGCGGTACCCGCCCGGCAGAGTGGAGCCTGGTCAACGATAAGGTCAGGGATACCCTAAATAGATTCTATTATGAGCAGACCAAACGCCGACCAATGATACTGCCCTTCATGGTAAAGGTGTAGCCTAGAGAGATTACATGACTAAGAGAAAAGCCAAGACCTTAAATAAACCCAGGGGGAAAACTAAGGGAAGGCAGGCAGATAGCGGGCTCTTCCACTTCCCCGCGTGGCGGGTGGTATGGCGAATTATACTGATAGCCGTTATTATTGGAATATTATCCTGGCAGTGGCAAACACTGGCTTCATGGGCAGCCAGTGTTAGAGACCAAACCTGGGGTTTCTTTGGCTGGGGGCTACTCCTCCTCACCATCGCCCTCATCACCTTAGGCATAGCACTATGGTACCAGAAAAGTTCACCCCTCATCGTTCGCTTCCGTCAGTGGTGGGGTGGCATTGCCTTCACCCTGGCTATCTGGGGAATATTAGCCTATTTTGTCCTGGGGGGTAGATTTGGCCAATATCTCATTAGCTACCAAGGTTCGACCTTCATCGGCATTCCACGAATAGCAGGATTAATCCTTACTGGTACTGTTCTGGTAGCTCCCGGCGCCTTCGCCCACGCCATCAAAAAGACGACTTCCTGGCTAAGCAGGCAGTTTCAGAGGCGTCCAGCGCCTCAGCCA
>JADFUW010000015.1 GCA_015222205.1 Chloroflexota bacterium
AGAGCCATCAATACTGAGCGATGTAACCAGTGTGGCATTTGTCTTCTCATCGGGTGCCCTGCCATTCAGAGTGAAAACAGGCAGATTTACATTGACCCAACCCTGTGTGTTGGCGACATTTGCACTATCTGTCAGCAGATTTGCCCCCGGCAGGCAATAGGTCCATAATTCGAGGTCAAGGCTACAAAGCCAGCTTGAAAAAGCAATCTAAGAGCGAGGCGATAAAATTACCGTGAAGAAGTTTGACTTGCTTATTACCGGGGTAGGGGGACAGGGGGTCATCCTAGCCAGCAACATGATTAGCGAGGTTGCCTTAGCCGCCGGATACGATGTCAAGAAAACGGATACCCTGGGTATGGCACAGCGAGGGGGTAGTGTGGTAAGTCATGTGCGCCTAGGCCATCGGGTCTGGTCACCCTTAATCAAGGCAGGTGAGACTGACATGCTGATTGCCTTTGAGAAGCTGGAGGCAGCCAGATGGAGCCACTACCTCCGACCCGGGGCGATAGCCATCGTCAATAACCATGCGCTCCCGCCACTCCCTGTCAATCTAGGCAACGAACGATACCCCACTGATAAAGAAATAACCGATATCCTAAAACGACGAGCAGACAGCATTTACCTCATCAATGGTACCAGCCGGGCAAGGGAATTAGGCAACATCAGAACGCTTAACATGTTTCTGTTAGGATGTGCCTCACTTTTTCTCCCCCTCAAGGTTAGCATCTGGAAAGACAGTATCTCTCAGTACCTAAAACCAAGTATAAGGCAAATTAATATTACAGCTTTCAGCCAGGGTAGGAAGGAAGTCCGAGATGCCTATCGCTGACAAAATCCAGCAAAGTATGACACAAGGGTCGTGGATTCGGAAGATGTTTGAGGAGGGGGCTGTCCTTAAGCGACAGTATGGCGAGGAGAATGTCTTCGACCTCTCTCTGGGTAACCCAGTGATGGAACCCCCCCAGCAGTTCCGCCAGGAACTAAGACGGCTGGCTGAGGAATCTCTGCCGGGTATGCACCGATACATGGAAAACGCCGGCTATGCCGAGACAAGGGCAGCCGTAGCAGCACAGCTCTCACTGGAGACCAGCATCAGATTCACCAGGGATGATATTATCATGACCTGCGGTGCTGCGGGAGCAATAAACGTAGTGCTCAAGACAATACTTAATCAAGGGGACGAGGTCATTATATTTGCCCCTTACTTTCCAGAGTATATCAACTATATCGAGAATCACAGTGGCATAACCAGGGTACTACCCACAGATGAGCAATTTATACCCCAGCTTGATACTCTCGCTACTACCATCGGGGCAAAAACTAGGGCAGTAATCATAAACTCCCCCAATAATCCCTCTGGCGTCGTCTACAGTCAGGACTTCATGCATCAACTTGGGAAACTAGTCGGCAGAAAGGAGACTCAATACGGGACAAAGATTTTCCTCATCAGCGACGAGGCTTATCGCCGGATTATCTACGACGGACAGAAATATCCACAGGTTTGGCCACATTACCAGCAGAGTATCATCGTCAGTTCTCACTCCAAGGATTTGGCACTGCCCGGTGAACGTATTGGCTACATCGCCGTCCACCCCAGCTGTAGCCAGCGAGAGGAGCTGGTAGCCGGCCTTATCTACTGCAACCGAACGCTGGGATACGTTAATGCCCCAGCCCTGATGCAACACATCGTCAGCCGCTTGCAATCAGTAACCATCCCTGTAGAGGAATACCAGGGGAAGAGAGATTTTTTGTACCACCATCTGAGTGAGATGGGTTACTCAGTAATAAAGCCTCAAGGGGCTTTCTATATGTTCCCCAAATCACCACTAGACGATGATGTTGCTTTCGTGAGAGAATTACAGCAGTGGCGGGTGCTGACAGTGCCCGGTCGCGGCTTCGGGTCGCCGGGGTACTTTCGGATATCATACTGTGTTGATAACAGAACACTGGAAGGTTGCCTAGACGGTCTTCGCCAGGCTGCCCGAAAATTCAAGTTATGTTAAGCCACCGGCTTCATCCAACCACTCTTAAAAAGAGCCTACCCCACCGTTGTTAATCCAGCCCCGAAGAGTTTTACTCTCAAGCATAATTGGAGGTAGGCCCTAGAAGAAGGAGAGATTATGAATAAGATGTCAGAGACGGCAAACAGGGCGTCTGATAATGTAGCAGAATTGAGAACCAAGGCAAAGGATGACCAGATCGCTGCCTTCCTGGAAATGAGGCTGCTGGAGCTTAGCCCAGGCTACGCTAAAGTAGCCATTAGGTTAAAACCCAAATACCAGAACTTTCACGGCGTTATCTTCGGTGGTATTATTATGGCTTTGGCTGACCAAGCATTTGCCTATGCCTCTAATTCTCTAGTTTATCCCAGCGTGGCTTCCCAGTTTAACACCCACTTCATCGCCGGTGCCGAGGTGAATGATGAACTCACCGCTGAGTGTCGGGTACTAAAAAGCGGCCGGCGGGTTGGTATCTCCGAGATAGCGATAACTAATCAGAACGGCAAGCTCATCGCCAAAGCCACCGGCACGACTATCCCGCTGGCTGAACCAAGTTGCTGAGCACATTATATTAATATAACCCTAATCTAAACCGTTAGACTCATCTACCAGCCAGAAAGCCCTTGGTATTGAGATATACCAGAAGTATTACTTTTTTGAGTATAGTGAACAATACCAAAAAATAGCAAAACTACCAAGTAAGAGACCTAGACCACCAAAAAAGATACCTATAGAACCCAGAAATTCCATATTTTCACCTCCGAAATGATAGTTTATTACAGCATATCATATCCCTAATTCAAATTGATACACTACCAGAAAGCCCTTGGTATTGACAGGGCAATTCAGGCTATGATAAACTGCTCTCTATTAAGACAAAGGATAATAGGGTAGAAGGTTAATGGGGATGTCCACTGCTAACGAGAGACAGTGGGAAACTACTAAATTCGTCTTTACCAGGCGCACTCAGGTGCGCTTGGGGAGGTCTGACATACATATTTAGTTAGCTACCAAAACGGTTTATCTATATAGTCTGAGGCACAGAGTACCTCCCCAAGCGGAGGTGCTCTTATTATTTGGATATAGCGCTCCCCAGCTATGTCTGAGGGTCAATAGGACGGAATAATGGTCAACATGGTGCCAACCGAAGAGCGAAATACAATTCCCAAACTTATTATGTATAACCACAAAAGATGGGGCTGCCAGACGGCTATGTGCATGAAGAAATTCGGCATCTGGCAGAGATATAGTTGGCAGGACTACTATGAGAAAGTAAAGTACTTCTCATTGGGCCTAGTAAGACTTGGCCTAGAACCAGGGGATGTAGTTTGCATTATCGGAGACAATGAGCCGGAATGGTTTTGGGGTGAGTTTGCCACTCAGGCAGCAGGGGGTATCGCCACCGGGATGTTCGTTGACTCTACTCCCTCCGAGGTAAAGTATATAGCAGCCCACTCCGGTGCCAAATTTGCTGTAGTTAATGACCAGGAGCAGACAGATAAGTTTCTGGAAATCAAGGACGAGCTACCAGCACTAAAAAGGATAATCTACTGGGACCCCAAAGGGATGAAAAACTACGACGACCCTATCCTTATTAGCTTTACCGAGGTAATGAGGCTAGGTAAAGCCTATGAAGAGACAGCCCCCGACTTGTTTGAGCAAAATGTAAAGAAGCAGCCGGGGGATACTATCGCCTTTATTTACTACACCTCGGGAACCACTGACCTACCTAAGGGAGCCATACTTACCCACCAAGCCCTGATAAATACGGCCCTAAAGTTCATCAGCCGCTATCCACTAAATGAAAATGATGATTTGATTTCCAACTTTCCGGCAGCTTGGATAGGAGATAGTTTCTCCGCTACTATCCCCCACCTACTAACCGGAGCCAAGTTAAACTTTCCTGAGGAACCGGAAACCATTGCTGAAGATATCCGAGAGGTTGGCCCCAACTTAGTAACCTATGGTCCACGGCAATGGGAGAGTCTAGTCAGTGATATTCAGGCAAAAATGACTCGCGCTACCCCCCTAAAGCGCTTCGTCTATAACCTATCCCTGCCGATAGGCTATAAAACCGCTGATAGTAAATTCCAGGGCAAAAGCCTAAGTCTGTCCTCACGAGCTGCTCACCGGATTGCCCACTTAGTATTATTCAAGCCCCTCAAAGACCGATTAGGACTAAGCAAAGTCAGGTTTGCTGTCACCGGCGGTTCTATGTTGAGTCCAGATACCTTTCGGTTAATCCATGCTATAGGTATTGACCTTAGAGAGAACTATGTCAGTACCGAAGCCGGCTTTATTTCCTCTCATAGCAGGAAGGAAACCAAATTTGAAAGTGTAGGACGGCCAGTACTCAATACTGAAGTCAGGATAACTAAGAAGGGAGAACTCCTGGTTAGGAGTAACTCAATGTTTAGCGGCTACCATGAAGACCCCGCAAAAACTGCGGCAACCTTAGTGAATGGCTGGTGTCACACCGGGGATGCTATCAATATTGATGAGGAAGGACACCTGATATTTATGGACCGTCTAGAGCATATGGCTGAGCTAAGTTCAGGGATTAAATATGCCCCCCAGTATATTGAGAGTCGGCTGAGGTTCAGTACATATATAAAGAGCGCCCTCGTCATCGGCGGTAAAAATAGAGGTTTCGTCTCCGCCATACTAAACATAGACCCTGCCATATTAGCCAAGTGGGCAGAACACAACCGACTGGTCTACGCCACCATTGCCGACCTGTCCCAGAAAAAAGAGGTCGCCAATTTAATACAAAAGGACTTGGCTCAAGTAAATAGCTATCTACCTGAGCCAGCCAGAGTAAGGAAATTTGTCCTGTTCCCCAAAGAGTTTGACCCTGATGAAGCTGAACTTACCCGAACCCGAGAATTAAGAAGAACATTCATTGAGAAACGGTATAGAGAGTTAATCAACACCATATATAGCGGTGGTAGCGAGATAAAGGTTGAGGCACCGGTAATCTATAGAGATGGCAGAAAAGGCATGGTAACCACCAGTATTATAGTAAGGACCGTATCCGACGGACTCATAGAGAATGGCTGAACTTATTCAATTCGTGACTACCGGTATAACCGTGGGCATGGTGTACGCCCTCATTGCCTTGGGCTTTGTCCTGATCTGGAAATCAAGTGGCGTTGCCAATCTGGCACTGGGACAACTGGTGCTGATTTCTTCATGGTTCACCTATGGAATGCTAGTCCAAGTAGGTCTTCCCGTCTGGCTTGGCTTTCCCCTGGTTATCCTCTTCGCCATGGGTCTGGGCTGGATAACTGAGAGATTTGCTCTACGCCCACTCATTGGCCAGCCCATCCTGTCTCTAATCACGGTTACACTGGGGATAGCCTTTTTTATTCAAGGTGCCGTGAGCTTTATCTGGCCCAAAAGTGTGGCTGCCCTACCCCGTCTCTTCCCCGAGGAGCCTATCCACATTGGTACCGCTGTTGTCTCCCAGGAATACTTCTGGGCAGCTGTTATCTCCCTAGCCCTATTTGGCGCTTTATCCCTCTTCTTCAAGTACCATAAAATGGGCATCGCTATGAGGGCAGTTGCCGATGACCAGATGGCAGTTCAGGCCTGCGGTATCCCGGTAACCAAAATCTTTTCCCAGTCATGGATGTTCGCCTGCGTACTAGCCGCTGTTGGTGGTATTCTTATGTCTAGCATCGGCGGCATCACCTTTGGTCTAGTTGAAACCGGACTCAAGGCCTTCTCGGTAGTGATACTCGGCGGCCTTGACTCCTTCCTCGGCGCCATTGTGGCCGGCCCTATAATCGGCCTAGCGGAAAACCTTGGCGGTGGCTATCTAACCCCGTTAACCTGGCCGGGCATCAGGGAGGTTATCCCGTTTATCATTATCATAATTGTTATGTGCATTAGACCCTACGGGCTATTTGGAGAACGTCGCATAGAGAGGATTTAGCCAATTGGATTTACCAACCGGTACCCGCAACTATAACTACGCCCATGATATGGCTATTTTCCGAACCAGGACCCACTGGATATGGCTCTCTGTTCTCCTGGCCTTTCTATTCACTGGCCCCCTGTATTGGGGGAACTACTGGTTGGGTGTTGCCAACCTCATCGGTATTACCATAATTGCCGCTACGGGATTAAATATCCTGACCGGATACTGCGGTCAGTTATCTATTGGTCATGCTGG
Organism: Chloroflexota bacterium; assembly: GCA_015222205.1. GTDB lineage: Bacteria > Chloroflexota > Dehalococcoidia > Dehalococcoidales > UBA5760 > UBA5760. Next base: position 6,178 of record JADFUW010000015.1, read on the forward strand.
TTTCATCGCTGTAGGTGCCTATACCTCAGCGGTGCTAACCAATCGTTTTGAACTCCCCTTCATCGTGGGGCTAATCTCCGCCGGGTTTATTGCCGGCCTTGCGGGAATGATCTTTGGTATCCCTTCCCTGCGTGTCAAGGGCTTCTATCTGGCGATTAGCACTATCGCCGCTCAGTTTATCATTATCTGGGTTATCAATCACTGGGCCAGTGCTACCGGGGGCTTCACCGGCATAAGTGTGCCGCCAGCTTCAGTTGGTGGTATCTCCTTCATCAGCCAGGGAAGTCAGTTCTATCTAATTATGGGAATTGTGATACTGGTAATCTTCCTAGCCAAAAACCTGGCCAGGACACGGCCCGGCAGAGCCTTTGTTGCCATCAGGGACAACGACCTAGCCGCCCAGGTAATGGGGATTAACCTCTTTCACTATAAACTCATCGCCTTCTTTATCGGTTGTTTCCTGGCTGGAATCGCCGGTTCACTACTCGCTCACTGGACTGGCTTTATGAATGCTGAAAATTTTACCATGATGGATTCAATACTGTATATTGGCATGATAATTATTGGCGGCTTGGGCACTACCGTCGGCCCCATCTTCGGCGCCATTTCTATCCGGATGCTGCAACAGGCAATAACCCTCATTTCACCCAACCTGGAAAGCGTCTTCCCAACCTTGCCCGCCGGATTCACCACCGGCATCGGGCCGATGGTTTTTGGCCTAGTCATTATTCTATTCCTGATATTAGAGCCACGGGGGTTGGCCCATAGGTGGACACTACTTAGAACCTCTTACCGGCTCTGGCCTTTCTAATTATTAATCTTGAGAAGGAGGATAAAGAAATGTGATGCTGACTGAAGCCCCTGCCAATTAAACTTAACGAAGGAGGAATAATAAATGAGCTACAAAAAATCCCTAAAAGTAGCCTTAGCCATATCCCTGACATTAACCATAGTTATGATACCCGTGCTGAGCAGTGGTTGCGCCGTTAGTAGCAGTGAGGATAACACCGTCAATAAGGTAAAGGTTGGCTTTAGTATTTGCTACACCGGGGTCGCCGCCGAGAAGGGACGCCCGATGGGTAATGCTAAGCTGGACTGCATGAAATACATCAACGAGGAGTTGGGCGGCGTTGCCGGACACCAGATTGAGGTGGTTTGGCGTGATAATGAATATGACGCCGCTAAAGCGGTTACCATCCTTAACGAGCTAATGGACAAGGGCTGCCTGTTCTTTACCACTAACTCCTCCAAGATGATGGGGGCGTCTATGGAGATTGCTAATCGGGCTGATTTTCCTGGCTTTACTGTCTTCAGCTCCCCGGTATGCACTCATCCGCCGCAGCATATCTATGCCCAGACGCCCGACTATGGTGACGACTGGGCTGCCTTTGCTACCAACTACCTGGAGAATATCTGGCAGGGCGAGGGGAAACCAAGGATGGCCATGCACCTGCTTAGCAACCCCACCGGTTATGGTGCCTTGGATGCATCTAAAGCCCTAGCTGACGAGCTGGGTATTGAGATTCTACCTGTCGCGGAGCACACAGCGACAACTATATCTGAGATGGAAAGCCTGACCCGAATTAAGGCGCTGAATCCAGATGTCCTGTTCATATCCAGCACACCGCAGCCAACTTCAATCATTATCCAGAATGCGGTTGACCTGGGTATGTACCCCGGTATCACTATTGGTTGCGCTCATGCCAGCTTTACCAAAAAGTTGATTGACTTCGCTGGTGCGGATGCTGAGGGTGTTTATGGCACCTTTCCTACCGTAAGGTGGGGAGAGGATGTGCCGGCTATGGCCAAGATGACCGAGTATTGCCAGCAATATCATCCTGACGACTACGGCAACATGGACTACATCACCTCGTGGGCAGAAGGCTTAATCGTAGCCGAGATTCTAAGATTGGCCATAGAGAATGTCGGCGTTGACAATCTAACCCCGCAGGCAGTAGAGGAGTATGGCATCAAGAAGCTTTCAAACTTTGATGTTGGCAGTCTTCAGGGTCCGGTAAGCTATACGCCGGGAGACAACCGACTAACCAAGTTTAACCGAATCTATCAAATAGTAAACGGCGAAATCACAAACCCAAGCGCCTGGGTAGAAGCGCCACTGATAAAGTACGAAGACTTTGACTGGTTCGGCAAGTAAAGATTTGGGTAGGAGCCCCTGCCTTGAGCGGGGGCTCCTGCTAACAGAAGGTTAGGGTATGCTTAAGCTGAGTAACGTTGAGGTTGCCTATTCCAATGTTATACAGGTGTTACATGGCGTCTCCCTGAGTGTGGAGGACGGCTCGATTGTTACCCTACTTGGCGCCAACGGTGCTGGCAAGAGTACCACTCTCAAGGCAATATCAGGGCTACTTCGAACTGAGGAGGGAGAAGTAACCGATGGCAGCATCGATTGGAACGGTAAAAGAATAGATAACAAAAGCGCCGAAGAAATTGGCAAGCTGGGTATTATTCAGGCACTAGAGGGACGCCGGGTCTTCGAGCACCTAAATACGGAGGAAAACCTGCTGGTTGGGGCTTATAACCGCAGCGACCGTCCTGCCGTCAGGCAAGACTTGGCCATGGTTTACCAATACTTTCCACGGCTCAAGGAACTCAGGCACAACACCGCTGGTTATCTTTCCGGAGGTGAGCAGCAGATGCTGGTCATCAGCCGGGCCATAATGGCTAGCCCAAAGCTCCTGATGCTAGACGAGCCATCACTAGGTCTGGCACCAATGCTGGTTGAAGAAATATACGATATTATCCTGCGGTTTAATACGGAACATAAAACCTCGGTCCTCCTCGTGGAGCAGAATGTCAGGGTTGCCCTCGGTATCGCCCACTACGGTTATATCATGGAAAATGGCCGTGTTGTTCTTGATGGTAGTGCCGATTTCCTGAGGAATAACGAGGATGTGAGGGAATTTTACATCGGGCTATCAGCTACAGGCACGAAAAAAAGCTACCGAGAAGTAAAACACTATAAGAGGCGAAAGCGGTGGCTATAGGCTGACGCCATAGACAGCAGGAATTAGCTGGTGATTTGACTAAGAGATTCCGGAACTAGCTCCGGATTAAATGATTAAATTAGGTAGGATTGAATTTATGTAGAAAGGTCTATCCTTCTTTCCCCAGATAGGCTGATATAACTTGTGGGTTGGCTCTGATCTCTACTGGAGTACCTTCAGCAATCTTCTGCCCAAAGTCGAGGACGACAATCCTATCGGCTAAATCCATGACCACTCCCATATCATGCTCAACAAGGACAATACAACTAACTCCATCCCTCAGAACCGGTGTTTCTGGATAGGTATCCCCCTGCCCCTCAAATATATCAATGATGAATCGAGCAATGTCCTCCTTCTCTTCCAGATTCATTCCCGCCATCGGCTCATCAAGGAGCAGAACCTTCGGTTCCAGAGCCAGGGCTCTACCCAGTTCAACCCTCTTACGCATTCCGTAGGGAAGGGTGCCGACCACCTTCCTTCTAATCGGCTCTATTTCCAGGAAATCAATAATATCCTCCACTGTCTTGCGATGTTTAACCTCTTCTCCCTGAGCCCAACCGAAATACAGGGCACTACTCAGGAAGCTCTGTCTCATAAGAACATGCCTAGCAGCCATAATATTATCCAGAGTGCTCAACCCAGCAAATAGCTCGATATTCTGGAAGGTTCTGGCTAGACCAAGCTGAGCTACCTTGTCCGGACGAACCCGGGTAAGCCTCTGACCTTCGTAGTATATTTCGCCTCCTTGTGGCTTATAGAAGCCATTGATACAGTTTAAGAGGCAGGTCTTACCGGCGCCATTTGGCCCTATAATCGCCAGAATCTCATTGTCGTTAATATCCAGACTAACGTCACTAAGTGCCCTGACGCCACCAAACGAGAGAAACAGATTCTCAATTCGGATCTTCACTTTAGGCTCACTTTTTACCTCTGGCAACCTCTACCCTCCTAATAGACACAGCCACTTTCGCCACCGGTCTGCCCTCGGCACCCTTTCCCGGTTTCTTCAGCAAGCAGCTTCTCTTTATACTGAATCACTCGGTGGCATTCCGTACCCTCACACTCCAGCCGCCGTCCTAACTGTTTACTTTTCCGCCTCAGTAGACTAAGTATCTCCTTACGAGGCTCACTATACTTACCGTAGCCAGTACATTTTGTCGAGAAATCTCTATACACCAGCACCGTTACTTCATCATCCACAGCATCACAATAAATAGTAACTGCCGTTACCTGCCAATCTACCATGCTCGTCTAAATCTACTCCTTACAGACTATCATATTATCACTGTCCAGCCTGAAATTCGGTAGCACCCACACCGGGCACTCCATAGACACCACGATGTAATGCGCTATGTAGGTATGTTTGACCAGGGGCTAATTCTCATAACAGCCGCCACTTTATCGGAATGCGATGCTTTCTGAACCTACTTTACCTCTAACCCTTTTGATGGGGTTGGCTCTATAACCTTGCAGAACACTTCTACCAGTTCAGGGTCAAACTGAGTTCCGGCACAACGTCTTAACTCTTGAAGTGCCTGTTGTGAGGATAGCTGCGCGCGGTAAGGCCGGGGAGAAGTAATGGCATCGAAAGCATCGGCTATAGCCAAAATACGAGCCTCCAAGGGAATGTTATCACCCTTTAAACCGGAAGGATAACCACTACCGTCATAGTGTTCGTGATGATGTAAGATAATCGGCAAGCAGCTAACTAAATCGATGACATGCCTTAGTATCTCTACACCAAGCTTAGGGTGAGTTTTAATAAGTCCCCACTCCCCATCACTTAGGGTCCCCTTTTTATTGAGCGTAGAATCCGGGATACCAACTTTGCCTATATCATGTAGTAAGCCAGCAGCGCGAATTGTATCTATTCTATCTTGAGACAGGCCCAGCGCCTCAGCTAGAGCCACCGCATAGTCGCTAACCTTCTTAGAATGTCCATAAGTATAGTGGTCCTTAGCATCAACAGTAGCCGCCAGAGCATAGATTATATTTAGGGCTCGCGACCGCGCCTCAGGCTCCACACCTACCACAGGTGTTTCTGGCTTCGTTTCATCTGAGGATAAGCATGTCCGATTTCTGCCTGTTTGCTTCGCCCGGTACAACGCAGTATCAGCACAAGAGATAATCTTTTCTTTCATCACGCCATCAATTGGCCAATTAGCTATGCCAAGGCTAACAGTTATCGGCGTCGCCCTAGAACTTATTTTTAACCCGACCGTCTTGCGAATACGCTCTGCCACCTTATACGCATCATCAAGCCGTGCCTCAGGCAGGATAATAGCAAATTCCTCGCCCCCATAGCGGAAAGCAGTATCTAGACCTCGAATTGAGGTTTTAATGCACAAGGCAATTCTTCGTAGAACCTCATCCCCGGCCAGATGTCCATGAATATCGTTATAAGCCTTGAAAAGGTCTACATCCAGTATTATTAAAGAGAAGGTAGTGCCAAAACGAGAGCCCCTGGCAATCTCTTGCTCGAGACGCTCATGGAAATGACGGTGATTATATAACTCTGTCAACCCATCGGTATTTGCCCTTACCAGAGCTTGAGAATAGAGTTGGGCATTTTCTATTATAGTGCCAGCCTGGCTTGCCATGCTCATCGCCATCTCTAAATCATCATGCGAATAAAGAGTATCTGACTCTTTTTCTCCCAGGGCCAGGATACCAATCAATCTGCCCCGGTTTTTAATAGGGCACAAGAGACCCAGATTGGATGCCATTATCTGTTCCTTTTCCACCTCCCACAACCCCTTAAATTTCGGTATACTATCAATCGGTCCCAAGTGAAGAGGCTCATTTTCTTTGTGTAACCAAGTCACTATAGGGTTATCAGCGCTAAACTTAATCTCACCGCTTGGCTCACCCTCCACCTCAGGATAGGCAAAGTGCACCGTGAAATCACCGCTGCTTAAATCTTGAAACAGCAGTTTGGCTTGTTTTAAGTGTAGAGCCTTAGTTACAGTGGTTAACATCTCATTAGCTAGCTCATCTAAGTTAATGATGTTACTCATCCTATTGCTGAAGCCGAGCAGTGCTCGGCGGTACTCATAGGTTTCCCGATGAAAGAAACGGTCTATCCATTCTTCAATTTTATGCGATAGTGGACGAGCCAGCAGAGCCAGTATAAGAACTAAGACCGTGGTACGTAATACAATAATGTAAGTTGGTTGGGAGGGCAGTAATCTTTGCCCCAGGAATACTACGCCAGCATATATGCCACCGAGACAACTAATTAGCCAAACATAGGCCAGTACCTTCTGAGCCACAAACCTAACATTAAGTAATTGGTATCTCATGATGGCGTAGGTAATTATTAGGGCATTAGTAATGTTACCAATGTGGTCTATAGATAGACCGGCTATAGACGGTGTTAGGTTACAGATATAGCTGGAAACTATTACTATACCTGAGCCTATTATTAAATAGATTGTGCGGTTGCGGTCGGTGGGGTCAAAGGAGCTACGGTAGCGGTTAATCAGCATCAGTGCAGTGCTAATCAAGAAAACGGCACTAATGCCACCTACGATGTAGACTGAAAATCCAAGGCTATGATACAGGGTCCCATTAACGATATAGGCATATTTAACTATATAGCCACTGAGGGAAAGTGCCAGGATAGTCAATACACAGCTATAACCGATGTATATGCCTATTCCGCCTGGTTTATCATTGTAAACCCTGACGAAATGGTAATAACTAACTGCTGTCCATAAAAGTGCGGCGACGAGTATCTCATTCCACAGGAGTGCCTGCTGGGGATAGGCATTAAAGTGTAGCATGAAAGAGGTAAAACTCCATACCCCGGAGGCAATAAGAAATAAACCAAATACCCTATTTACTCGCCGCCCATCTTGCCGCAGGACTACTACAGCTAAGATAGCAAATGCTAAGAAGCTCAGTAGTGGTATTACAGCCCATATACTCATTACAAAATCACTCTCCGCTACCCAGAGGGGCTAATAAGAATAACTTTCACCTATATTAGTAAGAATTATGTCTTATGTCTCCAGGCTTGTCAATAGTAATACCAGTTAGAGATGTCTAATAACACAAGAAAGCAGAGTCAGAAGAGATTAGAATTAAGATAGGGATTAGGGTTAAGACTCCAAAGGGGAGGGAGATTAAATAAAAATGGGGGGCTTCGCCACCCTTAACCCTAATCCACAAGCACCCTTTAGACCACTGGTATTAACCTGCAGGTAAGCTAGGGTAGCTATTCAGAGTACTGACGAAAGATGAGCACCGAGTTGTGTCCACCGAAGCCAAATGAGTTTGAGAGGGCAGTCTTTACTTCAACCTGACGTGCCTCATTGGGTACATAATCCAGGTCACACTCGGGGTCAGGATGAGTAAGGTTTATAGTTGGTGGGACAACCCCATGATTTATGGCTAGGACACATATCACAGCCTCAAGGCTACCTGATGCCCCGATAAGATGTCCTGTCTGGGATTTGCTACCCGAGATAGGAACATGGTAGGCATGGTCACCAAGGGTATTTTTGATAGCCCGGGTTTCAGTACGGTCATTAAGCAATGTAGCCGTACCATGAGCATTGATATAATCAATATCGCCGGGGGTGAGGTTAGCCCTTTTCATAGCTAGATTCAGTGCTCTAGTCGCCCCCTCACCATCAGGCGAAGGTTGTGTCAGATGAAAAGCATCACTGGTAGAACTATAACCGATAATTTCAGCCAGGATAGGGGCTTCTCGCCCCAGGGCATGAGCAGCATCTTCCAGAACCATAATAGCCGCACCCTCGCCAAAGACAAATCCATCTCGCTCGGCATCAAAGGGTCGGCAGGCTGTTTCGGCCCCATTATTCTTCGTTGATAGCGCCCGGCAGGAATTAAAGGCAGCTAAGATAATGGGCATAATCGGGGCTTCAGCGCCACCGGCTATCATCACATCAGCACCACCACCCCTAATCATCTCATAGGCTTGACCGATGGCATCACTACTACTGGAGCACGCCGATGATGGAGAATAGTTAACACCCTTGGTTCCCAATAATAAAGAGACCTGCACCGAGGCAGCATCGCCTGACATTGTCGGGGCGAGAATCGGGCTTACCCTCTCCGGACCATCTTCGTCCATCACCCTGATCTGGTTACAAATCCGAAGCAGACCACAGATGCTATCACCAATGATAACGCCGGTCTCCTCAGCATCGCCATTATCCATTCTCAAACCAGCCGATTCCACCGCCTGGAGACTAGCGGCTACAGCAAACTGAGTGAACCTATCCATGCGCTCCGCTTCTTTCTGTCCAAAATAATCACACGGCTCAAAGCCCCTGACTTCAGCAGCATACTTGGTCCTAAAGGACGTCGTGTCAAAGCTGGAGATATAATCAATACCCGATTTTCCAGAAATGAGGGCTTCCCACATGCTGGAAACCGTAAAACCAACCGGACTAATAACCCCCAAACCAGTAACTACTACTCGTCTGCCGTTATGAGACATATCCATAGCCATTAGTTATTACCCCTTATTATTCTAAATTGGCTTAACTATAGCCTAAATAGACTATTTACCAGACTCCTTCTTTGATAGATGACCCGTAGAATATTTCGGCGAAGTTTACCGACTACGAACGGCTTCTCGCTCGTACTCCCCCTCCCTAGTTATCGGCACCTTACCACCAACCAAACACTCTATCATGCCATCCGATGGATTAATATGTGGTGGCTTCAGGTGAGCCAGGTCAGCTCCAGCCGCCTGTTGTCGTAACATATAGCTCCGAAACGCATTTTGGGGAAGCAGGGTAACCTCTAGTGGTCTTAAACCGATAAACGATTCCAAGTCAGCATAGGGGGCATCCAGCCTTGTGAGCTGCTCATGGACAGAGGCACCTACCTCCTCAGGGGTAATATGTCCGTCTTCCTTGAGTTCGAGGTATAGGTGTAGTACCGGCCTCTCCCTCAACTCCTTGCACGCTGTCCACTCCTCATAAGCCAACCCCGTGTTCTCTATCGCCTGCCAGATAACCTGTTCTGTTAACCGGGTAAAACCGGCAATATCAATCATGTCATCCACGCGAGCGTGAAACCTCATCTGGGGGATATCTATACCGAGTTGCTCATTACGCAGCGATGTTATTCTAATCATATCGCCGAGCTTATATCTAACAAACGGCCCACCGTGAAAGCTGGTAATTACCAGTTCATAATTCTCCTCCGGCCTAACCTCATCTAAAAGCAATGTCTCTGGTTGATAAAAGGGGTCATCCCTGGATTTCAGGCTCTCTTCCTCAGGAATAAACTCAAAGAAGTTGAGGTGAGGTATGAAGGTCAGTCCCTGGTAATCCCATGTTTGCGTCGCCATAATTATACCCTCGGTGCCACCGTAGACATCCAAAGGATACCGGCCCCACATCTCCTTGACCCTTTCCCTGAATACAGAGCCATCGGAGCCGGTGGAGACTAAACCCTTAAGGCTCCAGATATCCCTGGGCAGCATTCCACGACGAGCTAGTCTGCTTTTCACCAATCCCTTTAGTAGTCGAGATAGAGTCTTGGGCTTACCCAGCAGAGGTTTAATACTGACGCTCCCGTTTCTCTGGCTGAAACGCTCACCTATAGATACCAGCACACTGGACATGGCAAAAAACAGGTCCAGCCCCTCGGAGAGAGCTAATTCAAAACCGAGCTGTACCCTGTCCTCAAAGGACATGTCTTCGGCCGCCTTTATCGGCGGCAGAAAGTCAAACACCTCATAAGGGGCAGCGTGAATCAGAGCACCCGTAGTGTAGGGCGGTGGGGCCAGAGCATAAAGAAACTTGTCCTTTCTCTTATAGGCAATTTCACCCCTCCGCTTACAGCAGGAGAAGGCCAAGCAGGCAAACAACAGGGACCGTATTTCTTCAAACTGCCGGCTAGTAACTGGCGCCCACTTGAAAGGATACTCGCCAGAGCGGCCTGAGGTGTGTTGCCAAAAGAGCGGTTTCGCCGGCAGGGCACGCACATTTTTGGTCAGGAGAAATGGTTCATAATCAGTGTAGGTGGTTAGTGGCACCTGCCTCCGGAACTCCTCCACCGTTCTGGGTTCAACCCTACGCATGATACTCCTACCCAGCTTGCACTTCTTAAGCAGCTCTATCTGCTCTAGTAGTAACCGTTCCTGAATACTCATACAATCTTCTAAGCTCAGGTCAATAAAGCCACAGCACCTTTGCCATAGCTCTTCATTCTTACCCTGGACGATTAATTCCGCTTCTCTACTCATTATTATCTTCTAACCTCCTTGAGTCAGATTATTAGGACCTAGCCTGCCGTAAAGAGTGCAGGAAGGCGATGACACTTCTTCTGTTGGGCAGTAACATTGGTGTTTCCCGTCGGTAGCTATCATAGCCGTCAAACATCCGACCAAAGACAAGCTTATCCTGAATAACTACCAACACGATATCCAGCAAAATAAATATTGGTGCGGCTATAAGTAGCAGGCTTGACCTTGAAACCAGGATTAGAGATAGCATAACAAGGCCAAACCAGAGAACGCCGGGATGACGGACAAGGGCATATACCCCGGTTGTTATCAGCCTATCACCAACACCGGGGGTAACATATGTCTTACGGAAGGGAAGACTGATAAATAGGGAATGCCCTAATAGAGGAAGGGACACAGCGAGCAGCCCCCAGCCTAACCAGGTTAGCCACATGGGCAATAGCAACCTATCGGGAGCCAAGCATATCATTACCAGTGAGTAAATCAGTAAGCCACTACCTGAAGCCCAAGTGACTGGCTTTGCCTTAGCAATCCCCTTTAGAGAGATGATATCGAAGAGGTGTATTACCGTGAAACCTAGGGCACCTATAGCTATATAAATCATCATACCTTCCCTGATTAACTATTGCGGATTATGTGGTAAATGGGAAGGTATTGAGTTCTAGAACAATGTTCTATACCCTAAACTTAATTAAAATAATCAGAGTTAAGCCAAAATAAATTAACCCCTCTCCTTTAATGGAGGGGGGTTTAGTAATCTCCGACAAATTAAAACCCTAGGGTGTTGGGGGAAAGGCTGGTCAGTGAACTACTTCCATTTAATCGTCGCCTTCCCCTTTTCGCTGTCAGAGTCTAACTCTTTTTCCAGCCCTTGCAGTCTGCCGACTAACTCTTCAAACTCGGTTTTCGGTGATTGTTTACCCAGCTCAAGTCCATAACTAACAAAAAAGTCAAGAAAGCTTCTGAGGAGCTTCTTTATATCTTGCTCAAGGGAATGAAACTCCTCCTTGGTTACATACTGCTGCTCTTTGGTTACACCTTTTGACTCTTTGGTTTCCTCTTTTAGCTGACTATCAATTAGAAAATCGATAAGTTCTGCTTGACTCATGTCACCACGATTTTCATCAATTCTATCAACGAGTTCTGCCGGTACTATCAACATCCTCTTTTTCGCCATAAATTACTCCTCCGTTTGGTGACGCCTATCAGTAGTGGCATCTTTATAGTAGTTCTAGAAAGCCAAAAGGTCAATCTTCCTCTCTTAGCTCGAGCATCGCCAGCACAACATCTATATTCTTGAGTAGCCTGAGACCTTTCCTGGTTACTCTATAGGTTACGATAGGATTGCCTATAGTAACCTTATCTATCAGTTTTAATTCAAGCAGGAAGCCAAGATACTTTTGCAACTGGAAGAAACTCATATTAGCGCTGTACATTATCTCAGTCTTACCAGCCTCACCCAGTCTCAATATATCAGCTATTACCTGAATGCTCGACCTCCGCACCTCTGTTACCCCCTACTTTAGAACTAATACTATTATACTATAATTCGCCAAATGGCAAATGTCAATACCCTGAAGCAAGGGCACAATGAGACTGTCAGGATTTAGCTCGTAAGATAGCGGCTAGAATAGCCCCAGATACCAGCCAAGGATATTAGTTCCCCACAGCAGGGTAACTATAGTAGCTAGAGAGAGGGCGGGACCAAAGGGAATGGCATCTTCTCGCTTCTTTATCTTGAGTAGAAGCAGAATCCCGGCCACCAAACCACCTAGAATTGCTGCCAAGACTAGGGCAAAAAACACCAGGGGAAAGCCGATAACTAGCCCTATCAAGGCTGCCATCTTGACATCCCCCCACCCCACACCCCCTTTGGAAATAAGAACTATTAGCAGGGATATTCCCAGCCCGACACCACCACCAATAGCGGAGTACTTAACCCCCGGCACCACCCCTAGTTGAGGCAAAAAGACGCTGATGAGCAGAGCCGCTACCATAGTTGGGTAGACCAACCTATTGAGGATAAGCCCACGCTCCTTATCAATGACCATAAGCACGATGAATAAACAGCAGTAGAAGGCAATAACCCCTAGCTCAACACTCAAGCCATAGTGCCCGTAGAGGTAAGCAAATAGAGCCCCAGTGCCAATTTCTACCCACGGTAGGCGCCTGGGGATAGAAGCCCGGCAATAGCGACAACGGCCACGCAGCCACAAGTAGCTAAAAACAGGAACCAGGTCCTTTACCATCAGGCGATGATGGCAAAAAGCACAATGGGAGGCTGGAAAAAGGAGCGACTCCTTATCGGGCAAGCGGTCAATACAGACATTGAGGAAACTACCCACCGCCATCCCCAGTATGACAAAAACGGCTATCAAGACACCTTCCATCTCGGTTTCTATTTTGGATGTTTTTTCTAGTCTAGTCAATAGGAGACTATCATTTAACACCGAGGGAGCCTAGACAGCATGAGCAGCACATTGATTTTTGGCATTTGACAAAGTATACTCTGCTCAGTTTAACTATTAAATTAGGGGTGTAATATGGCTAAAGATAATGAGACGGTACACCCAGTAGAAACCTCGCTGGCAATAGGGGAAGACGAGAAAGCCACGAAACTGGTGATGGAAATACTGGCGGGGAGGATTATTGATATCAGACCCGAGCTTGATTTCACCAGCGAACTGGGTTTCACCTATCCTATTGCCAAACAAACACTAGGGGTTAAGGACAAGGAGTTACTATCAATCCTGGAATCCCTGGTTGATAAGGGCATACTCAAGAGGGATTTCTTTGACCGGCTTCTCCGTTGCCCTCAGTGCGGGTCAATAAACCTGAGACCAACCACCCACTGCCCTAAGTGTGGCTCAGGGAATATTGCCCGGGGCAGGATTCTGGAGCACTTTGTCTGTGGATATGTTGGGCTTGAAGACGAGTTTGTAACCGAGGGGAGATACATATGTCCCAGGTGCCAAACGGAGCTAAAGACTATTGACAGCGACTATAAGAGCCGGGGGTTACTGCATAAGTGCCACGATTGCGGTGACATATTCACCCTACCGTTAATAAAATGGCGCTGCCTGCAATGCTCCTCGCTTACTGCTGAAGATAAGGTCACCGAGGTAAATATCTACTCTTATAGATTGAATGAGACAAAGAGGGGCTGGCTAGACTTTGAGCTTAACCCCAAACTCAAACTCATAGGGTTTTTGCATGGGCGTGGCTATGAAGTAACCGAAAATGCCACCAAAATGGGTAGGTCCGGTGCTGAGCACAGTTTAGATATACTAGCCGCCCGGGATGATGGCATCGTTACGCATCACATTGCTATCGGCATTGAGGTTGGTGAGGAACCGATAGGGCTAAATAGGCTATTTAGCTTTGACAACAAGGTCTATGATATCGGCATCCATGAGAAAGTCCTCGTGGTCGCGCCGGGATTAACCAAGGAAGCGAAGGCATTTGCCAGCCGGCAGAGGATTAAGGTGCTTGAGGCCAGTGATTTGGAAACAGTGCTAGCCAGTGCTACCTCTCAACCAAGCGTGGAGATAAAGAAGGAGCCATTTGAATTCAAGTCCAAATCACAGCTCATAGAATACCTGAAGCAGCGTGGCTACGAGATAAAGGAAAATACTGCGGTTAAGGGCAGGTCTGGTGCCGAGCATAATATAGACATACTAGCTACCAGGGACGATGGCATCATTACGCATTATATTGCTATCGGCATTGAGGTAAGCGAGGAACCGATAGAACTAAACAAGCTGTTTGACTTTGATGATAAGGCTTATGATATCGGCATTCAGGATAAGGTCTTCATCACTGTCCCGGGACTTAGCCGGGAAGCCAGGCAATTTGCCGAGAGGCAGCGAACAAAGGTCTTTGAGGTTAAGGAATTAGAACCAGCTGACTAAGACCTTTACACCTTAGTTACCAAATATAAGTTTAAGAGGGGCATCAGCCCCTCTTTCTTTTTCCTCCCCCAATAGTAGATAAGACCCGAACAAGGGTTTTTAAGAGGGGCGAAGCCCATCTCCTTCTAAGGAGAGGGGGATTAAAGGGGGTGAGGTCACCCTATAGTAGCATTACTAATGAGTGATTGACTGTGACTATAGCTGTGCTAAACTAGATTTAAGTGACAATAGTTACTTAAACTTCATCAAAAATATAGGGAAAGGAGGTAAACTGAAAAATGATGAAAGGGTTTATAGAGAGGCTTCGCTATGGTGAGAGGAGATTCAGGAGAACATTCCGCCACGGAGAGAAGGGCTTCACCCTGATGGAGCTGCTCATCGTGATTGCCGTCCTCGGTGTCCTGGCCGCAGTGCTGGTGCCCCGCATGGGCGCTTTCCTGTCCTCAGGGCAGGTAGCGGCAGCCAATACCGAGGTAGCCAATGTAGAAACGGCAGCCCTGGCTTTCTATGCCGATGCTAGTGCCTGGCCTGCCGACACGAACACTGCCGGGACTACCTCATTACGCCATGGCCCCGGTGGCGAGCAATATCTCAGCAAAGATGCTGTGCATAATTACACATTTGACACGGATGGCAAGGTTGTTGTCGTCGATAACACAGTATGGCCTAACGATGCAAAGGTCTTTTGGGATGTTGCTACTCATACCTGGAAGAAACAGACAGTATAGTACCATAGTCTGAAGCCTTAACTGAACCAGGAAGGTTTAGAAGAGCTTATCGGGAGGGTTAATTTAACTCAGACCCTGCCGGTAGGCTTTTCTACTTCCTGTTACTTATTACCGAGGCAAAAGAGGACAAGCTATCAATGAGAGGATGATTAATAAATCGCCCCTTTACATTATGTCAAGCAATCGGGCAAAATATTAAGCTTTAACCCCTAGAATAAAGCGCCCTAATATGATTTAATAGTAGAAACCATCCCTAAGCTCGCCATGCATAATAAGAATAAGGAGGATGACAAATGGAAAAAACATGGAAAGGAACAACGGCAGGTATCTTAACCATAATTGGTGGTATTGTTGGTATCATTTTTGGTAGTTTTGCGATTTTTGGAACTACACTCGCTGCTGCCCTTACCGGGTTTGCCTGGATTGGAGCAATCGGTGGTGGGTTGCTCGCTCTCGGCATAGTAGCCTTAATCGGCGGTATTTTCACCATGAAAAGAAAAACCTGGGGGCTGGCGCTTGTCGGGGCTATCTGTGCCCTGTTTCCCATTGTACCCCTGGGGGTAATGGCCATTATATTTGTCACCATGGGCAAGAGTGAGTTTGCCTAGCCTTAGCAGCATTAAACATACTTGCCTCAGGTAAACTAAGAACTTGAGCTATCCCGCCTAGCAAGGTCAAGGATAGCAGGGGGCTGGTGTGTCTAAAAGTGGTGAGCCTGTAAGCATAACTAGATGGGATAAGTAGCATAATGCGTATATCACAACTATTCGGTAAAACACAGCGAGAGATACCAGCCGAGGCAGAGACGGTTAGCCACCAGCTACTGTTAAGAACCGGAATGATATATCAGGTATCTGCCGGGGTATATTCCTATCTGCCCCTAGCCTGGAGGGTACTTAAGAAGATAGAAAATATAATCCGGGAGGAGATGGACGCCGCCGGTGGGCAGGAGCTAATGATGCCCGTCCTCCAGCCTCTGGAGCTATGGCAGGAAACCGGACGAGACCGAGCCTTCGGTAAGGGGTTGTTTACCCTCTGCGACCGCAGAGACCGCAGCTTGTGCCTGGGACCAACCCACGAAGAGGTCATTACCAGGCTGGTCAGCCAATATGTCAGGAGCTACCGCGACCTGCCCCGGCTCCTATATCAAATCCAGACCAAGTTTCGTGACGAGCCCCGGCCTAGAGCCGGTCTGCTCCGGCTTCGTGAGTTCACCATGAAAGACCTCTATAGCTTTGATACCGATGAAGCAGGGCTAAGCCAGAGCTATGATAAGATGCTCAAGGCATACCAGAATATCTACGCCCGCTGTGGACTACCTACCCTGGTCGTTGAAGCTGATAGCGGGGCTATCGGCGGTAAGGACTCGCACGAGTTCATGGTTATCACCGAAAACGGTGAGGACGAGATTATCTATTGTCCCGGCTGTCAATATGTAGCCAATGCCGATAAGGCTCAAAGCATTAAGAGCAAGGTTGATAGTGAGCAACCACTGCCATTAGAAGAAGTTGCGACTCCGGGTGCGACCACTATAGAGAAGCTATCTAATTTCCTAAGGATAGCGCCGAATCGCACCCTCAAGGCAGTGTTTTACACAGCCGATGGAGAGATAATCTTCGCTGTTATCAGAGGCGACCTTGAGATAAATGAGGTAAAGCTAAAAAACGCTCTAAGGTGTTTTGAACTCCATATAGCCACTGAAGCCGAAGTAACCGGAGCCGGTATAGTCGCTGGCTATGCCTCCCCCGTAGGTACTAGGAATATTAAAACTGTGGTTGATGATTCGGTAACCCCGGGGGTGAACTTTGTTGCCGGTGCCAATAAACCCGACACACACATTAGAAATGTCAACTATCCGCGGGATTTTAAGGCTGACATCACGACAGATATAGCCAAAACCCACGCCGGTGAAGGCTGTCCCAAGTGTGGCAGCAAACTGCTGTCAACACACGGTATTGAGGTGGGACACATCTTCAAACTGGGCACCTTTCTCAGTGAGAAACTGGGGGCATTCTTTACCGACCCTGAGGGCGCCAGCCATCCTGTTATCATGGGGTGCTATGGCATTGGCCTGGGCAGATTACTCGCCGCCGCCATAGAGCAAAACCATGACGACAAGGGTATCATCTGGCCTGTGTCCATCGCCCCATACCACATCTACCTCTGCCCGCTATACCTGGATAGTCCTGAGGTAGTAGCTACAGCAGAAAAGCTCTATAAAGAGCTGGAGACAGAGGGCTTAGAGGTGCTTTTTGACGACCGCCAGGAATCTCCGGGGGTAAAGTTTAATGACGCCGACCTTTTAGGGATACCTATTCGGGTTACCATCAGCCCCCGCACCCTGAAGAAAGATAGCGCCGAGGTAAAAAAACGCTCCGAAAAAGAATCCCAGCTTGTGCCATTAGAGAATTTAGCAGAAAGACTCAAGGGGCTTGCCGGCGCAGAGTAGCGCCAAGCTCTTGAGATAGCTTATCCAGAATCTGCTGCTGAATCTTATCTACCTCATCATCAGTCAGGGTGTGAGTCAGCGGCTGGAAAGTAATTCTATAGGCGAGGGACTTTTTACCCGTCGGCACCTGCTTACCAGAATAGACATCAAATATGGTAACCCCGGCTACCAAGGGAAAGCCCCTAATAATACTCTGCACGCGGTAATGGGTCACATCGTCATCAACTACCAGGGCAATATCCCTCTCTACCGCCGGAAACCGCGGTACCGGCTGAAACATTTTATGGGCTGCAGTAAAAGGTAAGAGCTGCGAAAGGTTAATCTCAAAAAGACAGACAGCATCGGCAATATCAAAAGCCGCCACTACTTTAGGGTGCAGCTCACCAATAGTGCCTAGTCTGTTACCAGCTATAGTTATAGCTACCTGCTTACTGGGGTGTAAGCTAGCATCGCTACCCTTCTCAAAGTTAACCTCCACGCCCAACTTATCAAGTAAACCCTCAATCACCCCTTTAGCATCATAGAAATCAAACGCACTATCTCCGCCGTGCCACGACCTCTCCTGTCTCGAGCCGCTTAACAGCCCGCACAGTATCTCAGGCTCTTCAGGTAAGTCATTCGGCTGCGGGAGATATACCTTGCCCAGTTCAAAAAGCCTGACGCCAACGGCTTCGTGTTTTCTATTTGACGAGAGGGTAGCCAACAGGTTAGCCCTTAGACTAGGGCGGAGATATTCCTGCTCTGCTGTCATGGGATTAGCCATACGCAGGGGCGGAGGTTCAAGGGGGCGGGACTCAGGCAAAAGCCTGTTTAGCATCTCCAAACTGGTCAGGGAATAGGTGATTACCTCCTGGAAGCCATAACCAATAAGGCAATGCCTTACTTTTTGCTTGAGACTAAGTATTGGCTCAGGGTTTTGTCTGGGCAGTGGCTGACCCAGTAAGGTAGCTGGAATCTTATCATAGCCAGTAATACGGGCTACCTCTTCTATAAGGTCAACATCCTGATGTATATCACTCCGCCAGTAAGGAGCCGTAACCCACACTTCTAAAGTTGAGGCTTCTGTCCTACAATCAAAACCCAAAGCAGTTAGCGCAGCTACTATCTGGTCAAGGCTGAATTCAACACCTAAAACCTTCTTTAGCTTATCAGTTGATAGCAATATAGGCTTATGGTCCAATCTGCCGGGATAGATATCAGCCAGACCTTTATCCGCTTTGCCACCAGCTAACTCAACAATCAGTTGAGTGGCTCGTTTCAGTGCTGGCAGGGCTAGCTCAGGGCGAATACCCCGCTCAAATCTCATACGGGCTTCACTAGGCAGTCGCAGGGTGTTACCCGTGTGATGAATACTCGCCGGGCTAAAATTAGCTGCTTCCAGTAGTATTGAGGCTGTCTCATCAGTAACCTCGCTACAAGCACCCCCCATAACCCCAGCCACGGCTACTGCCCCCTCCTCATCAGCAATAACTAACATATCCTCAGAGAGTAACCGCTCTACCCCATCCAGGGTAGTTATAGTTTCACCACCAGCGGCCCGACGCACGATAATCTTTTTACCCTTAATCTGCTGATAGTCAAAGGCATGCAGGGGCTGCCCATACTCCAGCATAACGTAGTTGGTAACATCAACAATATTATTTATTGGGCGCATGCCGTATTTTAAAAGTCGCTGTTGTAACCACCCCGGAGACTCAGCCACGGTGACTCCGGTGATTAGACTGGCTGAGTAGCGGGGACACAGTTCAGGGGCAGCAATTTCTATTGATATCTGCTGGTCTACAGGGACGGCCGATTCCTCATAGCTAGCCTCGGAAAGATGCACCCTCTGCCCGGTTAAGGCAGCAACCTCTCTGGCAATACCAACTACCGACAGGCAGTCAGGGCGATTAGGCGTAACATCCAGGTCAAAAATAACATCACCCAGGTAATCAGCCAGTGGGATGCCTACTGGAGCTTCAGCCGGTAAAATCAGAATCCCCTCGTGGCTATCCGAGATACCCAGTTCCCTTTCTGAACAAGCCATACCGCTGGAGACAACGCCGCGAATCTTGGCTGATTTCAGGCGAAATACCTGACCACTATGCCCATCAATAAGCTGAGCACCAACCGAGGCAAAGGCTACCCTGTCACCAAGCCTGAGATTGGGGGCTCCGCAGACAACGGTCGGCTGCTCCGTACCTAAATCTAAAGTAACCAGCCTAAGACGGTCAGCATTAGGATGGGGGTTAATCGCTGTTATCTGCCCAACGGTAATACCCTCCCATTTATCACCAATAACCTGTGTCCCCTTAACCTCGCTGCCTGCCATCGTTAACCGATGAGCCAGGTCAGAGGGAGAGAGGCTGACATTTACATATTCCTTAAGCCAATTAAGTGAAACCTTCATACTTTTAACCTGAGATAAAACATCTAGAACTGAGACAGGAATCTAGTGTCGTTACTATAGAACAGCCTGATATCATCAATTCCGTAGCGGAGCATAGGCAGACGGTCAATGCCCATACCAAAAGCGAAACTGGTGTAGACCTCAGGGTCAATACCACCGCGCTGAAGCACTTTGGGATGGGTCATGCCCGCCCCCAGAATTTCAATCCAGCCCGTATTGCCGCACAGTCGGCAGCCGCTACCACCACAGACCAAGCATTCAATAGCCATCTCTACACCCGGCTCAACAAAGGGGAAATAATCACAGCGAAAGCGCACCTTCCTCTCTTCCCCGAAAAAACGGCGGGCAAACTCGTAAAGCACCCCCTTAAGGTCAGCCATGGTTATCCCTCTATCTACCGCAAAACCATCAATTTGATGGAACATAGGGGTATGGGTGGCATCGCTGGCCTCATAGCGATAGACCTTGCCTGGCTCAACTACCCTTATCGGGGGTTGCCGGGACTCGACTACCCGAGCTGTGAGTGAGGTAGTATGGGTGCGCAGTAACATAGGTCTTCTGCCATCCCCAGTCTTAAAATCAACCCACGAAGTTGACATAGTGTCACGAGCCGGATGCTCCTCAGGGATATTTAATGCCTCAAAATTGTAATAATCCCACTCTACCTCTGGCCCCTCCACTACCTGAAAGCCCAGAGAGGCAAATATGTCACATACCTCATATATTGTTTGGGTGATAGGATGTAGATGACCTACGGGAAAGGGACGACCCGGCAGGGTAACGTCCATACGACCTTTCTCAGCCGCTACTACCAATTGCGCCTCTCGCAGGGCTTGCTCTTTTTGACTGAGAGTAGCCTCCAGGTCAGCCTTAACCCGGTTAGCCTGAGCCCCCGATAGCTTCCTCTCTTCAACGGGCAACGCTGCTAAACCACGCAAAATCCGGGTTAGCTCACTCTTCTTACCCAGATAGCAAACCCGCCAGAGCCCCAGTTCCTTAATCCCGGTAATAGCCCCTAATTCCTTTAGGGCATTTAACTTTAGCTCTTCAAGCTGCTCTAGCATATTCTTACCTTCCCAATATAACCTGAGGGCATACTATCATGCCGGCTCCTAAAAGAAAGTGCGGCTACCAGTAGCTAGCAACACCGCACTTTACATCATAGCTGTCTTGCATCATAGGTCTTAACCAACCAGGGGGGTCAACAACACAAACAACTACAGTTTAACTATTCAACGCTAAAGGAGACGCTTTTAGCTTCCTTCCCATCCACATACAGTACGACCTTGTATCCACCCCTCGGCCAGCCGGTATCAGGTCTCGGCAGTGAGAAACCAAGATATCTTGTGCCCTCAGCAATCACGCTAACTTCATCAATCAGGTAGTTTGACATGCCCTCTGTTTCACCTTCTACGTATATCCACTCAGCCTTCACCTCAGTGTCATCGGGAGCATTGGACAGCTTAACCGAGCAGCAGATTACAGGGGTGTCAGGGGTAAAGACATTAGTCGCCTCGATAGGTTTCATTGTGGTCTCATCCACGCTTTTACACATAGTTGCATCACCCAGAGAGGCAGTAGTGAAGCCAACCTCTCCCTGGCAACCACTGAGCGGCACCGCCAGCAGAAGTGATGCTGTGATAATACCCACCGTAAGAATAGCAAATTTTCTCATTCCATCCTCCTCTTATTATGGTTTCATGTTTGACTCAGCCATAAATCACCCCGTCATCCTTTGAACAACATCGTATCTTAGCCTTAAGCCTTCCCTCTGGCCACGGTCACTAAATCAGCAAAAGACTCAGGTTCTCTAACTGCCATATCCGCTAGCATCTTACGATTAATAGTCACTCCAGCCTTGTTTAAGCCATCCATAAGCCGGGAGTAGGTAAGCCCCTCGGCTCTGCTGGCAGCGTTAACCCGCAAAATCCATAAGCGCCTCATATCACCTTTCCGCTCACGCCGGTGGCTATAGGCATAGCTTAATGACTTAAGCATAGACTCATGAGCACGGCGATAGAGGGAATGCTTAGTGGCTCTATGCCCTTTGGTGAAGGCTAGAACCTTCTTATGTCGGTGATGAGCGGTCACACCTCTCTTAACCCTTGACAAAATACTCTCCTATCTAGCTAAACCCCGTAGGGTAAGAGCCTTCTTATGCGAACCCTATCACTGGGATTTACCGGCATCATTTCATCATAAAGACGCTTAGTTCGTTTCGCCTTTTTACAGCGCAAATGGCTTTTACCACCCTTAGCCCTCATAATTTTGCCGCTACCAGTAATATGGAAGCGCCTCTGCGCCCCCTTGTGTGTCTTAATTTTCGGCATCCTAAGCTTGTTTCACCCCTTCCGTCGTTCTAGCTTTTGCTCCCCCCAGCAGTGACAATATCATAATCATTCTTCTACCCTCCATTGAGGGTTGTTTCTCAACCGACGCCACTTCTTTTAGCGAATTCCCCATCCGGTCCAGCAACCTCAAACCAAGCTCCGGGTGTACAATTTCACGCCCTCTAAATATTACTGTCACCTTAACTTTGTCTCCACCTCCCAGCAGTTTCTTTACTGACCTAGCCTTAGCCTCAAAATCATGGTCATCAATCCTAGGTCGTAACCGAACCTCCCTTAATAACGACACCCGCTGGTTCTTCCTAGCCTCACGCTCCTTCTTAGTCTGCTCGTACTTATACTTTCCATAGTCAAGAAGACGACACACTGGAGGCACCGCTGTAGCCGCCACTTCAACAAGGTCAAGGTTCTGCTGCCTAGCTATTTCTCGTGCTTGAGCTAAGGACATAATGCCCAGCTGCTCCCCACCATCCCCCACCAGGCGAACCTCGCTAGCTATAATCCTCTCATTAACACGCAGTTTCTTAATTATGTCCCTACTTTACCCCCTTCAAACATAGCTTACTACTACGAACAAAAACTATAGCATACTCACCCAGAGTAATCAAATTATAGGCTTAAACCCTTAGACTTGCTAGCTATAGCCAGCCTAATACCTTCCCTGAAGCTTTCTAAGGTTTGAGAAGTTGCTTGCTCACCACTACGTAGCCGCACCGAAACAGTAGACGCAGCTACCTCCTTGTCACCTACCACCAGCATATATGGTATCTTATCTAGCTGTGCCTGTCTAATTTTGAGGTTTATCCTCTCTGACCGCCCGTCAACCTTCACCCGCACCCCCTCGCTTCTAAGCTCGGACTCAAGGTGGTGAGCATAGTCCAGATGGCGATCAGCCACTGGTATTATCATTACCTGGATTGGTGCCAGCCACACCGGGAAGACACCTCCATAGTGTTCTAGCAACGAAGCCAAAAAGCGCTCCATACTACCCAGTACCGTGCGGTGCACCATAGCCACTAAGTGCTCCCTACCATCCTGTCCAATGTAAGTGACATTGAAACGCTGGGGAAGATTAAAATCAACTTGAATAGTGGGACCCTGCCATCCTCTGCCCAGGGCATCCTCAAACTGAATATCTATTTTAGGCCCGTAAAAAACACCTTCCCCCGGGTCTACCTCATAAGCAATCCTTAACCGAGCCAGGGCTTGTCTTAAGATTTCAGTAGCTTTCTCCCAAGATTCTAGCTCACCAGCATACTTCTCGGGGCGAGTAGACAGCAACACCTTGTAGTTAGTGAAGCCAAAAGTATCCGTCAAGAAGAGAGCCAAATCTAATACCCCCGCCACCTCGTCCTCTAATTGCTCAAAAGAGCAGAAAATGTGGGCATCATCCTGAGTGAAGCCCCTGACCCGCGCCAGACCAAATAATACCCCAGAGCGTTCATAACGATAAACAGTGCCCAGTTCCGCATAACGCAGTGGCAACTCCTGATAGCTGCGTCGCCTAGTTTTATAGATTAAGATATGCCCCAGGCAATTCATTGGTTTAATCATGTATTCCTGCCCCTCCACCTCCATTGGGCTATACAGGTGTTCACGGTAGAATTCCCAGTGCCCGCTGGTCTTCCATAAATCCAATCTGGCAATGTGAGGGGTATACACGATATCATAGCCACGCCTAACATGCTCATCCTTCCAGAAATCCTCAATAACTCGGCGTATCACCGCTCCCTTGGGATGCCAGAAAACCAAGCCTGGCCCGGCTTCCTCCTGAATGCTAAACAAGTCAAGCTCCCTGCCCAACTTCCTATGGTCACGCTTGGCAGCTTCCTCAATTTGTTCTAGATGCTCAGCCAAAGCCCTCTTACTAGCAAAAGCAACCCCGTATATTCGCTGCATCATAGGACGATGCTCATTGCCCCGCCAGTAGGCTCCAGCAATGCTAACCAGCTTAAAAGCCTCTATCCCCCCGGTCGAGTCCAAATGCGGCCCACGACACAAGTCAACAAACGAACCCTGCCGATATAAGCTGACCTTTTCATCTGGAATCTCATCAAGTAACTCCAACTTATAAGGCTGAGATGCCAGTATTTGCCGGGCCTCCCCTTTAGATACTTCCTGCCGGTTAAAAGGTATATTTGAAGCAATTATCTCACTCATTTTAGCCTCAATGATTGGTAAATCATCAGGAGTGAGTGAGCGAGGTAGCTCAAAGTCGTAGTAAAAGCCATTCTTAATAGCTGGCCCAATGCCAAATTTGGCATCAGGGAAGAGGGACTGAACTGCCTCTGCCATAACATGAGCCGCAGAATGACGCATAGTCTCCAGCTTCTTATCTTCGTTTGCCTTTGTTCGTTGTCCTTCGCTAAGAACCACCGTTGAAATCACCAAGCCTTTTCTATACTAAATAAAAACCTCCCACCCCTTTGGGGAAGAGAGGCCTTACACACCCCCATTTACTGCCACAGCTCAACAAAGCCTGTAAACCAAACTACCAACAATGCTCTCATTCCGGTATAACCCATCGCCTAGAGCTATATTATACCAGCTACAAGCTACAAACGCAATTATTCATCCTTCCTCCCCCGCTAACTTATATAGTAACAATCTTATACCCTCTTGTGAAGACTGTCCCACCATCTAGCAAGGAGATTACAGAACAACCATTCGCCTCTAATCAACGTTTCAGCAGATTGTGCTATCCGCACATAATTAGTAATCCAGAGGTCTCAGTGTCAGGAGCTTCTTAGCAATTTCTGGATATTTAACGATAAATACTAACTCGTCGCCGGTAAGTGGTTTCTGGGCTTCTACATTGGCATATCTTACCAGTTCCAGAATCTCTTGAGCTTCGTCAGCACTAGCAAATGATACTGCTGCCTCTCCCATTATCTCGTTTATTACATGTCTAAAACCAGATATCCCGCTATATTGTCCGGTGCATATTTCCCTTCCCGTCTCGACAAGCTCCGGCTCACCCCTACCCAGTTCCGAGAAGCCGTATAGCTCATAATTAGAAGGGTCTTTTAAGACACCATCAGCATGAATGCCGGAAGCATGAGCAAAAGCATTAGCACCAACACCGGGCTGGTTTACGGGAATGGGTACGCCGAAGGCATAACTAGCAAAATTGGCTATCTTCCACGCTTGTGATAAATCAATCGGACGCTCAAGTTGATATTCCCCGGCAAGATTCTTCGATTTGGCAACAGCTAGTACAACAGCCAGTAGGTCAGCATTGCCAGCTCTCTCTCCAATCCCGTTAATCGTAGTGTTGATATAAGCATCCTGCCCGCCATCTATAGCTCCTTTAGCCCCGGCAATAGAATTGGCCACTGCCATTCCCAAATCATTATGGCAGTGGAGTTCAATTGGCATCCCCACTGATTCAGCCAGTTTTTTTACTGTCTTATAAATAGTAAAGGGGTTATCATAGCCAAGGGTATCGCAGTATCTTAGCCTGTCAGCCCCGTGCTCCCTGGCTGCCAAGCCGAATTTAATAAGGAAGCTGAGGTCTGTCCGGGAAGCATCCTCAGCATTTGCCCCTATAGTCTCCGCACCATGGGATTTAGCCGCCTCAACGGCTTCAATCATCATTTTTACTATGTCATCTTCCTGCTTCCTACCCCTAAATTTACTACTTATCATCTGAGCTGAGGTGGAAATAGATAGATTGAGGTGCCTGATATCTGGGGCTAAATTAAAGGCAGTTTCCACATCTCGTGCTGTGGCTCTTATCCACCCTCCAAGGCGAATAGGCTGTAACACCCCCATTTGAGCCAGTTCCAGATTAGCCTGAAGGTAAAGCGACTCATGACGCGTAGTAGGAAAGCCAAATTCAGACTGGAAGACCCCCATCTCATTCAGGTAAATATTTATTAATGTCTTTTCCAGCTTAGACAAACCAAGTTTCGCTGTCTGAACGCCGTCACGGTTGGTTACATCGATGAAATATATTTTAGCCATTAACCCCTCTCCTACCCTACTAGCTCCTATGGGGAAGGTATAAATAACTGCTACGCCGAACTAAACAAGTCTATTATAACACACCCCGATACCAGCAGCTTACGCAAGCTAGTAACTACCAAGCTTTTCAATCACAGCGTCAGCTACCTGCGACGTGCCCACCGCAGTATCAGGCGCCTCAGGTTTAAGGTCGTATGTAACATTCCTACCCTCAGCGATGACTTCAGCTACTGCCGCTTCTAAGCGGTCAGCTTTTTTTTCTTCTCCAAGGTGACGGAGCATCATCACCCCAGAGAGTATCATAGCCATAGGGTTGACCTTATTCAGCCCAGTATACTTGGGGGCACTACCGTGTGTCGGCTCAAATACGGCTATCTCGTCGCTCAAGTTAGCCCCAGGGGCTAACCCCAACCCCCCGATTAAGCCAGCACACAGGTCAGAGAGCAGGTCACCGTAAAGATTAGGTGCCACCACGACATCAAATTTGTGGGGCTTCTGCACCAGTTGCATATTCATGTTATCCGTAATCTTATCATCAAATTCAATATCAGGATATTCCTGAGCTACCTCGCGGGCAACAGATAGAAACAGCCCATCGGAGAATTTCATAATGTTGGCTTTGTGCACCGCCGTTACTCTTTCCCGGTGGTTAGCTCGGGCATATTCAAAGGCAAATCTAACAATTTTTCTACTACGAGCCTCAGAAATCACCTTTATGCTCAACCCCGAGTCCGGCCTGAGCATCTCACCCTTAGTTTCTGATATGAGCTTTAATAGTCTCGCTGTCTCGGGGGTCCCCCTTTCAAACTCAATACCACTGTAGAGGCCTTCCATATTTTCCCTCACCACCACAATGTTCACATCTTTATAGGGCGAGGGTGCCCCGGGGTAGAGTTTACACGGGCGCAGACAGGCATAAAGACCCAAGTTCTTGCGCAAGCTAACATTCACACTTCTGAAGCCTGAGCCTACCGGTGTGGTAACCGGCCCTTTAAGAGCCACCCTATTTTTTCTTATAGACTCAAGCACCGAATCAGGCAGTAATGCACCCAGCTTATCTTGTGCCGTACGCCCCATATAGGCAATGTCCCACTGAAAACCAGCACCAGTAGCTTCTAAAACCCTTCTGGTAGCCTCAGTTATCTCAGGACCGACACCATCACCGGGGATAAGGGTAATCCGGTAAGTCATTAAGCATATTTCCTTCTAGTTTTTTCTCTGGCGACTGCCAGCTTATAATTTAAAGTCACCATATTTCTCAAGATAGGGCAAAAGCCCGCCTTCGTCAAGGATATGCAGCATTATCTCAGGGATTTTACTAAAGGTAAGCTGACTACCACTGGTTATGTCCCGGATAGTACCAGCTTTAAGGTCTACCTCCAGCTCATCGCCATCGTTAATATTATCGGTATGGCATAATAACACCGGAAGTCCCACATTTATAGCATTCCTGAAGAAAATCCGAGCTACTGACCTAGCTAGTATCGCCTTTACCCCAGCCATCTTAATAACCAGCGGGGCATGCTCCCGGCTGGAACCAAGCCCGAAGTTACTACCCGCCACGATAAAATCCCCCGGCTTCACCCTAGCAACAAAGGTCGGGGCAGCATCCTCCATGGCATGCTTAGCTAACTCGGGAAGATTACTTCTCAAGTGAGCAAACCGGCCCGGTATGATCTGGTCAGTTGAGATGTTATCGCCAAACTTAAAGGCTCGGCCCGTGAGCATTTATAAGACCTCTCTAGGGTCGGTGATTTCACCCGTAATAGCGGTAGCCGCTGCTGTAGCCGGACTACCCAGATAGACAAAAGCCTCAGGGTTACCCATTCGACCCTTAAAATTTCGGTTAGCCGTGGATAGACAGCTTTCCCCAGACGCCAGTACTCCCTGGTGAAGACCGAGGCAGGGTCCACAACCCGGTGGCAGAATAATAGCCCCCGCTTCAAGCAGGGTCTGAATATAGCCGTCTCTCATAGCCGCCAGCAGGACTCCCCGTGATGCAGGGGCGATTAACAGCCTAGTCTGCACATGACGCTTCTTCCCACTTAAAATCTTAGCTGCCACGGCTAGGTCGTCCAGACGGCCATTGGTACAGGTGCCAATCACTACTTGATTAACCTTAGTTCCCTTAAGCTCCCTAGCCAGGGCAATATTGTCCACGGTGTGAGGTCTAGCCACTACCGGCTCAAGCCCAGCTAGATTAATATCAATAATCTGTCCATAATCAGCAGAGTCGTCAGGGAAGAGTGGCTGATAATGGTCACCCCTTCCCTGTGATGATAGATAATCCCGTGTAGCCTCATCAGCAGGAAAAAGACCGACCTTTGCCCCGGCTTCTACAGCCATATTAGCTACCGTAAGCCGCTCTGAGATACTCATTGCCCCTGCGGAATCACCGCTAAACTCCAGAGCCTTATAGGTAGCACCATCAGCCCCAATCTGCCCGATTAGATAAAGAACCAGGTCTTTAGCAAAAACACCACTAGGGAACCTACCGGAGAGGGATACCCTAACACTTTCAGGCACACGGAGCCAGGTCCTACCCAGACCGAGGGCAACAGCTATATCTGTGGAGCCCATGCCACAAGCAAAAGCCCCCAGCCCCCCAGCAGTTACCGTGTGAGAATCAGCGCCAATAACCAAATCACCAGGCTTAGCCAAAGATTCAGCCACTATCTGGTGGCAGATACCCTCACCAACATCGGAGAGCATACCGCCAGTCTGGTAGGCAAAGTCACGAAGGAGCATATGGTCATTGGACAGCTCGCGATTTGGACTGGGAGCCGCATGGTCAAGAAATAAAATGGCTTCCAGCGAACTAGCTGTGTGCTCAAATCCGGCGGCCCGGAATTGTCTCACGGCCAATGGCCCGGTAGTATCCTGAACAAAAACCAGGTCTACCTTAGCAACAACAATATCTCCCGCCTTGGCTTCAGCCCCTGACTTGGTACTCAGTATTTTTTCGGCTAATGTCTTACCCACCCTACTCCCTACTCAGTGATTCCTCTATCTGGAGGGCTGTAATTATAAAATAATGCCCACCCATAGGTCCCAGGAGATAGCGGTTACTCATCCGCCTTCAACCTCGCCTACACTAGGGCTAAGAAAATACCATAAAGATAAAAAAGCCCTAGTCAGGCTTTTCTTGGCCGTACAATTAGTCGCCCTCTAGATAAAATAATTGTAATGGAAAAGGTAGCTAGAATGCAACAGAGTAACTAATATCTACGAGCGCATAGTCTTTATTGTTATGGGCAACATGAGGGAAATAGGTGTATCAAAGTTACCTACACCTTAAGGAATTGAAATCTATATCGACGAAAAAAGATGGCTATATCAGGGGGGGACTTATGGTAGCAGTGTGGGGACTACATTCAGCGATAACCAGACACCATAGCCGATAACCCCCGAAATTACCGCTACCGCGATTGGCAGCCACAACCTGGGTCGCTTCCACAGAGGATAAGATGTATTCAAGGCAGCACCACCAGCTTCAAGAGTAAGACTCTCGAGCAACCGCTCCTTGAGTTCAGGTGAAGGTGCCCCCGATTTATACACCGATTTAAGCAGTCTTTTTATATCTTCTTCACTATTGAAATCTATCACTTCTCTCCTGCTTTCTGGCTATTCTCCTGTTATGTTAGTCGCTTTTACCTGCCTTCATCCCTCATTTTGTGCTGAGAGCCTATTCTGCAGCTCCTTTCGGGCTCGTGTCAATAACCCTTCAATTGACTTTGGTGACCGTTTCATAACCTGGCTTATCTCCAAGACTGGCATTTCCTCAACGTACTTGAGCAGGAGAACCTGCCTATAGTGCAAGGGTAAGCAGGATAATGTCTCCTGAACAGCCCGACGTGTCTCCTCGGATTCCACCGTGCTGGAAACGAGCGGGTCACCACCAGGGATTTGGTCAAGCTCTACGGCGTGAATATGTGAAGACTCGGTTTGATATTTAACCTCTCGCTTCTGGCGGCGATAGAAGTCAGCAACCTTTTTACTAGCGATGCTGTAAAGCCAGGTATACACCTTACTCTGACCGCGAAATTTGCCCACTGATTTCAGAGCCGCCAGAAATGTTTCCTGAGTGATATCCTGAGCTGCCTCCCTATCCCCACTCACCTGGTTGAATATTAGTGAATAAATACGGTCAAAATAAGCGTTGTACAGCTCCACTACAGCAGCAGGTTTGCCACTCCTTAGCTTCTCTACAAGCCCAGCATCTTCAGCGTTGGGACCAGAACCTAACATCTCCGCATTACTCACAACGGTTGCCCCCAGCACCATACTGCAGGTTACAAGTTCACTTACATTAGCTTATACTAATGATAACACACCTTGTCAAGCAGGAGAGGAAACTTGAACACTCCAGGGTCATCCCGTCGGCTATAACACCTGCTGCGGCACTAATTCGTAGCCATCGTGAAGGGGCCAACAGGCAAGCTGAGACCTCTGTTAGTACTGCGCTGACACAAGGTACAGGAAT
>JADFUW010000004.1 GCA_015222205.1 Chloroflexota bacterium
GCTAAAATAAGGCGTCCCTCAGCATCAGTGGAGATAATCTCAATAGTCTTACCACTCATCGCTGTTAAAATATCACCCGGCTTCAGAGCATTGCCACCAGGCAGGTTTTCAGTAGCTGGAACAACTGCCATAACGTTAATCTTTGGCTTAAGCTGGGCAATAGCACCCATCGCGGCTATAACAGCCGCCCCACCAGCCATATCCCCTTTCATCTCACCCATCTTCTCTGACGGCTTTATCGAGATACCGCCGGAATCAAATGTTATCCCCTTACCCACCAGGGCTATATCAGTTTCCGCAGCATCACTCCCCCGATAACGAAGAACAATAAATTTAGGTGGCTCCCGGCTCCCCTGAGCCACACCTAATAGCGCTCCCATACCCAGCTCCCGCATCTCGGCTCGTTCCAGAACCCTAAGCTCCAGCCCGTAGTTCGCCGCCAGGCTCCTAGCTTGCTCTGCCATAATACCAGGGGTCATATAGTTAGCCGGTTCATTAGCCATATCACGCGCCAGGTTAGTTGCCTCAGCCAGTAGCCGACCCCTGCGGCAACCCAGTTCTAAACCAGGCAATTCAGTTTGGCCAGTGCCCACTATAATAAGCTCTCTAATCTCACCACGCTCAGCCTCTTTAGTTATATGCCTGCGGAACGAGTAAAGACCAAGCAAAGCGCCCTCAGTTACGACTTTAGCCATGCCCTCCAGGCTTATACCGGCTCCCTGGATAGCAGCCGCAATGCTATCTGCACCCTTCTGTCTGAGCAGTCGGCAGGTCTCAGCCACGGCGCCACGAATCTTATCCTGAGACAGCTCCGCCTGCCTACCTAACCCGATAACGACCACCCGGGCGGCCGGTAGCTTACCCAAACTATGGATAACAGTAATCTCATTAAGCTTACCCTGAATCTCACCCTGACTAATAAGTCCGGAGATAGCCCCATCCAAAGCCCTATCTATGTTAGCGACAACACCCTCAAGATATTCCACCCCCTCAAAAAAGCTGACAATGATAGCACCAGCTTTAACCTCAGCGATATTACCAGTAACAACCTTAATCTCCACTCTAACCCCCTTTCACTTATTAATCTCCCTTACAATTTTGTCCAGAACCGGGGTAATATCCCGGGAAGTATCTAAAGCATAGTAATTACGACGGATTTTCTGAACCTGCGGCTTCATCTTCTGGTATACTCCCCAGTCAGCGTCTGAGTTACCCTCTAAACCTTCCCCTCTTGCTTTAAGCCGCTGATACACTAACTCAGGTGGGGCGTCAACACGCACCAAGATTAGCTTGACATCTAAACGCTCAGCAACGCTATAAAGGTGCTCACGATGCAGCTCGGATAAATTAGTAGCATCAAAAATAAGGGGAATACCCTTTTTCAAGAGGCTCTCAATAAGCTGGTGGCACGCCCGGAAAAGATGTGCACTCTCCGCTGAGCTATAACTCAGTGATGGAAAAAGAGCCTTACGCAGGGCATCACTTTCCAGAATAACTGCCGGGAGTCTCTGGGTTAACTGGTGACAAAAATACGATTTGCCCGTTCCCGGTAAGCCGCTAACCACAACTAAAAAAGGCTTGGCTACTGGCTCAGGAAGCTGTCCCAGGTTCTCAATCAGCCACCGGACATTAGCAGTAAGCTTAGTCTGTTCCACATCCCGATTATAAATTTTTTGCCCTTACTTCGCTAGGTCTTATCACCAAAAATAACATTAAGCGGCACCACTTTAATGCCATACTTCTCCACCAACTCATCGGGAATGCAGGCACTACTATCAGTAACAATAGCCACCTCTTGAGCCATAAGAACTAACTACTCCCAGCTAAACGGTAAATAACTGCCTAATAATAACACCCGGTACTATTTCACACAAGACGTGTCTATAAATACTTCGCCCTAGCCCCGCAATTAGGTTCTTATTCTGACGCCGGTGCCAGCTAGCTCCTCCAAAAGCAAGCAGACAGTAATTATATCAACAATTAATAGAACCACTTAACCTCAAACTGAAAATAGACACAGAGAAGGCCACCCCTCGGCTTGTAGCTCGTTGGTGAGGGGTGGAAAGCCGGCCAGTATCAGGCAAGTATCCCCTAAACTGCCCCCTTTACTCCACGGTCACACTTTATTTTGACTCAACACGTACCTAATTCCAAAAGCCAAAATAAACCTCCTTAGTCTGGTAAACCCTTATGTGATATCATTATATAGAGACAAAAATAGAAGGCTAACTCAATGGAGAAACAAGGCCTGGATACCCTAGCCGATAGAATAGCTGGCCTGATTTTAGAGGCAAAAAGGGTCGTCGTCTTCACTGGGGCCGGGGTTAGTACCGAATCAGGTCTCCCTGATTTCCGTAGCCCCGGTGGCATCTGGGACAGGTTTAACCCGGCTGACTTCACCTACCAGAAGTTTATCCAAGACCCCAAAACCAGGAAGCTCTGGTGGCAACTCTTCCGGGAAAGGGGCCTGTCCACAGAGATTAAGCCCAACCCGGCCCACTATGCCATCGCTGAGCTGGAGCAGCTAGGCAAGCTGGACTCAGTCATTACCCAGAATATAGATAATCTCCACCAGAAGGCGGGAGTACCCGATGAGAAGGTATTTGAACTCCATGGCGATATCAAATGGACCGTATGTTTGAATTGTGGCCAGCGCTACCCCTTTGAACAAGTAAAAATCAAGCTAGATGAGGGCGAAGAAGTCCCAACGTGTGAGGTTTGCGGTGGTATCCTGAAACCAACTATCATTTTCTTCGGTGAACCACTGCCGGAGGGGGTTTTTGAGATAGCAACCAGCCACGCCTGCCACGCTGACCTGCTTATCATCGTTGGCTCAACGCTAGTTATCTACCCAGCGGCTGACATTCCAGTCCAGGCAGTCAATTCGGGAGCCAAACTGGTCATTATCAATCTCAGCCCCACCCCACTAGACCATAAAGCCAGTGTGCTGGTTAGAGCCAAGGCCGGGGAAACAATGTCAAAAGTAATAGAGAGGGTAAGAGAAAAATTAAGTAGCTAATCTTATTAGAGTAGGCTAGCCAAAAATAAGCTAGCGCGTTGCCTAATTAAGCAAAGCCTGTTACCGTACTCGGCTGACAGCAACCCAGACCCCCAGTGCTACTGCCAAGGGGCCAATCATGCTGAACCAGCCGAATCCCCAGGGAGGGAAGATACTAACCACATAGCTTACCACCACGCCAGCACCGGCAATAAAGGCTAACCATCTACTGCGCTTACGGTTAACCGAACGGCCGACTACCTCCCCAATGACATAGCCAAAACCAGCCGCTAACAGGAAATCAAGACCAATGGGAAGCCTCAAGGTATTAATTGCCCACCAGGCGGCACCACAAGCAAAAGCCATACCCACCGCAGCGCCTATCGCCCTGAGATAATACCCGGTTGTAACCTGAAAGGTAGGCAGTTTCTGCAACTGAGCACACTCTTGACACCGGGCGCCAACTGGTGTTTGTACCATACACTTAGGGCATATTGGCTTACCACACTTACCACACCTCAGGTTAGTCTCAACATCAGGGTGGGTAGCACACTTCATTTTTGATTACCCGCTAACCTTTCCCTGCTTCTCCTGCTGCTCAAGCACTAGAGACATCCAGGCTTCCTTTTCCCTTATATCCCGGTCAAAAAGGAGGCGATTAAGCAACGCCTGCCTTTTACTCATCGAGGTAATACTTATCGGCTGTGGCGCCGTTAGCCGCCTGAGAACCAACATTAGAAACATGCCTAACAAACCCAGGGTGTAAGGGAGTGGGGCATCAAACCCTAAACCAAGCAAGGGCATAGAGGCTGCCACAATGAATACTCCCAGCGGTCCGCCCTTAAAACAGAAAGAGCTAACCCAGACGATAGCGTTTAAAACAATAGTAATAAGAATTACCATTTCCAGGGGAACTAAATTATTTATCAGGGGAACCATGAAGGCTACCCCCAGAGTGGTTATAATCCCTCTACCACCGTTAAAACGGAGGAAGCAGGGCCAGTTGTGGCCACTAATTGCCGCCAGCCCCACCACCACCTGCCCGGCAAGACCAAACCCCAGTCGCCAAGCCACCAGCACCACTATCATCCCCTTAAGCACATCAAAGATAATGACCGGGATAGCTACCCGCTTAGAGGTAAAGTGTAACAGGTTGGTTGCCCCCACATTGCCACTACCATACTGCCTGATATCTATCCCACGAGACCACTTACCCGCCAGATAAGCAGACGGCACCGAGCCCAGAAGATAGCTACCCGCTACCAGTGACCAAAACTCAAAAGGCACTTGCCCCCCTTAAAAGACTATATATCAAGCTATTCTATCATCAGAGCAGGATAATTTCATATGGGCAGTGAGCCCAAAAAGCACTCGCATTAACTTAAGATTATATAGCGGCTTGGCTACGCTACCCGCTAACCTAACTAAGTGCCCGTGATTCCTCTAAAGCTATGAGGTGCTCCGCCGCCGAGAGCGGGATATCAACACCGCCAATCATAATCTCAGTGTCAGTATCTATACCGTGGTAATCACTACCACCGGTAGCCACGAGATTATACCCCTCGGCTAAGCTAGCCAGCCCGCTAACTTCATCAGTATTATAGTTCTTATAATAGGCCTCGATGCCGACCAGACCAGCCGTCTTTAGCTCAATAACCATCGCCTCTGGGTCATTAATGGTGAGAGGGTGTGCCAGCACCGGTAACCCTTTAGCCCCGAGTATTAGTTCCACCGCATCCACTGGCGCCATCTTCTTTCGTTCTACGTAGGCAGGGCTACCCCGACCTATGTAACTATCAAACGCTTCACTAAACGAGGCTACATAGCCTTTTTCTAGCATAGCCTGAGCTAGGTGGGGACGACCGATAGAACCACTACCCGCTATCTCTTGGACTCGCCGCCACTCAACATGAATACCCAAATCCCTCAGTTTGGCAATCATCCCTTGAGCCCTCTCTCGCCGAGAATTACGCATCCTCTCCAGTCTAGCCCTTAGCCCCCGGCTAGTATAATCTATAAAGTAGCCCAGAATATGAACCTCACCCTGAGTAACATCAGTGCTGAGCTCAACCCCGGGAATGACCCTCAGACCAGGGAAGGCTTCAGCCGCCTCTAAAGCGGGGACGATACCATCTACAGTGTCATGGTCGGTAATGGCAATAGTGGTTAGTCCCAGCCCCGCTGACCTTGCGACAACTTCTTCCGGGCTAAGTCGCCCATCAGAAGCAGTGGAGTGTATGTGGAGGTCTACTTGAGACACTATCACTCCACCTCCTGAGAGATTCGGTCAATACTTACCGCCCGACCACTAGCCTCATCCACCCTAACCAGCACCGCATTAAGTACCACCCTACCCTTACCCACGGACAAGCGATGGGGTATCATAGTCAGAAAACGGCGGGTTACCGCCTCAACATCATCCCCTATGACAGAATCAATCGGCCCAGTCATGCCGATATCAGTCACATAAGCTGTGCCCCGAGGCAGTAATTGAGTATCAATAGTTCCCACATGGGTATGGGTGCCGAGCACAGCACTGACTCGACCATCCAGGTATCGCCCCAGAGCCATCTTCTCCGATGTTGCCTCAGCATGAAAATCAACAATAATAACCGGCGGCTTGGACTCAAGCTCATCCAGCAACCTGTCCATCGCCCTAAATGGGCAGTCAAAACTACTCATAAAGGTTCTGCCTATCAAATTAACCACCATAACCTGACCGCTTATTAAATAACCTCTACCCGGCACGCCCGGCGGGTAATTTAATGGGCGTAGCAGAGGCATTCCACCATCAAGGTAGGGAATAATCTCCTTCTCTGCCCAGATATGGTTACCTGAGGTTAGCACATGAACACCAGCCCTCAGCAGTTCCTCAGCCGTATTTAAAGTTACGCCGATACCGCCAGCAATATTCTCAGCGTTAGCAATGACTAAGTCGACCCCATATTGCTGGCTGATAGCGGGCAAAAGCTTATTTACTGCCCGTCTCCCTGGCTTGCCAATTATATCGCCAATCATCAGTAACAACATTAGCGCCTCCAATCTACCGGCTAACCAAAACCAACGGCATGCCAAAGCCTTACTTAGCGTAGTCTATCGCTCTCGTCTCCCGGAGCACTATGACCTTAATTTGCCCCGGGTATTGCAACCCTTCCTCTATCTTCTTAACAATATCTCGGGCAAGTCTCATCGCCCCCAAATCATCAACCTCGTCTGGCTTGACTAAGATACGAATTTCCCGGCCCGCCTGGATAGCAAAAGACCTCTCCACGCCCTCGAAGCCGCTGGCTATGTCTTCCAGCGCCCTGAGTCGTTGCAGGTAATTCTCCAACGACTCACGTCTGGCCCCCGGCCGGGCACTACTAACAGCGTCTGCCGCCGAGACAATAAAACCCCAAACGCTGGTGGTACCAGTCTCGCCGTGGTGCTCAGCAACACCCTTAACTACTTCAGGAGACTTATCCCATTGCTTAACCAGGTCAGCACCAATAGCCGCATGAGTGCCTTCTACCTCCTGGTCTACCGCCTTACCAATATCATGCAGTAGCCCCGCTTTCTTAGCGATAGCAACATTAGCGCCCAACTCGGAAGCAATCATACCAGCGACATGTGCCACCTCAATACTGTGGGCTAGGACATTCTGTCCGTAGCTAGTACGAAACTTAAGACGACCCAAAAGCCTGATTAACTCAGGGCGCAGCCCATGCACCCCTACTTCATAGGCTGCCTGTTCTCCAGCACTATAGATAGTAGCGTCCACTTCCTCTTTAACCTTGGCTACTACCTCCTCAATGCGAGCCGGGTGAATACGACCATCAAGGATAAGCTTGGTTAACGCCAGGCGAGCCACCTCCCGCCGCACCGGGTCAAAGCTGGACAGTGTCACCGCCTCCGGCGTGTCATCAATAATCAGGTCAACCCCGGTTGCCTGCTCCAAGGCTCTAATATTGCGACCCTCTCGTCCAATAAGCCGACCCTTCATCTCATCACTGGGGAGGGCAACACTAGCCACCGTAGTCTCCACAACAACGTCAGAAGCACAACGCTGGACAGCCTGGGATAAAATCTCCTGAGCTTTCTTACTCTCTTCCTCCCTTAACTCAGCCTCCCACTGCCGAAGGCGCCGAGAGGTCTCGTCTCGTATCTCAATCTCCATAGCCCCGAGTAATTCCTGCCTCGCCTCATCACTGGACATACCCGAAATAAGCTCCAACTGCTTTAGCTGCTTATTTCTAGCCTCCTCAAGCTGAGTCCGAACGGACTCTATCCTCTCCTCCTTGTTAGCCAACTCGCGCCCACGACGCTCCGCGTCCTCTAGCTTACGTTCCAGGGTCGCTTCCTTTTGCACCAGACGGTTCTCGTTGCGCTGCAATTCAGAGCGCCGCTCCCGAAACTCGGCATCAGCCTGCGACCTTACCTTATCCACCTCCACCTTAGCTTCACGAAGCACATCCCTGGCTTTATGCTCAGCTTCAGCCTGCATTTTAGACGCCTTTTTCTCGGCGATGCGCATTTCCTGGCTAAGCCTAAATCGTCTAAAGAAGAAGACAAATGCCGCCCCAGCCACCCCACCGATGATGAAACTAAATAGAATGGTCAGTACATTTAGGGTTGATACATCCACTTGCATTTTATACCTCTCTTCTGGCCACAGCCTTGCCGCCAACGAAGAATAGGCTCCCCAAGATAGCCAATACTATTCACTCCACCAAATGAGTGCCAAGACAAAAGCTACCTAGAGCTAATCCCTCATTTGCTGCCATAACTGTTCCACCGTGTTATTTATTACTCCATAGCTAAAGCCACGCCGCTTAAGATACCCACCTAAACGGCGACGAAAGCCCTGATAATCAGACACCGGTAGCCGACGAGCCCGACCCAAGGCAGCTCGATAAGCACTATCATCATCACTAGCGGCACTAACCACCTGGTCTATAATCTCCTCAGCTACCCCTTTGCGCCTTAGCTCCAGCCTAGTTAGCCATCGACTGCGCGGGCTGAATGACTGCCGATTATCCTGCCAAAATTGAGCGAAGTCCACATCATTCACCAGCCCCTGCTCCCTTAGCCTGCCGAGCACTACCTCGACACTATCACTATCAAAGCCACGCTGACAAAGTCGCTCCCTTAGCTCAGACTCACTCCGGGGGCGATAGCTGAGGTAGCGCGTAGCCACATTGAGGCATCGCTGGACACTATCCAACCTAGCTAAGGCTTCAATCTGGTCGGTAGCTAGTTCCTGCCCGACCTTCAGCCCCTCTCTCACTGCCACCTCAGCCTCTAGACTAAAGGCGAACCGGTCATCAAGATATATATTTACACGCTTTCCTCGACCCCTCCCCAAACGGAGGGCAGTAACCTTCTTCACAAAATATACACCCTTTTAAAAAACATAAGGCCGAAGCCTAGCCTCAGCCCTATTTACTCTAATATATTAACCTGTATCTCTACTAACCTGTCGGCTAAAACATCCCTAGCCTTCAGGTATCGTAGCATGAGTGGTGACGGCTGAGGCTCTAATCTGCTGCTCAATTTCCTTAGCCAGCTCCGAATTCTGGCTCAAGTATTGCTTGGCATTCTCCCTGCCCTGCCCCAGACGAACATCACCATAGGAGAAAAAGGCACCCGCCTTCTTCACTACCCCCAACTCTACACCAAGGTCAACAAGGTTCCCCTCCCGGCTTATACCATAACCAAACATGATGTCAAATCCAGCACTTCTAAAGGGAGGAGCCACCTTATTCTTGACTACCTTAGCCTTAATATGATTGCCTATTGCCTTACCACCCTCCATAATTGTCTCAACACGCCTCAGGTCTATCCTGACGGAACTATAGAATTTCAGTGCCCGACCACCCGGTGTCACCTCAGGATTACCGAAGACAATGCCCACCTTCTCCCTTAGCTGGTTAATGAAGAGCACCGCGGTCCCCGACTTACCAATGGCCGCCGCTAGCTTCCTCAGTGCCTGTGACATCAAGCGGGCCTGCAACCCAACATGGGTATCTCCCATCTCCCCCTCAATTTCCGCCCTGGGTACCAAGGCAGCCACACTATCAATCACAATCACATCAATAGCCCCGCTTCTAACCAGTGCCTCAGTAATCTCCAGAGCCTCCTCCCCAGTATCAGGCTGGGAAATGTACAGGTCACCAATATTAACACCACACTTGGCTGCATAGGCCGGATCCAGGGCATGCTCTACATCGATGTAGGCAGCTTCGCCTCCTCGCTTCTGCGCCTCAGCAATGACATGCTGAGCTAAGGTAGTCTTCCCTGATGCCTCGGGGCCAAATATCTCCGCAATCCGCCCTCGAGGAATACCCCCGACACCCAAGGCCAGGTCTAACGCCAGTGAGCCACTGGGAATGGCTTCAATCGGTGCTACCGCCGCCTCTCCCAACTTCATCACTGAACCCTTCCCGTATCGCTTCTCGATTTGGTTGATGGCTAGCTCTAGTGCCTTCCCTTTCTCCGTGGTCATCTTCGCCTCGAGCTAATCATAACATAGCCCTTTCATCAAAACAAGTTGACCGTAACTGGGAATTATTGCCCTCTTTAAGTCAATATTAATCCGGTCGCCACTGCTCTTCACTATAGAAACCAATACCGAAGAACCCCGGCCCGATGTGAGTCCCCAGTACCGGCCCAAGCTCCAGGAACTCTAGCTCAGCGCAGCTAAAAGCGGCCTCAACCTCCTTTTTTAGTGCCAAGGCTGGTTTAACGGCGTGAGTGTGAACTACTCCAACGTGAATGCGGGTATCTCCCTCTATCCTCTTTTTCATCAGCTCCAGGACATATCCTATCGCCTGGGCACTAGTCCTCGCTTTAGCCAGAATCTTGACCTCACCGCCCTCAAAGGCTAGGACTGGTTTAATCCTCAGTAAGGTACCGAGTAAAGCCTTTGCCCCACCAATACGCCCACCCCTCCACAAGTATTCTAGGGTGCTAAGCACACCAGCGTTACCTCTACCTAGGCACACGTTAAGCCTTTCAATAGAAGCCTTGAGCTGAGGCAAGCCCTGCCCCCTTTCCGCAGCTTTAACCGCAGGAGCAATCAACATCCTCAGCGCCACCGAGAGACAGTCCACTATCTCAATCTGAGCTTGGGGCAACCCTTCTCGGGCAGCCACGGCTGAATTAACGGTTCCGCTCAGCTTGCTGGAGATATGAAGGGAAAGAATAGGATGACCCTGCTCCGCCAACTCGCCGTATACCTGGGTAAAATCGCCTACCGGAGACTGCGAGGTAGTCGGCAGCTTACCTCCCTTGGCTATCCGGCGATAGAATTCCTCATTGCTAATGTCCACCCCCTCCCTAAAGACCTCCGTCCCGAAGATAACCTTAAGCGGCACCACGCGGACATCATACTTACTAATTTCCTCAGGTGATAGGCAGGCAGTACTATCGGTAACGATTTTAACCCTATTCACCATCTTTAGCTATCCTCCACTAAAAGCTTGCCACTGGAGGTGGCAAGCGCTTATGGGCACTAGCCACTATCCTAGGCTCAATCTTCTCTCTCAACCCACCTGAAGCCTGGCCGGTAACCAGATACCGGTCAAGCTCTTCATAGCTAAAGCCCAGTTCGCCTTCATCGGCCTGTCCCGGCCACAGACCGGCCGAGGGAGGCTTATCAATAATCGACTGCGGGATACCCAGAAACCCAGCCAACTCCCTGACCTGTCCTTTAACCAAGTTACCCAGGGGCAGGATGTCTACTCCCCCATCCCCATACTTGGTAAAGTAACCTACGGAAAGCTCACTCCTATTACTAGACCCAACCACCAGATAGTTAAGCTGGTTGGCAAAGTAATAAAGGGTAAGCATCCTTAGTCTAACCTTAAGATTAGCCTTAGCCAGCTGGCTAAGGCTAGGCTCTGCCCCATCACTAGGCAAAGTCCCAAGCAGGACATCAATAACACTGTCCAGAAGTACCACCCTGGTCGGGATGGAAAATTTACTCGCCACCGCCTGAGCATGCTCACTATCCTCCTGGCAACTATAACAGGGCATAAGTACCCCCAGCACACCTTGTGGGAAAGCCCTCTGGCACAATACCGCCACCACCGAGGAATCAAGCCCCCCACTCATCCCGACAACCATCCCCTTACACCCGGCAGAGACTACCTGCCCCCTTATCCATAAGACCAGCTTATCAGCTAGGTGCGCCCAATCCATATAAATCCCCCCTATATCAATAAGTATACACCCTAAAAATACTTAATCAAAGGGTTTTAAGCATACTACCCAGCTACCTAGTCACAGGTCAAAAGTGAGGCCACGGATAAAAGCCAAGAGGGAAAGAATTTTACTCAGTGAGGTTAGCTCATAGAAGGAGATGGGCAAATACTATTTAGGCAGCACTTATGGCACAGCGGGCGGCGGCGGCAGACATCCTTAGCCAAACGGACTAAGAGGGCATGGTATTCCTGAAATAAGCTGCTATCTGTGGGCAGACTATGCATTAAAAGGGTCTGATAGGCAGCGTAGCTACTCTCCTCCGGAGCCAGACCGAGGCGACCTATAATGCGGCGGGTATAGGCATCAATAACAAAAACTGGCTTACCGGCAGCATACAGTATTATAGAATCGGCCGTCTCCTGCCCAATACCATGGACAGAAAGCAGTTGTTCTCGGAGGCAGTCAATATCACTAGCCAGCAGCCTATCAAGGTTATCATCCCAGAACTCCCCCAGCCACTGGGCCAGGGACTTAAGCTTTAACGCTTTGGCATTATAGTAACCACTGGGGCGAATAAGGGTAGCCAGCTCGGAGAGGGGCAGCCGACGCACCACCTTGGGTGACAGCGCCCCGGCTGCCTTCAGATTAGCTATCGCCTTTTCCACATTACGCCAGGCCGCTCCCTGGGTAAGGACGGCCCCGACCATCATCTCAAATGGCCCCTCGGCGGGCCACCAGTGCTGCTGCCCATAGCAGTCCATAAGCCGATGGTAGATATCCTGTAGCTTCTGGCTTATCCCACAGGCTTTGGTTAGCCACTGGGGTACCTTAGCATCAGTTACAGAGTCATACCCACGGATATAGGGCTTGATATCAATTACCGGTGTGCCATCAAAGGCATCAAGCCCCTCAACCCTTAGGATATTCCCCCGACGCTGAAGCAATCTAACCGTAGTCACCCCTACCGGGTTAGGTCTATGGGGCGAGCGGGTAACAAAGAGTCCCACTAGGGGGAACTCCCGTTTGCCCATAGGATGAA
Source organism: Chloroflexota bacterium (assembly GCA_015222205.1). Lineage (GTDB taxonomy): Bacteria > Chloroflexota > Dehalococcoidia > Dehalococcoidales > UBA5760 > UBA5760. Next base: position 12,222 of record JADFUW010000004.1, read on the forward strand.
CCTTTGTTGGTGGTTTAACAAGGGGAGCCTGATGCATCCAGTACAAAACTATGATGTGCGAGAATCCCTCCAGACCATCCAGAGCCTCGGTCAGGCTATTATCAATGATAATCTCGGAAATAACCTTCCCCTCGTCTGGCTGTGGTGACTGTGTAATTTCATTTCTAACGATACCTATAGGCCTCAGAGGCATACTGGGGTATTTATTAACCACCTCAAACCCTCCAAATTTAACGCTATAATAGCATATCACTAAAGAGGTTTCATATCGGGGTACTTCTTAACCCCCCTTGGGCTTGGTTTACAGGCTCAAAGCAACTATAATATGCTACAATAGAATTTAATTACAGGTGGCTGGAGTGAAACCACAAAAAAGGCTACGCCGGGGAATAATTATCCTGGCCAGCGTTATTGTCGCTGGTACTATCGGCTATATGCACATTGAGGGGTGGTCATTTGGCGAAGCCATTTATATGACCATAATAACCATATTCACTGTGGGGTATGGTGAGGTTCACCCCCTTACCCCTGCCGGGCGGACTTTCACCATAATCTTAATTGCCGGTGGTGTTGGTGGGGCACTATTTGTTATGAGTGCCTTTATAGAAAATCTTTTAGAAGGAAGGTTACATACCATTCTGGGGAGGCGACAAATGAAAGCTAAAACAGCCAAACTAAAAGACCACTTTATCCTCTGCGGCTACGGAAGGGTAGGGGAAGATATAGCCCGCACCTTTACTAAGGAAGGTATTTCCTTTATAGTTCTTGACAGCCGCCCGAATAATATTACCATGGCTGAAGAAGAGGGCTATCTTTGCCTGCTCGGTGATGCTACCAGTGACAAAGCACTGATTGAGGCTGGCATTGAACGAGCCCGAGGCCTAGTGGCTGCTGTAGGCAGTGACATTGACAATACCTATATTACCCTATCGGCTCGGGGGCTGTGCCCCCACCTATTTATTGAGGCTCGGGCTAGCACCAAGGAGGTGGAGACAAAGCTAAAGAAGGCGGGGGCTAATCGCGTAGTGTCGCCCAATAGCATTGGTGCCCGACGTATGGCTATGCTCGCCCTACGCCCAGCAGTGGTTGATTTTATTGACACCGTAGCCTACCGCCGCGGCCAAGAGCTACAGATGGAAAATACAGAAGTAGGCGCTAAATCACCGCTGGTCGGGCAAACTGTAGAGGCAGTTCGCCACCGGAGCAAAGCCCCTATCCTAGCCATAAATAAGAAAAGCGGAACGCTTCTGGCTAACCCAGCCGGTAAAGAGATTATTAAGGCCGGAGACCGTCTAATCGTTATGGGTACCAAGGAGCAACTGGATGCCCTGGAATGCCTTTGTGAAGGAGGTAGCTCAAATGAGTAAAACCAAGGTAGGTATTATCAATGTTACCGGTTATGCCGGTGTTGAGTTAGCCCGCTTACTCTCTCAGCACCCGGAGGTGGAACTTACCTCAGTTACCGGGCGGAGCACTGCCGGCAAGAAGCTAGGCGAGGTCTTTCCTCACCTGGCTAGTATAGACCTGACTATTAAAGCTGAGCTAGGGGAGGTTAGTCTGGCTTTTTCCGCCATGCCACATAGAGAGAGTGCTAAAGAGGTCATACCACTGGTAAGCCGTAACATCAAAGTAGTGGATATCAGCGCCGATTTCAGGCTCAAGGACGCAAGCGAATACCTATCCTGGTACGGTTCTACCCACCCCGCCCCGCAACTATTAAAACAAGCGGTGTATGGACTGCCTGAGCTATACCGCCATCAGGTTACCTCAGCCCAACTGGTGGCTAACCCCGGCTGCTACCCCACTGGGGCTATCCTGGCTCTCGCCCCGGCCGTCAAGGCTGGGATAATTACGCCGGAAATTATTATTGATAGTAAAACCGGCGTCTCGGGAGCTGGCAGAACCTTAAACCTACTTACCCATTTTGCCGAAGCCAATGAAGATGTTACCGCCTACGCCTTAGACGGCCACCGACATCTACCTGAGATTATCCAGGAGTTAACGCTGCTTAGTCCCCAACAATCGCCCGCCATAACCTTCGTGCCCCACCTGATACCAATGACCCGGGGGATACTAACTACCGGCTACGCCCCCCTAGCCCCAGGCAAGGTCTCCATCAACAAAAAGGGGAAGGATGAGCTACTCCAGCTCTACCGGGACTTTTACCAAGGCGAACCCTTTATCAGCATAGTGGGGGTGCCACCCCACACCAAATACACCTGGGGAAGTAATACTTGTTTCATCCACCCCACCATTGACTTGAGGACGGGGAGGCTCATCGTTGTTAGCTGCATTGACAATCTGATTAAAGGAGCCGCCGGGCAGGCCATCCAGAATATGAACCTGATGCTGGGCTTGCCGGAAACGACCGGGCTTGGGGCTTCGGCCATTTACCCTTAGAAAGCCCCGATGACATAACCTCCTTACTGGCCTCGTTCAGGTAGACCCTTTCTACTAATTATGAACGACTTGCCAGCCTCAAAAACTTCACATTAACAGCTAGCTTATGCTATAATATATTAATGGCTACCTCAGTATTATATAAAACTATCTCTAGCGGGGCAGTCTCTTTTCTTATTCCAGAGGCCGCATTATGGCACCATCTTTATCCAACTACTCATATTACTCTTCCCACCCCCCACCAACACGGAGGTAAAGACTGGCTGTGATACAGGACACACCGGCATCAACTGAGCCGCCAAACAATGGCTATACCGCCGAGGATATTCAGGTTCTGGGCGGGCGGGAAGCCGTGCGCCGACGACCCGGTATGTACATCGGCAGCACTGACCAGCGTGGACGGCATCACCTGGTCTATGAAATTGTCTATAACAGCGTTGATGAAGCCATGGCTGGCTGCTGTACCAAAATCGCGGTTAGCCTTCAACCGGATGGCGCCGTCAGGGTAGAAGATAACGGGCGTGGCATTCCCGTAGATATTCATCCCGCCACCAATGTATCCGCCCTGGAGACAGTAATGACGACACTACACGCTGGAGCTAAATTCGGCGGTAAAATCTACCAAGTATCAGGTGGGTTACATGGTGTCGGTGCCTCAGTAGTAAATGCCCTCTCCTCCTGGCTCTGCGTTAATGTCAGGCGCGACGGTAAGCTCTACGAGCAGAAATACAGACAGGGCATACCTCAGGGAGAGGTAACCGCGGTCGGTGAAGCCAGCGATACCGGCACCACCATTACCTTCCTTGCCGATACTGAGATATTTGATAAGGTCAGCTACGATTTTGATACCCTGAGCGAGCGCTTGCGAGAAGTGGCCTACCTGAACAAGGGGCTGGAAATATATCTCCGGGACGAAAGCAAAGACCATGAGAAGACCTTCTATTTTGAAGCAGGGATTAATGGCTTCGTCCGCCACCTTAACCGAAACCGGGAAGTCCGCCACCGCTACCCCATTAATGTCTCCAAAACACTGGACAGTACCATAGTTGAGGTGGCTCTTCAGTATAATGAAGGCTTCGCCGAGTCCGTTTTTAGCTTTGCCAACTGCGTTAACACCGCCGATGGAGGCACTCACCTTACCGGCTTTCGTTCGGCACTAACCCGGGTCCTTAACGACTATGCCCGTAAGAACAAGCTGTTAAAAGAGGACGCGCCCAACCTGACCGGCGATGACACGAGAGAAGGACTTACGGCAGTTATCAGTGTTAAGCTTGCCGAACCGCAGTTTGAAGGTCAGACTAAAGCCAAGCTGGGTAATGCCGATGTCAAGAGCCTCGTGGAGAGCGCCGTAAACGAGGGCCTATCCCTCTACCTTGAGGAACACCCGCAAGACGCCCAAAGAATTATAGATAAGTGCCTCACTATAGCCAAAGCCAGGGAAGCCGCCCGTAAGGCTCGCGATTTAATCATCAGAAAGAGCAGCCTCGATACCGGCACCCTACCCGGGAAACTGGCTGATTGCTCCGAGAAGGACCCCTCCCTCTGTGAGCTATACCTGGTGGAGGGAGACTCCGCCGGTGGCTCTGCCAAGCAGGGTCGGAACCGTCGCTTTCAGGCAATCCTCCCCCTCAGAGGCAAAATCCTCAATGTAGAAAAGGCACCCTCGGACAAGATGCTCGCCCACGAAGAAATCCGCGCTATCATTACCGCTCTGGGAACTGGCATAGACGACGAGTTTGACCCAGCCAAGCTCCGTTATCAACGGATTATCCTAATGACCGATGCCGATGTTGACGGGGCTCACATCCGTACCCTGCTGTTAACCTTCTTCTTCCGCCATATGGTAGACCTGATTAACCACGAGCACCTGTTCATCGCCCAACCACCACTGTATCGCATCAAAACCAGCAAGCTTGAGCACTGGGCCTACTCAGAACAGGAAAAAGAGGAAATAGCGGCCAACCTAAAACAGGCCAGAAAAGTGGAGTTTCAGCGCTATAAGGGTCTGGGAGAGATGAGCGCCGAGCAACTATGGGAAACCACGATGAATCCCACGACCCGCACCCTGCTCGCTGTTACTCTAGAAGATGCCGCCAAGGCGGACCACATCTTCCACGTATTAATGGGCGGCGAAGTGCCACCCCGCAAAGCCTTTATCCTGGCCCATGCCAAAAGCGTCAAGAACCTGGATATTTAATGCGAGACACGCAAGATAGCCGTAAAATCATACCCTTCTTTCTTTAGCCTATCACTACCGCCTTCACTGCGGTCAACAAGGGCGATAACCCTTACCACCTTGCAGCTCATGGCTGCCACCGCCTCTACGGCTTTTATCACTGAGCCACCGGTAGTCAGAACATCCTCCAGTATAGCCACCCGAGAGCCCTCTTTGAGGTGTCCCTCAATTTTCCTCATAGTACCGTGCTCTTTGGCTACTTCCCGCACGATAAAAACCGGGAGTGGCTTCCCCTCCAGATAACTAATGACAGCAACGGCAGTTACCATAGGGTACGCCCCCGTGGCCACCCCGCCAACAGCATCAACATCTATGCCGGCCAGTTCATCAAATATTGCCTTACCCACCCAGTAGGCTCCCTCCGGCGACAGGGTTATCCTTTTACCATCAATATAGTAATTACTCTTCTTCCCTGAAGTGAGGGTAAACTCTCCCGTTAAGAAAGCACCAACCTCAGTGGCAATTTCCCTGAGTCTTCTGGCGCTCTCTGTATCCAGCCCCAACTCCAGAGTGGGATATGTCTTCATAATATAACCTCCTGCCTAAGGCTGGCGACTCTGATCTATAGTAGCGTATAATCCCTGCTCCCGAATATACCTAGCCACCGGCTCGGGGACAAGATGACCGGTAGATAAGCCCCGGGCAACCCGCCGCCTGATATCAGAGGCACTGATATCTATCCGTGGTGAGTTAAACACAATAACCCTCCCGGCCAGTCCAGGAACTTGAGCCTCTAGAGACCCGAGGTCAGGGAGTGGGTAGCCTGGCCTGGGGACAGCCACCAAAGAGCACATCTTAACCAGCCGGGACGGCTCCCGCCATTCAGGCAGCTTAGCTAGATTATCCCAACCCAAGATGAAAAATAGCTCACCCCCATCCCCAGGCTGACCTCTTAGCTCAGCAATGGTGTCAACAGTATACGAGGGACCCGCCCGCTCTATCTCCACAGTGGATAACCTGCAGTATGACCTCTCAGCAATAGCCAGACGTACCATCTGGACACGATGTTCTGCCGCCGAGATTAGACTATTCGTTCTTAAACAAGGTTGCCCTGCCGGCACAAAGAGAATCTCAGCCAGGTTTAGCCGAGCCCTTGTCTTCTCAGCGACCGCTAAATGCCCATTATGAATGGGGTCAAAAGTACCCCCCAGCACACCTATTTTCATACTGCCTCCGGTACCACCTTATAGTTTCAAGATTTTTGCACTAAAGCCATTCCCATTCCGAATTACCACACCGAACTCTATCACCAGGTTTGGCCCCCGCCTGCCTTAGCGCTCGGCTAACCCCCAACCTATCAAGCTGCCTTCTAACCTGAGAGTATACTGCCGGCTGGGAAATATCTACCCTGGCTATAATACGCTCTAGCTCAGGTGCCACCACGACGAAGATATCACCTTCCTTACGCACAGTAGCACCACTGCCCCGCGGCTGGGGGTGAAAGACCTTCTCAGCCACCTTCCTTCCACCCTCCCCATCAACAGCAGCCCGGCTCAGCATCTTCACCACCTCCGCCATAAGCTCAGAAACACCCTCTCCAGTGGCTGCAGAAATGAAGAGAGGCGATGTGCCAACACCGCTAAAGACATTTATAATCTTAGCTAACTGAGCCTGCACCTCGGGTAAATCTATCTTATTAACTACTACCAGCTGTGGTTTCTTCGCTAGTGCCGAATCAAATAAACCAAGCTCAGCATTTACTCGTACCATATCCTCCCCCGGGGATGTTGAGCTACCATCTATCAGGTGAATAAGTATTCTGGTACGGGTACTATGGCGAAGGAAATCATGACCCAGACCCCGGCCAAGGTGAGCACCGTCTATTAAGCCAGGAATCTCGGCCAAAACCAACCTCTGCCCACCAACCTCAGTTGCACCTAAAACAGGCTCAAGGGTGGTAAACGGATAGCTAGCTATCTTAGGCTTGGCAGCTGACACCGCCACCAGTAAAGTGGACTTACCGACATTAGGATAACCGATAATACCAACATCAGCAATAAGCCGCAGTTCTAATATCAGGGAGCACTCCTCCCCTACCCCTCCCTGCTGAGCAATCTGTGGTGCTTTATTAGTTGCTGAGGCAAAATGAACGTTCCCTAATCCCCCCTTCCCCCCCTCAGCGACCATCACCTGCTGGTCAGGTTGCTCCAAATCAGCAATTAGGCTATCGCTACCCATTTGTACCCCAAGCACGACTACAGTCCCTACCGGGACAGTTACTATCAGGTCTTTTCCCTTCTTACCATGCTTCTTCTTCCCCATACCATGCTTACCATCACCCGCCCTGAAGAACCTTCCCTGCTGAAATACACGCAGGCTGGTAATGCCAGCCTCGGCTCTAATAATTACATTACCCCCACACCCCCCATCACCACCATCAGGACCCCCGAAGGGCACAAACTTCTCATGCCGGAAGCTAACCGCTCCATCCCCCCCGCTACCAGCTTTTACCTTTATCTCTACCCTATCAAACATCTTCTACTAACCAAGTTGTATAATTATCATACTATTATAATCTTACCCTAAATTATGGGTTAGTGTCAGTAATAATCATAATAATACTAATAAGCTAAGGGATTAGACTCACATTGAAGAAGCTGCCAGGGTGAGAAGAGACCAGCTTGGTTTAATTTTTGGGGAAAAGGCAGGCTGATGCCCTTAGAACTTATCAGTAATTTCACAGACTTATTAAAAATGCCGCCACAGTTTTACAAAAGTCATGCCATAAGTAGGCTATTTATGGCATGACTAGAAGGCTCTAAGCAGCTTTGGTGCTCTTACCGGGGAAGAACTTGCTGTCGGACATCCTGAATTTTGCGCCTTAGATACGGGCTAGCACTCATTTCAGCAGCTATTTTTTCGCAGGCGTGACTGACTGTCGATGGGTTTCTGTTGCCTAACTCTCTACCAATTTGAGCTAGAGGGTGGTTAGTTTCCTCGCGGATAAGATACATGGCTACCTGCCGGGCTAAAGCAATCTCCTTATCTCGTTTCAAGCCCTTTAGGTCGGCTGGAGCTAGCTGGAAGCTGTTAGCTACGGCCTCTATCACTAGAGCTGGAGTTACCGACCCAGTACTCATAGTGGTCTTGGTGGCTATATTCTCCAGCGCTTTAGCGGCCAAATCAGGGGTAGCTTTAGCTCCAAGAAGCTTAGCGTAAGCAATAAGCCGGTTTAGACTACCCTCTAGCTCCCTTATGTTTTGCTGAATCTGCTGGGCAATAAACTCCAGGGTATCTAGGGGAATATCCTCTCCCCGTTGCTCAGCCTTAGCTTGGAGAATAGCCAGGCGTGTTTCTAGGTCGGGCGGCTGAATATCAACTATTAACCCCCACTCAAAGCGGGAGCGCAGTCTTTCGGCTAGTCGGGGTATTGATTTTGGCGGACGGTCACTGGTAATAACAATCTGGCGGTTAGCGTTATGTAGCTCGTTAAAGGTGTGGAAGAGGCACTCCTCGGTCTGCTCCTTACCGCTGATAAATTGAATATCGTCAAGCATCAGCATATCAACGCTTCTATATTTACTGCGGAACTCCTCGGTTTGTCTCTCCTGGATTGAGTTTATAAACTCATTGGTGAATTTCTCGCAGCTAGCATAACGCACCTTTAGGTTTTTGGCTAAGGCCACATGACCAATACCCTGCAGGAGATGTGTCTTGCCTAAGCCAACTCCCCCATATATGAACAGTGGATTATAGGTATGTCCCGGATTTTCCGCTACCCCCGAGGCTGCGGCATAGGCTAAACGGTTACAGCTACCGACGATGAAGGAATCGAGGGTATATCTTGTGTTGAACATATGTGGACTTGTCTGTTGGGTATCACGGTTGCCTGGTACATGTTGATTTTGAGCATCTACCGTGAAGACGACTGTTATATCACGGTGGGTAACCCCGATGAGCGTTTTCTCAATCAAGGAGTGCAGGTTCTTCCCTAGATATTCAGCCACAAAGGTGTTGGGTGTACCGATAATAAACTGGTCATTTTGGTGGCTTAGACCGATAGTTTTCTCCAGCCAGGTCTGGTAGTTGTGCTTGCTGACCTGAATTTGCAGTTCACCCAGGGCTGTTTCCCAGACTTGTTGTGCTGACGCGGGTTCCATCAAATTCCTTTCGTTCAATCCCTACGGTTGACAAGCATTATGCCTTAGCGTTGGGGTATCCACTTAAATCCCGGAGAGCCCGGGGTGGTAGCAAACTTAGGGGACGGTATTTGGGAAGACACCTTATAATAATAGCAGGCATTTTTAATACCGGGGCAAGATTTTTGGTGCTGGTTTCAGGGCAAGTTTAGCTCCCGTTTACCCTCAAGAGGTCTGCCGGACTTGCTCATTTGCCCAATATTAGCCGGGCAGATTTAGGTTAGTCGGCTGGCGAAAAAATTTTTCAGGTGTTAAGATTTAGCTATAGGAGGACTAGCTTGCGGGTTGTTTATATGGGTAGCCCAGAATTTGCCGTGCCCTCTCTAGAGCACTTTTTTAGCGGGATAGCAAGATTTTTGGTGCTGGTTTCAGGGCGAATTTAGCTCCTGTTTACCCTCAAGAGGTCTGCCGGACTTGCTCATTTGCCCAATATTAGCTGGGTAGATTTGGATTAGTCGGCTGGCGAAAAAATTTTTCAGGTGTTAAGATTTAGCTGTAGGAGGCTTAGCTTGCGGGTTGTTTATATGGGTAGCCCAGAATTTGCCGTGCCCCCGCTTGAGCAGCTTGTTCTTAATCAGTATCACGTCGCTGCTGTTTATACTCAACCTGACCAACCGGCGGGTAGGGGACGCGGCCTGTGTTCTTCCCCGGTGAAAAGGGCTGCAGCGCAGCGGCAGCTAACCGTGGTGCAGCCGGTTAGCTTTAAGATAGGAGAGGCGGTGGCAGAGCTAGCTGGCTTCCAGCCGGATGTTATCGTGGTGGCTGCCTTTGGGCAAATTCTGCCCCGGTCGGTTTTAGACATCCCTCGGTATGGTTGTCTTAATATTCACCCATCTCTGTTACCCAGGTTTAGAGGTGCTTCACCAGTAGCCGCGGCTATTTTAGCCGGTGACGACTTTACCGGAGTCAGCATTATGTTGATGGACAAAGGCATGGATACCGGGCCTATATTAGCTAGGGTACGGGTTCCTATTTCGGTGCTGGATACCACCGGCTCACTCACAGCAAAGTTGTCCCAGGCAGCCGCTCAGTTGCTTCTGGAAGTTTTGCCCCTCTGGTTAAGGGGAGAGCTCACGCCGCAGCCTCAAGGTGAAGCCGGGGTTAGCTACTGCCGCCCGATCTCTAAGAGGGAGGGTGAGGTTGATTGGTATCAGCCAGCGGTGGAGATATGGCGGCGGGTGCGTGCCTTCTATCCCTGGCCGGGGTGTTATACTAGATGGCGGGGCCGGCAGCTTAAGATTGTTGAGGCGGTACCTCTGTCTGGGGAGGGTAGCGTTAAGGCAGGGCAAGTGATAGCTTTGGCTCCGGCTGGCGAAGGAGCAAAACCGCCCTTTGGCGTCGGTACCGGGAATGGAATTTTAGGGGTGCTCAAGGTTCAACTGGAAGGGAAGCGAGCGATGTCGGCGGCCGACTTTTTACGAGGGCAGAGAGGGTTTATCGGAGCGCTTTTGCCATTGAGTTAGGGCTGGGATTGGGTTAGAATTATATTCAGTGCTAGCTGGCAGGGGTAACAAGGAAGGGGGCTTCTTTTGTCTCTACCTCAGAATCTTGACCAATTTGCCACCCTGGTAGATATTATCGCCAGGCTGCGTGCCCCTGACGGTTGTCCCTGGGACAGAAAGCAGACTCATGCCTCACTACGGGAAAACCTGTTGGAGGAGTGCTATGAGGTGCTGGAGACCCTGGATAAGGGGGATTCAGATAGGCTTTGTGATGAGTTGGGTGACCTGCTGATGCAGGTTGTGCTCCATACCCGGATTGCCACCGAGGCTGGGGAGTTTGAACTCGGGGATGTATTAAGCGGCATAAACACTAAGCTAATTCGCCGCCATCCCCACATCTTTGGCTCGCTTGAGGTGAAGGATGCTGAGGAGGTGGCACTTAACTGGGAGGCTCTCAAAAAGAAAGAGAGGAATGCCGATGCCTCTATACTAAGCAGTGTGCCCAAGAACATGCCGGCCTTAACCTACAGTCAGTCTATGCAAAGACGGGTGGCGCAGGATGGCTTTGACTGGGATGATGACAGGGATGTAATCAACAAGCTGGTTGAGGAGGTTAAAGAACTTAAACAGGCCGATACCGAGGAGCAGAAGGCTTTAGAGTTTGGAGATTTGGTGTTTACCCTGGCTAACATTGCCCGCCGTGAGGGGATTGACCTGGAGTCAGCGCTCAGAGAGGCAAACCAGCGATTTTCCCAGCGCTTTACTTACATGGAGAGGGTCTGCCGCCAGCGTGGGCTGAACTTAGGTGGGCTATCTTCTGATGAGAAAATAGCCCTGTGGGAGGAGGCGAGGAAGGGGGTGGGGGGGTGGCGTAATGGTCGGGGTGA
>JADFUW010000002.1 GCA_015222205.1 Chloroflexota bacterium
ATAACAGCCTTCGTTCTTCGGCCATTGGTCATATCAATTAATAGTCCCTTGTTTCTCCCTTCTTGGATGGCGCGCTTGGTGGGTGCCGAGTTTGGTGAGACTACGGCAATAACCCTATTCATGGCTAGTATATTACCAAACCCGATGTGAACCGGCTCTATAATCATTGTCATCACCTCAACGAAAGTTTATTTATATAACGCTTACTATCTTATACCCCTTGGTGATACTTGCGCAACCACTAATGACCTGAATAACACACTATTTCTGCTAAAAATTACTAGCCCATTTCTTATTCTGCCAATCGCTGAAGGTCTGGTTCTGCCAACTGCTGAAGGTCTGGGAACTAATATGATGCTTGTTCGTTGACTTTTAGTTATTATCTCGTATAAATTAAATAGCAAGCATCTAGAAAATATATGGGCGAAGAAAGTAGTGTCGGGAATATCGTTGAGGTAATGGCATATGAACGGAGAAAAAAACAGCCAATCACCGAGTGATGAGTCTCCACCACCCCCTGACATAGTAGAGAAGGGGAGTGCCGAAAAAGAAGAACCATCATCGGCTACTCAGGATACCCCCAAACCTAAAGAGCAAGAGCTACCTAAGCTAGCCCCGAGTTTTTTCTCGAAAAAGCAAACTGCCAGCTATTTGGCACAACTGCTGATTCAATACGAAGAGGAAGAAAAACAAGAAAGAGAAAGACGAAGACAGGAAGAAGAAAAAGAAGAAGAGAAGTAAAGCCAGGTCATCAGTGGCTTGACACCTTCAGTTTGCTTTGAATAACTGTCTTATGGTTTGCTATATGGATGTCTCTTCGGCTTTCTGGTTGCTTTCCTTGAATCTCTCCTGATATGCCTGTAACAATCCCCTTTCAGCTTCTCTTGTGTATAGATATCCACTATCGGAATACTGCATTAGCTACATGCACACGGCTCTCACATAACCATTTCGGCAGTTACTTCAAATTAGTAGCTTGCTCTTTACCAGCATAGGCATCAATCAAAACCTTCAAATCCTTCATAATGGCCTCTTTATCATCTATAGGGTGTCGCTGTTCAATAGTGTGGCTCTGCTGTGTATCCACTAGCCGATTTGTTTCATGAGTAACAAACTCTAAAAACAACTGTTTCCATAGAAACCGAACCATATTCACTACATGAATTGGCAGCAAGATGACCAGAATGAAACCAAGAATTAAGCCGACTAAAGGCTGCAAGTTGCTTGTGCTAGATACAAATACAATGACTAGAGAAACAAGAAACACGAAGAGGATTGAGTTTAAGGTAGGCATAAAATTGATAATCTGCATCATTTGATTACGAGCACGGCTGGCTTCATCATTGAGGATAAGAAGTCGCCCTGATGACTCCATAGCATTTTCCCAAGTTTTTCTACAAAAGGCGCGCTCATCTAGTGTTTCAAAGGTCTTAGCATGGGCTACAAACCATTCACCTCCAGTGGCTGTAACTGAATGTTGAAGACCTGCTAATTCTACAGCATCGTAATAGGTGCCCACGCTGGCTCTAGAGAATCTTCCGCCAAACCTTGATAACGATTTGTAGAAAGTATCTGCTTTCCTAGCAAGGTTTTTAACCTTCTCCTTAATATCTATGGGGACGCCTTCTTTTGGTCCTGCAAGGAATGGGGAAATGTCTCGTTTAATAGTTTCTATATGCCGAAGTTCGTCTCTAGTCCTATCTTGAATTCCTCTCATGGCATCCTTAGCACTGCCAAACCAGAATGTTAAGAAAGCGAACATAATAGTTAGGATGGCAATACTGGCATACAGAATTGCAATTCCTAGTGTAGAAAGGGAATTATTGGTGATTGAAAAAGGACTCTCTGAATGAAAATAATAAGAAGGAACATAGTGAATCAACAATGCTGCTATAGTGGCAATGCTGATAGCAGGCACATTGACCTTTACCCAACTGAAGAATAGAGTCTTCTTAATGCTTGAACGTTGGGCTAGGAAGATTGAACGCCATAGAGGCAAGCTCCAAAAATCCTTTTGTGTTTCATCAAAGCCACTAGGTGGAGGGGGGACACTCTTAGAACCTGAACCACTTTTCTTTTTCATCTTTCTCTTTACATTATACCACATACCACTTATGCTACTGTCGGGGCGTCTAAGAGGGGTTTTGCCCCTCTTTTTTATATCTTCCCCTCTCCTTTGAAGGAGAGGGGAAGATATAATCTCTATTTCTTATTTCTTTTAGCCGGAAATTCTAGTAGAATAAGCCTGAAATGAGAGAAGGTTTAACCCCTATCCGTCAGCAATATCTCAGGATAAAGAGGAATTATCACGAGGCTATTGTCTTCTTCCGCCTGGGGGATTTCTACGAGACCTTTGATAAGGATGCTGAGCTTACCTCTCGGGAGCTGGATATTGTGCTGACGTCCCGGGAGATGGGTAAGGGGCATCGGGTGCCTATGGCTGGTATTCCCTATCATGCCCTGGATAACTATCTGGCGAGGCTTATTAGTAGAGGCTATAAGGTTGCTATCTGTGAGCAGGTGACCAGGCCCGGTGAGACGAAGGGACTGGTTGAGCGTGGTGTGGTTCGAGTGGTAACGCCAGGCACGGTAATTGAGCCGGCTCTTCTTGACGGTAACGCCAATAATTATCTGGTCAGCCTCGTTTTAGGTGATGATGCGGCTGGTATAGCCTATGTTGATATAACCACCAGCGAGTTTGCTGTTACTCAACTGCCCCGGGAGCGGGCTAACGCTGAACTGGAGCGGCTTAAACCATCGGAGATTATTACGGCGGAGAGTGCTGAACTACCTGATTTAGAATTAAAGGCTCCGCTAACCCGGCTTGAGGATTACTGCTTTGAGCTAGAGACGGCCCGCCAAACAGTGCTGGAGCATTTTGGCGTGGCTACCCTTGATGGCTATGGCTGTAGTAACCTGCCCCTGGCGATAAGTGCTGCTGGGGCAATCATTCACTATCTTCAGGAAACACAGAAAGGGGTTCTGGGACAGCTAACCCGGCTTTCTACCTACTCCACTGGTTCATTTATGGCGCTGGATATGCAGACCCAGAGAAACCTGGAGCTATTCCAATCAAGCCGTCTGGGCACTGCTGAGGGCTCACTACTATCGGTTATTGACCTGACCAAGACGCCTATGGGAAGTCGGCTATTAAAGAAGTGGCTGGGGCAACCCATACTTGACATAACGGAACTGACCAGGAGACAGGAGGCTATTGGCTGGTTCTTTGATAATACCCTGGCTCGCAACCAGACGGTTTCCCTGTTTAGCGAGGTGGCTGACCTGGAGCGGTTGATAAACCGGGTGAGGGGTGATGTGGTTAGTCCGCGTGAGCTAATAAGCCTGAAGCGCAGCCTTGAGGTTATTCCCAAGCTCATAGAGGTAATTACGGCTGGTAAAAGCAGTAATAGTATTAGCTGGCTCAAGGATAAGCTTAAGCCTCGTCAGGATGTAGTTGACCTGATTACTGAGGCAATAGAGGAGACACCGTCATCAGCTCTGGGGGAGGGTGGTGTGGTGAGAAAGGGTTTTTCTGAGGAACTGGATAGCCTTTGTCTGGCGTCTAGGAATGCCAAGCATTATCTGGCTAATCTGGAGCGTCAGGAGCGAGACAAAACGGGAATTAAATCCTTAAAGATAGGCTTTAACAATGTTTTTGGCTACTATATTGAGGTATCCAAAGCTAATCTCGGTCAGGTGCCGGAGCATTATATCAGAAAGCAGACACTGGTAGGGGCTGAGCGCTTCTTCACCCCGGAGCTAAAGGAGTATGAATCACTGGTTTTGAATGCCCGTGACAGGATTAGCGAGCTTGAGTCTGAGCTGTTTCATCGGGTATGTCGCCAGATAGCTACTGCTGGCGAGCGCATCCTAGCCGTTGCCAATGCCCTGGCGAGCCTAGATGTCTTCTCCAGCCTGGCTGAGGTGGCGGTGCGTTATGACTACACTAGGCCCAAGCTAACCACGGATAGTGAAGTGGCTATCACTCAGGGACGCCACCCGGTAGTTGAAAGGAGCTTGACCTATAAGGGCTTTGTGCCCAATGATGCTCATCTTTCCAATGGTGATGCCCAGCTTATTATCCTCACCGGGCCCAATATGTCAGGCAAGTCAACCTACTTGAGGCAGGTGGCGTTAATCGTCCTTCTGGCACAGACAGGCAGCTTTGTCCCCGCTGATGCGGCAACTATTGGCCTGGTGGACCGTATCTTTACCCGGATTGGTGCCGGGGAAGATATTGCCGCCGGTCAGTCTACCTTTATGGTGGAGATGGTGGAGACGGCCAATATCTTAAATAACGCTACCCCTCGCTCACTGATTATCCTGGATGAGATTGGGCGGGGCACCAGTACCTACGATGGGCTGTCCATTGCCCGGGCAGTCTGTGAGTATATCCATAATGCCTCCAGACTGGGGGCGAAAACCCTCTTTGCCACTCACTATCATGAGCTGGTTGAGCTGGCTAGTTTCCTGCCCCGGGTGAAAAACTTTAATGTGGCGGTAACCGAAGAAGGGGGTAGGGTGGTCTTCTTGTACAAGATTGTGCCGGGCGGGGTTGATAGGAGCTATGGTATCCACGTAGCGCAGCTAGCGGGCTTACCCAAATCGGTGGTGCACCGGGCACACGAGGTACTGGAGGAATTGGAGGAGGCTAGCCGAGCTACAGGGGCTAAGCCCTTACCCAAGAGGCGCGGTAAGGAGGTAGCACGGCAGCTAACATTCTTCGGGCAACAATCACCGGTGGCTGAAGAGCTAGAAAAGCTGGACATTAATTCCTTAACACCTCTGGAGGCTCTCACCAAGCTCTACGAACTGCAACAGAAGGCTAAGGAGGGGTAGGGGCGGGTTATTGTGCCACTAGAATTCTAGATTCTATAAAAATACATCAGCTCAGGCTGGCTATAGAAAGGCGCAAGAAAAGGAGGTAAGAGGTGTCCCAGTTCAGATCAAAAGAAGTGGAGAGGGAAGCAGTACGAATGACCGCAGTCATGATGGCATCGAGTGCTAGGACGGCTCCCAAGGCTAGAGGTCTTGATGCTATAGAAACAATGATTGTCGATGGTAGTGACCTCGAACTTCTGGTAAGTGCTATGGAGGATAAGGCGAAAGAGCAACCACCCTACCTTTCTTCAATCTTTGACAGGGATGCTCGCAATGTCAGAAACTCCAGTTGTGTATTGTTAATAGGGGTTGTGGGTAACCCCAAGAAGATTGAGGAATCGTTAGACTGCGGTGCCTGCGGCTACAAAACGTGTAAGGATTTACTCAATGTGAGGAAGCGTGAGGGAAAGGACTTTAGTGGCCCTATTTGCATATTCCAAGCACTTGACTTAGGTATTGCTCTAGGTTCAGCCGTCAAACTGGCTAGCGGACTCAACGTCGACAACCGCATGATGTACACGATTGGGGCGGCGGCGAAGAAATTGCACCTCTTGGATTCTGACATCGTTATTGGTATCCCGCTATCCGTATCCGGTAAGAATATCTATTTCGATAGGTGATAGGGCGTTATCGTCCCTACCAGAGAGTCACGGCTCTTTCGTGGTCTTTGGGCAAAAATCACCAATATTAGACGAGCTGGAGAAACTTGACATAAACTCACTGACGCCCCTTGAGGCCCTCACCAAGCTCTACGAGCTGCAGAAGAAGGCAAGGGAGGGGTAGGGGGGGATTATCGGTGACTGGAAGGAGGTGGCTAATTTTGGAGACTGGGAAATATCGCCTAGTAAAGCGAATGAGGTTGGCAGCGCGGATAATTGGTTTTGGTATGGTGGGGTTTGGTGGAACGATGCTGGTTGGTGAGGCGGTGAGTGAATATCTTCGGGAAGGCTGGGCAGTAATCACCGAGGTAACCCCGACAGACCCAGGGGTTCTACTAGTTGTGATTGGAGCAGTTGCCCTGGCGGGCTGTATTCTGTCACGGTGGCGGGAGCGACTGGCTGGCATATTACTGGTTTCCGTTGCTGCTGCACTGGGTGCCCACATTGCTACCTATGCCGGCAGAAATCATGCCCTGGTGTGGGCTATGGTGGGTCTGCCGTTTCTGGTTTCCGGGTTGCTGTTCCTTAACGCCTGGCGGCTTTCAAAGGAACTAACTTAAACAGAATACGCGGTATGCGAATTATAAGAGAAGGTGGAGGGGAGGGGTGAGGATGCTGAGCCGTGTGATTCGTCACAATGTTGGAGACTCGAAGGAAATATTCAGGTCCCCTATTTGAATACCAGATGTGTCGCCGATATACAGTGGTAAAGGCAAGACATCTTTATGCATATTATCATATTGTTCTAGAACTTTTACTTTCAGTTCCATAAGTTCTGGGGTAAATGTAATGGCGAATTTACTATTCCTGATTAACTCGGCCTTTGAAGATCGGTCTTCTCTTTTCTTTGTCGTGTCCTCTAATGAACTCTTTGCATGGTAGAACTGGGACCTAACACGCATATCTTCAATTTTTGCTTTGGCTTTCGGTATTTCCTCTAGCTCTTGTAGCTCTTTACTGAGCTTCTCTATCTCAATAGAGTAAGAATCAATTTCCTCCAATAGCTCATTGTATTTGGATTCTAGTCTCTTAATAATCACTTGCATATCTGTTAAACATGACCTAAGTAATTCTCTAGTGTCGGCTAGCGAAAAGAATAGATATTCCCTCCGCTCTGGATGCCCGAAACCGGTAAACACTGTGTCATTTATGTCATCGTCTAAAAACCAATTATAGTCCTTCTTCTGATAGCCATTTATCTCTATCGAGCGTATAAACAAGCGTAGTGATATGAGTTCTTCACGTTGATATCCAGCCCTGTCTTCTTCAGTAATTTTTGCTGCGTCTTTTAGAGCCTTATCTAACTCAGCGGAAATATTTCGAGGCGTGTACTTAATAGTATCATGCGTTTGTATGTTGAAAGCTAATTCTTGTCCTTCCTTCTGCAAGGGGATTACATACTTGCCTAATGCAGTCATTAGGCCATATTCATAGTAGACATTTGGGTTAGGGATATTTACCTTCCTCCCGTTTATTAGTTCCATAGTATCATCCAGTATTACAAGGCAAAATTGCGATTCTATTATTTTCCCACATATTTTTGTACAAAATATGTCCTGTCCATAAGCTCTCTCTTTGATTGCGATTACAGGTTCAATACCGATTTTTGTAAGTTTTTCAATAATTAGAGCGAGTATAGTTTCTACTTCTTCCTCAGATGGGCAAGCAACAAAGCATGATTTTGAGGCGCCAAGAAACTTCCCGCAAGAATGGTCTTTGCGAACAAAACATTTAGGGATCTCTCTGAATTGAGTTGATTGTTGCATTTCCGGAAAGCGTAAAAACCCTCTATTATATCTATAAAATCTGTCCATACTCATAGTAATATCTCACTAATTTTAGTCCTCTTTAATTTATTATATCACATGCCATTGTTTACATGCTTATACCACACACCTCACTCACCAAAGGGGTTAAAGGGGCGTTAGACCCTTAAAGAACAGCTTCCCCCTCTCCTTATCAAGGAGAGGGGGACTAAGGGGGTAAGGTTACAATGTTGAGGGGAACTATATCCTTATTGGTGGGTTAGGGGATATAATAGGCTGGAGGGTATTAAATATGGAGCCTGCCAAGTTTTTTGAGAGACGAACCAAGATAGTTTGTACCATCGGTCCGGCGACTGCGTCGGTGGCTATGATTGAACGGCTGATTACGGCTGGTATGAATGTTGCCAGGTTTAATTTATCTCATGGTACTGCTGGTGAGCACGCCCGTTATATCCGAATCGTAAGGAGGTTGAGTCGGCGTCTGGGGATACCGGTGGGGGTATTGATTGATTTGCCGGGGCCCAAATACCGAATTGGAAAATTGAAGGGTAGCCGGGCTATTTTGGAAAAGGGTGCCCCGGTAATACTTACCACAAGGGCAATAGAGGGTGATGCCAATTTAGTGCCGGTGAGCCTGCCCTATCTGGCGCAGGATGTGAAGGTAGAGGATACGATGCTTCTTGCTGACGGAGTGATAGAGCTTAAGGTGCAGGCGATAGAGGGCGATGAGGTAAACTGCCGGGTAAAGGTTGGTGGTTTGCTTACTGAGGGTTGTGGGTTGGTGGTGCCTGGAATGCGTAGTTCTGTTCCTTTTATTACTGATACCCTGCGGCAGTATATTCATTTTGCTGTTGAGCAGCAACCTGATTACCTGGCGCTCTCATTTGTGGCTGCTGATGAGGATATCACCAGTGTTAGAGCCATCCTGCAGGAGGCTGGTGTTGATATACCCATTATTGCCAAGATAGAGCGGCGGCAGGTGGTGGATACCTTTGATAAGGTACTCTCGGTGAGTGATGGTGTTATGGTAGCGAGGGGAGACCTCGGTGTAGATATTCCCCTGGAGAAGGTACCGCTGGTACAGAAGGAGATTATCAAGAAGTGTAACTGGGTGGGTAAGCCGGTGATTACTGCTACTGAGATGCTGGAGTCAATGGTGAAATCAATCCGTCCCACGCGGGCTGAGGCTGCTGATGTAGCTAATGCTATATTTGACGGGAGTGATGCCATTATGCTTTCATCGGAAACCTCCGTGGGTAAACATCCGGTGCGAGCAGTGACCCTGATGTCCCGTATTGCCCGGGAGGTGGAGAGAAAATTGCCCTATCAGCAAATGTTGACGGAAAGGGGCAGGTGGCTTGAGCATAAGACAGATGAGTTAATAAGCTATAATGCCTGCTACACAGCGTATAACCTGGGGGCGGTAGCCATAGTGGCCTTTACCCAGTCCGGCAGCACGGCGGGTCGGGTATCAAAATACCGCCCTAGAGTACCCATCTTAGCCATAACTTCTAGTAATGTTGTATCGGGCCGGTTACTCCTGCGCTGGGGGGTGTATCCCTTCCGGGTAACTGGGTTATCGTCGGTGGATGAGCTATTTGATGCGGGGGCCAAGCTTGTTAAAGAACTTGGGTTAGCTAGAGCGGGTGACCTGATAGTAATTACCGGCGGTGTTCCTATCGGCTTAATCGGGTCGACCAATCTGCTGAAGGTGGAAGAGATTAAATAGCGACACTAGAGACTCGGTTTCTAGGCCTGGGTTGAGCCTATTCACCGTTTTTAACGACATAGTTTCTCAGCGTGCCTATCCCCTCTATCTTTATCTCTACGGTATCACCGGGGTACATGGGCCCGATGCCACTGGGGGTGCCGGTGGCGATAACATCACCGGGCAAGAGTGTCATGATGTGAGATATAAAGCTCACCAGTTCGGGGATGGGGAAGATGAGGTCGCTGGTAGTGCCTCGTTGCTTGAGTTCCCCGTTAAGATAGGCTTCCAGATTAGCATTACCGGGGTCAAGCTCGGTCTCAACGCAGGGACCAATGACAGAGAAGGTGTCAAAGCCCTTGGCCCGTGTCCACTGACCGTCCTTTTTCTGAAGGTCACGTGCCGTAACATCATTAAAGCAGGTGTAGCCCAGCACATAGTCCAGTGCCCTTTCTACAGGTACCCGGTATGCCCGGGTCTTTATCACGACCCCCAGCTCTGCCTCATAGTCAACCCGCTCTGAAGAGCCGGGATAAACGATGTTATCCTCGGGGCCGATTACTGATGTGGACGGCTTCATAAAAAGCAGGGGTTCGGGGGGGATGGGTGACTTGAACTCTTTGGCATGGCTGTAGTAGTTAAGGCCCAGCGCCACTATTTTGGAGGGTGTGCACGGGGGGAGGAGTTTGACCTCGTTAAGATTATAATGACTATTAGAATGCTTGAGCTGACGGTAGGGGGTACCCGTAGCGCCCTGAATGACTTTACCATTTAATATTCCGTATTCGGCCTTTTTGCCGGTGGTAAAACATATAATTTTCATGACTAACGCTAAGTTTACCAGTGCCTCTCGCGGATTTCAAACGGCAGGGTATCGGCTGGTTAAAAGTGGGGTTTGCAGAGAATCTCCTTGACCTTGAGGTCAAAGAAGTTACGGGTGTTTACCGGGCTGAGCACCAGTGCCGTATCAGCGCCGTGGCCGGTACCGGCTACGGAGATAATATCCTCGTCGGTGCGTACCAGTCCACTGTCGGCTGCCATCAGGGTTATCTCACAGGCGGCTTTTATCCCCTGACCAAAAATACGCAGCGTATCGGCGATTATCATGCCGAGGACATAGGTGTTATATTTGGTGCGCATAGCAGCACTCAGCCCGCTGAAGGCATGTGCCGTGGTTAATATTATGCCCCCCTTGTTTTCCACTATGTGCCGGTTCTCCTCCGTGAATTCTTGAATGTTGGGTCCACGCATGCCGGTAACATGGCTGACCACAATAACCCTTAGTCCTTGAAAAGCATCCATAGCCTTGACGGCAGTATCACCGGTTGTGGAGGCTACTAATATCTTCTTGATACCGAGTTCTCGTGCCCGCTCTCTGGTGATGCTGAGGGCTGTCTCGGTGGTCTCAGCGCCGGGATGCTCAAAATAGACTGTCTTTAATTCCACTTTCGGTTCAAACCTCTCCCTTGATGTGTTGATTACTTATTTACCTATTCTACTACTAATTCTACTACTAAAGGTTAATCTTTGCCATAAAAACTCATTGCCTAGCTATAGCGACTATGTTATATTTTATTCAGTGGAAGGTGAGATTTCTTTTGTTGCCTCGGGTACGGTTACTTCCCCGAGAGGGTTTCGGGCGGGGGCGACGTATGCTGGGGTAAAGAAAAAGGGGAAGGGTGTCCTTGACCTTGGCATCCTCCTGTCTGAAGTGCCCTGTGTGACGGAGGGCTTATTTACTGCTAATCGGATTAAGGCAGCCCCGGTAATCCTGTCGCAGCAACGTTTACCGTCGGGGGAGGTGAGGGCAGTGGTGGTAAATAGCGGTTGTGCCAATGCTGTTGTTGGTGAGACGGGGCTTAAGGATGCTGCCAGGATGGCAGCTCTAGCCGCCCAGAATATAGGGGTATCGCCGGGGGCTGTTTTAGTGGCTAGTACCGGGGTGATTGGGAGGCGGCTACCGATGGAGCTTATAGAGACGGGCATAAGGCAGGCTACTGTTTCTAGGGATGGTGGTCATAAGCTGGCGAGGGCAATAATGACTACTGATACTGTTCCTAAAGAGGCGGCGGTAGCGGTCAGCGTTGATAGGGGTGAGTTTATTATCGGTGGGATAGCTAAAGGCTCGGGGATGATTCACCCCAATCTGGCCACTTTCCTTTGTTTTCTGACCACTGATGCCGCCGTGGGGCAGGATTTTCTCAGGCTATCGCTAAAAAAGGCGGTGGATGTTTCTTTTAACATGGTTTCTATTGATGGTGATACCAGCCCCAATGATACGGTGCTGGTAATGGCTAACGGGCTGGCGGGTGGTAAGCCTGTTTTACCAGGGAGCAGGCGGGCTGGGGCTTTTCAGCAAGCCCTTAACCAGCTCTGTATCTACTTGGCTAAGGATATTGCCCGCGATGGCGAGGGGGCGAGTAGGCTTATTGAGGTTGCGGTTAGTGGGGCGCCCGGTATTGCTGAAGCCAGATTAGCAGCCAGGACAATAGTAGGTTCCCCCCTGGTGAAGGCGGCAATACATGGTAGTGACCCCAATTGGGGGCGAGTTATAGCGGCGGTAGGGCGAAGTGGGGTAGAGGTGGTGGAATCTAAGATTAGCATCTATATTGGCAATATCTGTCTGGTGAAGTCTGGCTGTCCGGTGGCTTTTGATAGGGAGGGGGTGATAAGGTTATTGCGTGATAGTAAGGTGCTGATAAACCTAGAGCTTAACTTGGGCACGGCGACGGCTACTGCCTGGGGTTGTGACCTCTCGGAGGAGTATGTAACCATTAATAGTGAGTACACAACTTGATGGTTTTCAAGGGGGTAGGGATTGAATAGGGTTACTATAGTGAAGCTTGGTGGGGCTACTTTAGGTGGTCATGATACGGCTATTGAGGATATGGTCAAGCTTCAGCAGCGAGGCATACCGCTGGTTATAGTCCATGGTGGGGCTAAAGTAGTAACCGAGTGGCTGTCGCGTCAGGGGATTGCTACCAGGTTTGTCCGTGGTGAGAGGGTGACTGACGAGGCAGCGCTTGAGATGGTAACCGCGGTGCTTGGTGGCTTGGTTAATAAGGGGATTGTGGCGGCTATCAATAACTTGGGGGGGCGGGCAGTGGGTATTACCGGTATTGACGGAGCCATGATTCAGGGTAAAATTAGGGATGGAGAGATGGGCTATGTCGCCAGCATAGTTAAAATAGATACGGCTCTCCTGGAGGCTTTGTTACGGTCAGGCTACATTCCGGTGGTGGCTCCATTAAGTATGTATTCATTTGAGAGACCAGACGGCGCCCCATTAGTGCTTAATGTTAACGGTGATACTGTGGCGGGTGAAATTGCGGTGGCTATGGGTGCAGAGAGGCTCATCTTTTTAACTGATGTTGCTGGCATCTGTGACCGAGCAGGCAAGCTGCTGCCTTACTTATCGTCCCGTGAGGCTGAAGCGTTAGTAGCTTCAGGCACAGCTTCAGGGGGAATGATTCCTAAGGTTAAAGCTTGTCTGAGGGCTTTAACTAATGCTTCGGTTACATGCATTATAAATGGGAAACAGCCACACGCATTGCTTAGGGAGGTTGAGGAGGGTGATGTAGGCACAACAATACAGCGTAAATAAGTGGGGGTGATGGGTTACTAAATAATCTTATGATAGAGGTGAAAATGAGTCACTGGCAGGAGCTTGAGCACAGGTATTTTATGCCGACCGTGGAGCGTACCCCCGTTACCCTGGTTAGGGGGCAGGGGGTACGGGTGTGGGATGATGCTGGCCGGGAGTACCTGGATTTTGTTGGTGGCTGGGCGGTTGATAGTCTGGGGCACTGTCATCCGGTGGTAGCTCAGGCGGTGATAGAGCAGGTGCAGACACTTATTCACACCTCAAACCAGTTCTATACTATCCCCCAGATTCGCCTGGCTGAGCTTTTGGTCAAGAATAGCTGTTTAGACAAGGTCTTTTTCGGTAATAGTGGCACCGAGGCTAACGAGGGAGCGGTAAAACTGGCTCGTCGCTATGGGAAACGCTATCTGGATGGAGCCTACGAGGTTGTTACCGCTTATGCATCTTTTCATGGTCGCACTCTGGCTATGGTGGCGGCTAGTGGACAGGCTAAGTTTCAGGAGCCATATATCCCCCTGCCGGTGGGATTTATCAATGTGGAGTATAATAATGTTGAGGCAATAAAGGCAGCCACCACCAGCCAGACCTGTGCCGTGATGTTAGAACCGTTGCAGGGGGAGGGTGGGGTTAATGTGCCTAGCAAGGGTTATTTAGCAGCAGTGCGGGACTGGTGCGAGCAGGCGGGCATACTGTTTATTCTAGATGAAATTCAGACGGGGTTGGGACGGACAGGAACACTTTTTGCCTATGAACAGTACGGTGTTGAACCTGATATAATGACACTAGCTAAAGGTTTAGCCAGTGGCTTACCCATTGGGACTCTCTTGGCTAAGGATAGAGCCTCGGTATTTACCCCCGGGGAGCATGGCTCTACCTTTGGTGGTAATCCGGTGGCTTGTGCGGCTGGTTATGCCACGCTAAAGTTCATTATTGAAAATGACATTGCTGGGAATGCCCGTAGGGTGGGAGAGCATCTGCTTTCTGGACTGGGGAAATTGAAAGAGAAGTTCAGTTTCATTACTGACGTGCGGGGGCGCGGATTACTAGCGGCTATGGAGTTTAGTAGTGAGATTGCCCAGTCGGTGGTAACAGCCTGTCTTGATAGGGGCTTATTGGTTAACAAGCTTAAGCCCAATGCCCTACGTTTTATGCCACCCCTGGTTGTTAGTAGCCGGGAGGTTGATGAGGCCATAGGTATTTTGGATAAAGCATTATCAAGCGTCAGTAGCTAATGTGAGAACCTGCGTATGAAATTTAGTGAATTAGAGAATCTAATGGAATACGGATATGAGAGGTATATCACGGTAGGCGGGATGAATATTCGCTATGCAGTGAGGGGGGCTGGCCCTCCCCTTCTATTGCTTCATGGCTTCTGTGAGTTTCTAGAGACCTGGGATTTTAATCTTCGTCCCTTGAGTGAGTGCTACCGGGTGTACGCTATGGATTTACCTGGGCATGGCTTATCGGATAAACCTTATCGCGATTACAATATTTCCTTTTTTACTGACTTTACTATTGGCTTTATGCAGGCGTTAGAAATTGACCGGGCTGATATAGTAGGGCATTCTTTTGGTGGTGCTATAGGCATAGGTGTTGCCACGAGCTTTCCGGAGAAGGTTAATAAGCTTGTCTTGGAATCTAGTTTTGGTTTGAGTAACGATGTATCCCTGCTTCATAGGCTGTGTAGTATTCCGGTTTTGGCTGATGTTGGTAAAGGAGAGGGGGTAGCGGTAAAGAGTGCTTTGGAGCAGAGAATAGAGCTGGAGTTCTATCGGCCAGACTTTGTTGCCCGGGAGATGATTGGACGAAGTTACCAGTTTATGCAAATGCCAGAAGCGAGGCGAGTGATGTTGAACATTATGCATAATTGGGTGGGCGTTAATGGTTTGAAGCCAGAGGCAGTTATGGTGGACAGGTTACACCTGATTAAATCACCTACTCTGCTCATCCACGGTGAGCAGGATAGCATCCACCCGCTGGTGCTCTCCCAGGATGCATGTCGCCTTGTTCCGAATGGTATGTTAAAGGTATTTGGCGAGTGTGGCCATTGTCCTCATATAGAAAGGGCGGCTGAGTTCAATGAGACGGTCTTAGAATTTCTGGGGGCTAATTGAGACTATTTATAGCGACGGAGGTTTACTATGTCAGACAAAGTGGTATTGGCTTACAGCGGGGGGTTGGACACATCAGTAGCTGTCAGATGGCTTAAAGAGAAGTATGACCTGGATGTCATCGCTGTTTGCGTTGATGTGGGAAATGAGCGAGACTTTTCGGTAGTTCAGCAAAAAGCACTGGATGTCGGCGCTATAAAGTCATTGGTGATAGATGCCAAGGATTCTTATGTTAGTGACTATGTTTTTCCTGCCTTGCAGGCAGATGCCATTTACGAAGGGGAGTATCCCCTGGCTACGGCTTTAGCTCGTCCCTTAATGGCCAGGTTGCTGGTGAATATAGCTCGGCAGGAGGGGGCTTCAGCAGTAGCTCATGGCTGTACTGGCAAGGGTAATGACCAGGTGAGGTTTGATGTCAGCTTTAATGCTCTGGCGCCAGACCTGGGGGTCATTACCCCAGCTCGGGAGTGGGGGATGACGCGCCAGGAGACTATTAAGTATGCTGAGCGCTATGGTATTCCGTTACCGGTTACCGTGGCTAGTCCCTATTCTATTGATGAGGCCCTCTGGGGTAGGGCTATTGAGTGTGGTGTTCTTGAAGACCCCTGGGTTGAACCCCCGGAGGAAGTATTTACCTGGACAAAGTCGCCCAGTGAGGCACCCAGCGAGCCGGGCTATGTGGAGATTAGCTTTGAGAAGGGTATTCCGGTTACTATTGACGGGCAGAGATTAGCTGGCGTCGGTCTCATTCAGCGGCTGAATGAGCTGGCCGGAGAGCATGGAGTGGGTCGGATTGACCACATAGAGAATCGGCTGGTAGGCATCAAATCAAGGGAGGTTTATGAAGCCCCGGCGGCGGTAGTCTTACTTCAGGCGCACCTGGACTTAGAGCTACTGACCTTATCCAGAGACCAGCTGCGTTTTAAGCAGAGGGTAGCTCAGGTATATGCCGACCTTATTTATAATGGCTTGTGGTTTAGCGCCCTCCGCCAGGACTTGGCTGCCTATGTCCGGTCTTCACAGCGTTTCGTTACCGGGACCGTGCGCTTAAAGCTGTTTAGGGGAAGCTCAATTGTGGTCGGGCGAAAATCACCATTTTCACTATATAAGTATGGTCTGGCTACCTATGATAAGGGCGACGAGTTTGACCAGAGTGCCTCTACTGGGTTTATCCATCTCTGGGGATTACCGGTTAGAACTCAGGCGCAGGCGCAGCCAATAATAGATAAAGCTGAGGGTTCTTAGACATTATAGAGCTAAAGGGGGAGAGCTTAACATGAGTCTTATCAGGGGTCGTTTTTCTAAGGCGGCGGATAAATTGGTAACCGAGTATACTGCCTCTATCCCCTTTGACTTCAGGTTATATTCTCAGGATATTACCGGTAGTATTGCCCACGCCAGGATGCTGGCCAGGCAGGGTATAATCTCAGAAAAAGAGGCTGGGGTTATCACTAGTGGGCTGGAGTCTATCCGGGAGGAGATAGAGCAGGGTAAATTCCAGTTCAAGACCGAGCTGGAAGACATCCATATGAATATTGAAGCCCGGCTTACGGAGAAGGTAGGTGAAGTAGGCCGAAAGCTCCACACGGCTCGGTCAAGGAATGACCAGGTAGCCCTGGATTTACGCCTCTTTGCCAAGGAGGCAATCTCTGACACTTTGCTTGGTTTGAAAAATCTCCAGCGGGTGCTGGTTAGCCTGGCTGAGGCTAACAAGGGCGTGGTTATGCCGGGATATACCCATTTGCAGCCAGCTCAGCCGGTGCTGCTGGCTCATCATCTTTTGGCCTACTTTGAGATGCTGAAGCGGGATGCTATCCGATTTAGCGGTTGTCTGGAGCGGGCTGATGTCATGCCCCTGGGCAGTGGTGCCCTGGCTGGCGTTGCCTATAATGTTGACCGGGAATTCCTGGCCCGTGAGCTGGGCTTTAGCCAGCTCAGCCAGAATAGTATTGATGCTGTCTCGGATAGGGATTTTGTGCTGGAGTATGAAGCGGCGGCTAGCCTGTGTATGATGCACCTTTCCCGATTGGCGGAAGAGATTATTCTGTGGTCTTCTGAGGAGTTTGGCTTTGTTGAGCTTGACGAGGCTTATACCACCGGCTCAAGCATAATGCCGCAGAAGAAGAACCCCGATGTTGCCGAACTGGCACGGGGTAAGGCGGGGCGGGTCTATGGCCGACTTATGGCACTACTCACTACCATGAAAGCCCTTCCCCTTGCCTATAATAGGGACCTGCAGGAGGATAAAGAGGGCTTCTTTGATACTGTAGATACCATACTGGCGACATTAGCGGTGTTTGCTGGTATGCTTAAGACCCTTAAGGTTAAGGCAGAGAATACTGAGCTAGCGGTGAAGCGGGGTTATATTCTGGCTACCGACCTGGCTGACTATCTGGTTAGGAGGGGTGAAGCATTCCGTACGGCTCATGATATAGTAGCCAGATTAGTAAGCTACGCTATGGGAAAGGGTAGATTGTTTAGCCAGCTTAGCCTCAGTGAGTATAAAGAGTTCTCTCCTCTCTTTGAGGAGGATGTTTATGCCATTACTGTGGAGTCATCTGTGGCGGCTAGGGATGTAATTGGCGGCACGGCACCCAAGCAGGTAGACCGGGCGCTGGCTATCGCCAAGAAGATACTGGGGGAATCTAAAACTTGAAAAGTCCCGGAGTGAAGCTGGCTCCGTCTATTCTCTCTGCCGATTTCGGTTGTCTTGGCGAGCAGGTGGCTGAGGCTGCTGAGGCTGGTGCTGACTATATCCATATAGATGTTATGGATGGGCATTTCGTGCCTCAGATAACGATTGGGGCTCCGGTGGTAGCTGCTATTCGTCGTTGGACTAACCTTCCCCTGGACGTCCACCTCATGATTAGTGCTCCTGAGAATCAGGTTGAACAATTTGCTGATGCCGGGGCAGATATTATTACCGTTCATGTGGAGGCTTGCTCTCATGTTTACCGGGTCGTGCAGATGGTTAAGGGGTTGGGGGTTAAGGTTGGGGTTTCGCTTAATCCAGCCACGTCTATAAGCACGCTTACTGAAATCCTGCCTGAGCTTGATATAGCCCTGGTAATGACGGTTAATCCTGGCTTTAGTGGGCAGGCTTTCATTGAGGGTACGCTGGATAAGATAAGCCGCTTGCGTACTGAGCTTGACCGAAGAGGGCTGGCGGCTGAGCTGGAGGTGGATGGGGGTATCAATGCTGAGACAGCTCCCAGGGTGGTAAGGGCAGGTGCCAGGGTACTGGTAGCCGGCGCAGCGGTGTTTAATCCACAGCGAACAGTGAAGGAAGCTATAGACAAGATACGAGCTAGCTTTGACTAGATAGTTGCTTTTTAGCAGCTTTATGCTGAGTGCGTAGACACCTGGTACAGAGGTTTAAGCGTTTTGGCTGGCCATCTATAGTAATAGTAACCGGGTGAATGTTAGGTACCCAACGACGGTTGGTGTGGTGTTTAGAATGGCTTACATTGTGACCGAACTGGGGTGATTTGCCGCATAAATCACATTTCATAACTAGTGTAAATACCTCTTTACTATTGGATAAATTTGGCGTAGAATTTTAATACAGTAAATTATGCTCTCGTTATAATGCTAAAATATTAAGCGTTATAATGTTATCATAGTTGTGGCTAGCTTGGCAAGGATGGGATTAGGTGTTGGTAGGATTTTGCCGGGTAGGGCCAGTAATATAATTAGCCTTCCTCTTGACAAAGAGGAAGTAGGGGGAAAAATAAAAAATCTTAAGTAAGGAGAGCATAACGTGAAGCACGTTGATTCTCTTAGTGGGCAAGAGTTGAGGGATATGTTTGTAGCGGCTACTCACTGGCTGGAGAAGAATGCTTCGGATATTGATGCTTTGAATGTTTTCCCGGTGCCGGATGGAGATACCGGGACTAATATGTTGCTTACTATGCGTTCCACCATTGAGGAAGCCTACCGGGCTCCTGACCACAGCACTGCGGCGGTGGCTGGAGCTATGGCCAAAGGGGCTCTGATGGGGGCTCGGGGTAATAGTGGAGTAATTCTGTCACAGATTTGGCATGGACTGGCGCAGGGTTTGGGGGGGAAGGAGTCATTTGCCGGTAAAGACTTGGCTGATGCCTTACTGATGGCATCGGTAGCGGCTTATAACGGGATAGATAATCCGGTAGAGGGGACTATTCTTACCGTGGCGAAAGAAGTAGCGTCGGCGGCTAAGGCTCAGGTTGATAGTAGTAATGATGACCTAATATCAATTATGGAGGCGGTAGTTAGTGCTGCCCGAGAGTCAGTGGCTAATACTCCCAATCTTCTTTCTGTATTGAAGGAAGCCGGGGTGGTGGATGCTGGGGGGCAGGGTCTATACACGATTTTGGAGGGTATCCTGCATTACCTTAGGGATGAGGTAGAGGAGTTTCAGTCGAGCAAGCCGGGAATAGTCATTGGCAATATGCCTCTAGTGAATAGGACTCCACAAATGATGGTTGCGGATGAAGTACCGTATGGATATTGTACTGAGTTTCTGATTAAGGGGCAGGGGCTTGACCCGGATAGGCTTAGGACCAGACTGAAGAGGCAGGGGGAGTCTCTAATTGTAGTTGGGGATAGCTCTGCCGTTAGGGTTCACATTCATACTTTAGACCCGGGTAATGCTGTTCATCTAGCTACTGCTTTAGGCACGGTACATCAGGTCAGTATTCGGAATATGGATGAACAGCACCAAGGTTTCCTGGAGATGCAGAAGGGCAAGGTGCTGGCGGCTGATATAGCTATTGTAGCTGTGGTCTCTGGGGATGGGCTTAGTGATGTTTTTACTAGCCTGGGGGCGGTTGTTGTTCCTGGTGGTCGAACGATGAATCCGAGTACTAAAGATTTGCTCCAGACGGTAAATTCACTGGCTTCAGATAAGGTTATTATTTTGCCCAATAACAAAAATGTAATCCCGGCGGCGAGGCAGGCCCGGTCTCTGACCCAAAAAGTCGTTAAGGTGATGGCTACGGTATCAATTCCGCAAGGGATAGCTGCCCTTTTAGCTTTTAACAGTGAAGCCGACCTGGAGACAAATGTTCAGGTAATGAAGAAGTCACAGGTAGCAGTAAAGTCTATTGCTGTTACCCGGGCGGCTCGCTTTTCCCGGATAGGTGGTTTGAGTATTAAGCGGAAGCAGCCTATTGGATTTCTGGACGGGGAGTTGGTTGTTGCCGGTGATGATATCGTTGATACTTTGGGTAAGGTGTTAGCCAAGGTGGATTTGGACGCTGCCGAGGTAGTTACTATTTACTACCGGGGTGACGCCGAGCGAACTGAGGTGGAACCGTTTATCATTAGTCTTCGTGAGCAGCATCCCGAATTGCAGATTGAGCTAGTTAGGGGTGGGCAACCTCACTATGACTATATTGTTTCTGTAGAATAGCCCTGTCGATACAAACCTAGTAATCGGTGCTCATACTAACCCTCACGTTCTTTTTTATCTGTATTAGGGGGAGAGGGGATAGGTACTGGCAGAGACGAACGGAGGCAATATCTTGGCACTAAATGTTAAGCCTCTGCGCCGGATTCTTGAGCTTGAGCATAAGAAGGGTTACCCGGACTCAGCCGTAATTGGGGGTCTGGATAGATTCCTCCATCAGTGGGTAAGTCAAGCTATAGAGTCGATAACTAACCCTAAACTCTTAAGTCACTTTCATAAACTCAACCTGGTTAACTCTAACTATGCCTCTTTAACCACAGAGCAGCGTCGGCAGTGGGCTGAGGATATGCTTGGCTTTTTGGGTGAGCTAGAACACCAGGGTGGAGAGAGCACCACAGCTAAATTGATGTCTCCAGCTAGCCCATCAGTGCCAGTACCAAGGAAGTCGAAAGCCACTCCTAGCCAGTCTGTAAACTTGCCCATTACGGCTATCAAAGGTATCAGCCCCAACCTAGCTAATAAGTTTAGTAAGTTGGGGGTGAAGACGATTCGGGACTTGCTCTACTTCTTCCCCCACCGCCACCTTGACTATAGTCAGAGAAAGTATATCTCCCAGCTTGCTGAGGGCGAGGAGGAAACGATAATTGCCAATGTGTGGCAGGCTCAGGAGGTCAGGCTGGGGGGTCGGCGCAGTACCGAGGCTATTGTCGGTGACGAAACGGGTAATGTCAGGGTAGTATGGTTTAACAACCCTTATCTGGCTAAAAAATTGACCACTAATACAAGAGTAGTTGTCAGTGGCCGGGTTGGCTTGTTTAACGGCCGGCATGTATTCCAGTCTCCAGAGTGGGAGTTGGTCGGGGATGAGGACCTGATTCACACCGGGCGTTTGGTTCCCCTCTATCCTCTTACTCAAGGACTGCGCCCACGCCAGGTAAGAAAACTGATGAAAGGGGTTATTGACCAGTGGGCGTGGCAGGTGACAGATTTCTTACCCCCAGAGGTGAAAAAACGGCAGAGCCTTCTGGAGCTATCTCAGGCGATATGCCAGGCTCACTATCCCGATGATGAAGCCCTTAAGACTCAAGCCAGAATTCGGCTGGCTTTTGATGAGCTGTTTCTTCTCCAGCTGGGTGTGCTCAGCAGGAAGCATGACTGGCAGTATAGTCAGCCGGGTAATCCGTTTAGTGTCCAGGGGATGCTTATGGATACCTTTCTAGAGTCCCTGCCCTTTGAGCTGACCCCGGCTCAGCAAAAGGTACTCGGGGAGCTACTGGCTGACCTGCAGAAGTCGCAGCCAATGTCCCGGTTACTACAGGGGGAGGTGGGCAGTGGTAAGACAGTAGTGGCTACGGCGTTACTGCTTATGGCGGTGGCTAATGGTTATCAGGGGGCCTTTATGGCGCCTACCGAAATTCTGGCAGAGCAGCACTTTACCACTATCTGTCAACTCCTGTCCCGACTAGGGCATAAAGATAGTGGGGAAGATTGTCTCCATAGTTATTCCGGGTTTCTGTCTCATCCGGTTACGGTGGCGCTACTTATTGGTGATATTAACCTCAAAAGTAAGCAGAAACTAAAGCAGCACATTTTAGATGGCGATATAGGTGTTATTATTGGAACTCACGCCCTCATTCAGAAAGGGGTAGAATTTCACAAATTGGGGCTGGTGGTGATAGATGAGCAACACCGGTTTGGTGTTACTCAGCGCTCAGCACTCCGGCAAAAGGGGTTTAATCCTCATGTACTGGTGATGACGGCAACACCTATCCCGCGTACCCTAGCCCTGACACTATACGGAGACCTTGACCTCTCGGTTATTGACCAGTTGCCGCCGGGGAGACAGGTGGTGAAGACAAAGTGGCTTAAACCAGGGCAGAGAAATAGCGGCTATGCCTTTTTGCATCGTCAGGTGGCTCAAGGCCATCAGGCATTTATTATCTGCCCTCTGGTTGAGGAGTCAGAGGTGATTCAGGCCAGGGCAGCGGTTGCTGAATATGAGCGTTTATCTAGAGAAGTCTTTCCTAACTTGAGGTTAGGCTTGCTCCACGGACGCATGACGGCGGCGGATAAAGATAAGGTAATGCGTCGGTTTCGCTCTGGCGAGCTGGATATTCTGGTTTCCACTCCAGTAGTTGAGGTGGGTATAGATGTGCCCAACGCTACGGTAATGATGGTGGAGAGCGCTGACCGTTTTGGTCTGTCGCAACTACATCAGTTTCGGGGCCGGGTGGGACGGGGCCCGGAGCAAAGCTACTGCATGCTGCTTGCCCAGAACCCATCCGAGGTGGGGTAGAGAGCGGCTTGACATAATAGAAAAGTTTCACGATGGCTTTCAACTGGCTGAGGAAGACCTGAAGCTGCGGGGTCCGGGTGAATTCTTTGGCACGAGGCAGAGTGGACTGCCCGACCTCAAGATGGCTAAGCTCTCTGATGTCACCCTGCTGGAACTGGCACGTAGTGAAGCGATAAAGGTCTTTGAGGTAGACCCCCGTTTAGAAAAGCCGGAGCATAAGCTTCTGGCTAAAGAGCTAGCCTGGGTCTGGACAGCCGAGGGTGGTGAGTGGAGCTAGATACCTCATGGGTCAAATCCTGACCGAGACAGGCAAGAGTGCAGATTATCCTCTCTTGCTAGCTTTGTGCTATAATTTGGGCATACAGGAGGCTAAGGCGGGATATTAGTGATTAAACAGAAGTTAGTAGAGCTGCTGACTCAGGCGGCAAGCGAGGCCCAACAGCAGGGCAGGCTGCCGTCAGTCGTTTTGCCTCAGGTTACAGTAGAGCATCCCCAGAATCCAGAATACGGGGACTATGCCTCAAGCCTGCCCCTGAAATTAGCCCGGGCAACCGGTGTTAAGCCTCTGGCTATTGCCGAGAGTATAGCCGGACTTATCATACCCGGCCCGGAGATTGACACTATTACGGTAGCACCGCCCGGTTTTATCAATTTCACCCTTAAGAGCGATTGGTTAACCAGGCAGGTAGATGAGGCCCTTGAAGCTGGCGATTCTTATGGCAATATTGACCTGGGACAGGGCAGCCGGGTACAGATAGAGTTTGTTAGTGTTAATCCCACCGGGCCGCTTCATGTCGGGCATGGCCGCGGGGCTATTCTGGGTAGTACTTTAGCCAATATACTCACGGCTACTGGCTATAATGTGGAGAAGGAATACTATATTAACAACGCTGGTAGCCAGATAACCGCCTTTTATCGTTCCCTATATGCCCGTTATCAGCAGTGTTTGGGTATTAGTGCCGAGGTACCTGCTGATGGCTACCTGGGTAGCTATATGGTTGACCTGGCTAAGGAGATTATCGCCGAGGAGGGGGACAGGTTTCTGGCTCTAGCCGAACCAGAAGCAGTGCTAAGCTTGGGTAAGCTTGGGCTGGACAAGATGATAGCGCAGATCAGGGCTGACCTTGAGCTATTAGGGGTAGTTTTTGATGTCTGGTTCAGTGAGCAAAGCCTTTACGATAATGGTCAGTATCAGAAGGCAATGTCGCTGCTGCGTGAGGGGAGCTATATTGGCGACAAGGAAGGGGCTACCTGGTTTATGTCTACTGCCCTGGGTGAGGATAAAGATAATGTGGTGGTGCGGGGTGATGGTTCTCCCACCTACTTTGCGGCTGATATTGCCTATCACTACAATAAGTTTGTTGAGCGCCATTTTGATAGGGTGATTAATATTTGGGGGGCTGACCACCAGGGGCATGTATCTCGCATGAAAGCCGTGGTCGGTGCCTTTGGTATTGCCCCAGAGCAGCTTCAGGTGATAATTTCTCAGCTGGTTACCCTGCGCCGCGGTGAGGAACTGGTTCGTGTTTCCAAACGCAGTGGTGACATCATTACCCTGCGTGAGGTAGTTGATGAGGTGGGGGCTGATGCCTGCCGCTTTTTCTTTCTGTCCCGCTCGGCGGATAGTCAGATGGACTTTGACCTGGAGTTAGCTAAGAAGCAATCAGAGGACAATCCTGTTTACTATGTTCAGTATGCCCATGCCCGTATTGCTAGCATCCTTCGCCTGGCTAAAGAAAGGGGGATTGACTTTGGGGATGGAGATGTTTCTTTACTAACTACTGAGCCTGAGCTGAGCCTGATAAGGAAGATGCTACTTTTACCGGAGATAATTGAGGTAGTGGCTGGTACACTGGAACCCCATCATCTTGCCTATTATGCTCAGGATTTGGCTACTATATTTCATAGCTTTTACACGCAGTGTCGTGTTGTTTCTCAAGATGACGAGATACTAACCAAAGCCCGTCTCAAACTGGTGGCGGCGGCCAAGCTGGTGCTGGCTAAGACCCTTTATCTTATGGGGATGACAGCCCCAGAGACAATGTGAGGGTATAGTAGCCGTCAGGTTTAAAGCCATTGCTTTAATTGGGGTAGGCTATTACTAATTAACTATCTGCCAGGGGTGAGTTGAACATGATTAAGGAGGAACTTTAGGGATGAAAAACCGTGTTTTTTCTGGGGCTCGTCCTACCGGCCGGCAGCACTTGGGCAACTACCTGGGTGCCATACAGAATTATGTGAACCTTCAGGACGAGTATGACTGCATTTATTGTATTGTTGATATCCATGCCCTGACCACGCTGGATGATACCAGTTCGTTGCAAAAGAATATCCATGAGATGATGCTCGACTGGCTAGCGGCTGGCCTTGACCCCAGAAAAAGCATCCTTTTTGTTCAGTCTCATGTGCCTGAGGTTACAGAACTGCATACCCTGCTTAGTATGGTTACCCCATTGAGCTGGCTGTTACGGGTACCTACCTTCAAAGAAAAGGTAAAGCTTCAACCTCAGAATGTAAACTATGGGTTGGTTGGCTATCCCGTTCTGATGACGGCTGACATTGTGCTTTATAAGGCTGGGGTTGTACCCGTTGGTGAAGACCAGTTACCCCATCTGGAGTTAGCCAGGGAGATTGCCCGCCGTTTCAATAACCTGTTTGGTGATACCTTTCCGGAGCCTGAAGCCAAGCTTACCACCTTTCCCTTGATACTGGGGCTGGATGGTAAGGAGAAGATGAGTAAGCAACTGGATAATGATATTGAATTAGCCCTCTCCGATGAGGAGACAGCAGCCCGGGTAATGGAGGCAGTTACTGACCCGGCGCGCCGCTATCGCAGTGACCCGGGGCATCCTAAGATATGTAATATTTTTCGGCTTCACGGATATTTTAATCCATTCCAGTCAGATAATTTAGCCGAGCAGTGTCGCTCAGCCGAGATTGGCTGCGTTGATTGCAAGAAGGCTCTGGCGCAGGAGATTAATTCTACGCTTAAATCCTTCCGGGAACGTCGGGCAAAACTGGCTGAGAAACCAGAGTATATCGTTAATGTTCTTGCTGACGGTGCTTCCCGCGCCCGAGTTATTGCCCGGGAAACCATAAAAGAGGTTAAGCAAAATATGAGGCTTCTCTAGATTTCAGCTACCTAGTACGATATTTGGGGGCTTTGCCCCTCTTAAAATAAATCTCCCCCTTCCCCTTATTAAGGGGAAGGGGGATACAGGGGATAGGGTTAATAGATTAGTCTTTCGGCCTAAGCTACTCGGTGTTTATCTAAAAATCGTTTTATTCGGGACAGTGCCTCTTCAATTTCAGCCATTGATGTAGCATAACAGGCACGGACATATCCGTCGCCCTGCTCTCCAAAGGCTGTGCCCGGGACCACGGCTACCTTTTCCTCCATGATGAGCTTTTCCACAAAGTCCTCTGAGGTCATACCGGTGCTCTTTATTGACGGGAAGGCATAGAATGCTCCATGAGGTTCAAAGCATGATAGACCAAGCTCGTTGAATCCCTTGACTATTACCCGGCGTCGGCGGTCATATTCAGCACGCATCTCCTCACCATCGGCATCGCCGGTTTTTAGTGCCTCTATGGCGGCTACCTGTCCCATTGTTGGTACGCACATAATAGTGTACTGGTGAATCTTGGTCATCGAGGCAATAATTTCTTTATTAGCTGCGGCGTAGCCAACACGCCACCCGGTCATGGCAAAATACTTGGAGAACCCGCCCAGGAAGATAGTGTTATCCTTCATCTCAGGCAGAGCCGCTATACAGGTGTGTTCCACGCCATAGACTAGCTTGGCGTAGATTTCATCAGAGATTATCAGTAGCCCATGATGCCGGGCCATCTCAGCTATCTCGGCCAGTTTATGTCTGGGCATTACGGCGCCGGTGGGGTTGGCGGGGTAGCCAATGAGAATGGCCTTAGTCTTGTCTGTGATTCGTTCTTCAATATCGGCGGCACTGAGTTCAAAGTTATTCTCCTCATTGGTGGGTATCATAACTGGTGTGCCGCCAGCCATGATTATAGAGGGGACATAGGAGACATAGCATGGGTCGTGGGTAATGACCTCGTCGCCGGGGTCAAGGATTGCCCTCATGGCTAGGTCTAATGCTTCACTGACGCCCACTGTTATCAGAAGTTCGCCGTTAGGGTCATACTCTACATTATAATTATCATTCAAGTAGCGTGATAGCTCCTGACGCAGTTCGGGCATTCCTGAATTTGAGGTATAACTGGTTTTGCCCTTTTCTAGTGAGCGAATAGCTGCCTCAGTAAGATGCTGTGGGGTGGAGAAATCAGGCTCGCCCACCCCGAGTGAAATGGAGCCTTCCATGCCGGCTAACAGGTCAAAGAACCTTCGTATTCCTGAAGGCGATATCTGGTTTACTTTTTGTGAGGTAAGACTGCGAGTTTTCATGTACTCCTCCTAGTGTTTATTGATATAAAGTTATACTCGTCATAGCCTGGGGTATTGCTGGCTGCTATCTGGGTTCAGTTATACCGTAGCTCAATTAGAGACCACTGCTTTTCAATTTCATTATAGCAAAGATTGAACAGCCTGTCATCCTTGGTTCTGACCTGAAAGCATCTTTTTTCCGGCTCCTGCCAGGTCTTTTCTACTTTATCAACTTCGTATTCTATGCCCTGCCATGCAAAAGACCTTGGCTCTTCGGCATAGGTATACCCTGAGTAGCAGCTAACTTTAAGATTATTCACCCCCATCCCCCTTTAGGGTTTTTATTGGGTAACTCTCCCCCTTGTGTTCCCCCTCCCTTGATAAGGGAGGGGGAAGTAGTTATATAAGGGAGGCGAAGCCTCCCTTCAACTCTCTTTAATAAAGAGTCTGGCATTACCCCTTGACAAAAATAGGGTTAAATGTTATAGTATGGACGGTTAGGTCTTGACAAAAGGCAACTAAGCGTATATCGTACAAAAGAGAACATAAATTAAGTTATTTATAAAGTAGGCTGATGTTTATGATTTGCCAAGATTGGCATCCTTAAGTAAGTGGTTCAAAGTCGTTCCATCTCTGTTTCCATTTATCGAATCGGGGATGTTCCTTTAAGCTATTAAGTTTTTGCTTAGCTTCCTCGCGGTCTTTAGATCCTATACGAGGAAGTACATAACGAGAGAAGTAAATTGTTTCTTCTGTTGATTGTGACTCGTGAAGAGGCATTTCGCTTTTATGTTTTTTTAACAATTCTTCTAGTTCATGACCCACCTTGTAGGCTAAGTTTGTATCACCTAAGTCATGCCTCTCTGACAATGCCATTAAGTAGTTGTTAAGTGCCATTCCTTTTAATTCCCAATGGGTCTTTTCGTCAATTTCTCTAGCATAATTTACTGCCTTCTCTGCTTCGGTAACCGCATAGTCAATAAGGTAGGTGGCCGTCTTATCATGTTCATAGAGGCGACCCCACAACGGTGCGACTTTCATGTGTAGGGTGCTAAAGAAGTCGTTCTTACACTCTTCAATAGCACCGCTAAGTTCAGCCCTGAGATCACGTAATAGCATATTTCGAAGAGCCCAGCCAAGTATAGCTATTAGTACTGCCGTAAGGACAGTCAAAACTGCTATCACAATCAAAATCACATCACGTAGAACATTATAGGCATCCTCCCCACTAGTGAGCAGAATTGGATGTTGTGAAAAATACAAATACGCAAAAAAGCCTGCTAATCCACCAAATATAACTACTAAAAGAATTAGTAAGGGCGGTAGTAATGACAGCCTCCTCGTTCTCATCGTCATCCTCCTTATCCTGTTTTTAATAATTTATATCTCCGGTCTCCTCTTATGCCACTCGGTTGCCTGCTGGTAGGCGATTTTCATTTTTCACCTTTTACCAAGTAACTATTGACAAATGTCTGATTATCTGATAGTCTTAAGGCTAGAATCACGACGAAAAGCACCCTGTGAGGTTCCGTCCTTACAGGGGGTTTTTCTTTTTATACTCCAATTTTCCACTCTAAATTTCCGGTCTCCTCTTGTGCCACTCGGTTGCTTGCTGGTAGGCGTAGGCAATTTTTAAGATAGTTTCCTCAGCAAAGGGCTTGCCGATAATCTGCATGCCTATGGGCAGCCCGTCGGCAAAGCCGGCCGGGATGGAGATAGCCGGCACTCCGGCGATATTTATCGGCAGGGTGCAGATATCGCTTAAATACATCTGAAGGGGGTCGTCTACCTTCTCCCCGATTTTGAAGGGGACGGTGGGGGAGGTGGGGGTTATCAGGGCATCAAATTTGCTAAAAGCCTGGTCAAACTCCTGCCGTATTAAGGTGCGCACCTTTTGGGCTTTTAGGTACCAGGCATCATAGTAGCCGGCGGACAGGGCATAGGTTCCCAGCATAATACGCCTTTTCACCTCAGGTCCAAAGCCATACTGGCGGGTCTTTTCCAGCGCCTCCCACATATTGTCGGTCTCCTGATAGGAGAAGCCATACTTTACCCCGTCGTAGCGAGCCAGGTTGGCTGAAGCCTCTGATGGGGCGATGATATAGTATGCCGCCAGGGCATAGGGGGTTGATGGTAGTGATACTCCCCACTCTATCTTGGCCCCCAGTTCTTTAAGTTTAGCGATAGCGGCTCGTATGGCTGTTTCTACTTCTGTCTGCATTCCCTCAACGAAATACTCCTTGGGGACACCGAGGCGAAGGCCATTAAGGTTGCCGGTTAGGCACTGAGTGTAATCGGGCGTAGGCTCGGGAACCGAGGTAGAATCTCTTGGGTCATAGCCAGCGATGGCGTTTAATACTAGGGCACAATCAGTAACATCCTGGGTTAGCGGTCCAATCTGGTCAAGGGAGCTGGCAAAGGCGACCAGACCGTATCG
This sequence comes from Chloroflexota bacterium, assembly GCA_015222205.1. Lineage (GTDB taxonomy): Bacteria > Chloroflexota > Dehalococcoidia > Dehalococcoidales > UBA5760 > UBA5760. Next base: position 29,254 of record JADFUW010000002.1, read on the forward strand.
GCTCACCCTGCCGTAGGTAGGTTTGAGGCCGGTAACACTGCAGAAGCCAGCCGGCTGGCGAACACTGCCGCCGGTATCCGAGCCCAGGGCATAGATGGCTTCGCCAGAGGCTACCCCCACGGCTGAACCCCCACTACTTCCGCCAGGCACGCGGCTCAAGTCCCAGGGGTTATGGGTGGGGAAGAAGGCGGAGTTCTCGGTAGACGAACCCATAGCAAATTCATCCATGTTTGCCTTACCTATAATTACGGGGTGATGCCCGTTTAACCTTTCGACTACAGTGGCGTCATAGGGTGGCACAAAATTTTCCAGCATCTTTGATGAGCAGGTGGTTTTTATCCCTTTGGTGCACATGTTGTCCTTGATTAGCACCGGGATGCCGGTAAGTGGGTTAGTATTGCCAGTCGCAATAAGCTCGTCAGCCTCTTGAGCTTGCTTTAGTGCTAGCTCATCAGTAACAGTAACCAGGGCACTAATCTTTGGCTCGATTTCATGTATACGCGCTAGATGGGCTTTGGTTAGTTCAACTGAGGAAAGTTGCTTGGTTTTAAGTAGCTGATGTGCCTCATGGATTGTCAAATGGTTATGATTAGTTATATTACTCACCCCTTTGATTATGTATTACCAAGTACAGCTCGCACTCTAAAGAAGTCTCCGTCCTTTCGGGGGGCATTGGCTAGAACCTGGTCTTGGGATAGGGAGGCTTGGGCTTCATCACTGCGGACTACATTCTGGAGGGCAATAGATTGGGCTGTAGGTGGGATACCAGTGGTATCTACCTGCTGTAGTATCTCAAAGCTCTCTAAGAGATTGGATAATTGCTTGCTAAACCTATTCACCTCAGCTTCGGTCAAACCAAGTCGAGCCAGGAGAGCAATATGTAATACCTCTTCGCGGCTAAGTTTCATTCTTTACCTCTAATTATGACTACATCGGCTAATTATAGCACCCATATTTAATTATCAGCAACAGGGGCATTCCTGCTATAATAGATGTGGTGATAGGATATGAATATGAGGCTTAGATTTGTACTGGCTATTTTGTCTACTTTGATAGAGGAGATAGCTATAGTAGTTATTGTGCTTTGGGGTTTGCCCACTCTGGGGGTTCAGATACCTTTGGGTGGTGTTATTGGCATTGTGTCGGGACTAGCTGTCTACGCCGTTTTCTCTTACCGTCTTGGTAGCCGAGCCCTGATGCAGAAACCGATAATTGGTTTGCCGGATATGGTTGGTAGTAGGGGTGAGGTAGTAAAACCTTTAGCCCCCCAGGGGGTTATCAGAATTAGTAGCGAACTCTGGGAGGCTAAATCAGCCAGCCGGAAGATAGACATGGGCAAGGAAGTCGTTGTCGTGGGGCAGGATGGCCTTAAGCTCACTGTGCGTAAGAGTGACCATGGTAGTGCGAGGGGGAATTAGGTACATATTGACATCGTGAAGCTCTACTGCCGTTGGCTTTAGATCTCGTGGGAATAGATTAACCTTGCTTTAGTGATACGTGTAATAACCTCAATGGTCTGGCTTTAGAACCTTTCCTGAGGAACTCAACCTAGGCTGCCGGCTGGAATGTGCTTGCTGCCCACGAGACTATATTATTACCGGTACCCCTTTTTCTTTTAGATATAGTTTGGCTTGTGGTATAGATATTTCCTTAAAGTGGAATATGGACGCAGCCAAAACCGCAGATGCTTTACCTACTACCACGGCTTCGTACAGGTGCTCTAGCTTCCCGGCACCCCCGGAGGCAGTAACTGGAATGTGGACGGCTTCAGCAACGGCTTTTGTCATCTCTAAGTCATAGCCTGCCTTGGTTCCATCAGCATCCTTACTGGTGAGTAGAATCTCCCCGGCTCCTAGTCCCTCTACCCTCTTGGCCCAGTCAACAATCTCGATGCCGGTAGCCTCATTGCCACTTTTCACCACTACCTCTAGTCGAGGAAGATTGCTGTCTGGTGGGTTCTTCCGGCCGTCAATGGCGACCACGAGCCTTTCCTTACCAAATTCTCTGGCTGCTTTGGTTATAAGCTCAGGGTTCTGCACTGCGGCGGTATTTATAGAGACCTTATCTACACCGAGGTCAATCAGTGCCTTCATATCTTCAATACTACCTATGCCACCACCGACGGCAAAGGGAACGGTCGTTACCTCTCGAACCTTCTTGACCCATTCCAACCTTGTTTTTCTGTTTTCAACAGTAGCGAAGATATCAAGGAATACAAGTTCGTCGGCTCCCTCTCGGCAGTAGGCTGCTGCTGCTTCTGCAGGGTCACGGGCGTCTTTCAGGTTGACAAATTTGACCCCTTTGACCACTCTGCCTTCTTTGATATCCAGGCAGGGTATGACTTTAACCTCTTTCATCTCATGGCTCCTTAATTTTGATTAAATTTTGGTATTATAAGATTTTCGTCTCCGATACTAAGTCGGGTAAAACAAAAGTGCCTGGAATCCTGTATTATATCTCAGACACAGAGGTTTCGGGTTGGTGGAGACGGGGGAGAGTTGAACTCCCCGTCCAGAGGAAGCTACCCAAAATATCCTACAAGCTTAGTCAGCTCTTTTTCTTACTTAGCTAGCCTCTGCTAACCGAGTTTAGCCAAGCCAGCCAATAAATCTTTCGTCACTCTTTATTGGCATCAGAGCGGCGGCACCTCAACTTTTCGTCACCCAATCCTAACCCATTGAGGCGAGGTCAGGTTGGATGTGCAACCTATTTAATTAGGCTGCAAGAGCGAATTCAGGTTCGCCAGTTATTTCTGCCACTTGTTTTATGAGGGTAGCGGCACCTCAGCTTGCAATTCTGCAGCATACCTCCCCTGTCGAACCCATGCGTCCCCACTTATTAGGGAGGGTTTAGATGTGAACTACCTCCTTTTGTATTTCTGTCTCTTTAAGGCTCGTCCTATTTCCCGCTCTGTCTCACGACGGGCTATTGACTCTCGCTTGTCGTATAACTTCTTGCCCTTGGCTAGTGCAATCTCAACCTTGGCGATACCGTCTTTAGTATAGAGTTTTAGGGGAACCAAAGCAAAGCCCTTTTCCAGCACTTGACTGCTAAGATTATCTATCTCCTTGTGGTGCAAGAGAAGCTTCCGAGGTCGGGTTGGTGTGTGGCTCATATAGCTACCCGCTTCATAACGGGCAATGTGAGCGTTTAGTAACCATAGTTCCCCAGCCTCAGGCTTAACATAAGCATCCCCAAGACTTACTCTACCGGCTCGGATTGACTTTATTTCCGTACCGGTGAGCACCATTCCAGCCTCTATACTCTCCTGTATATGATAATTATGATATGCTTTGCGGTTGGTAGCTACCGTCTTTATAACCACGGTTTTTACCTTTAGATTATATCATATAATTAAGGACTAGACCAAAAGTCAGGAGTAGTCAAGGAGCACTCAGTCTAGCCTAGTATCAAATCAGGGGCAGGAAATGAGGCAACTCCCTAAAGACCAACGGCTTCAGGTAGGGTGGTTGACAGTATCATGCTATTGCTTTACCAGTATGATGTGGTGCTGCCACTCGGGTAGAGTCTGGGGAAAGTCAGAGCGAAAGTGGGCGCCTCGGCTCTCTTCTCTAAGAAGGGCAGCCTCAGTTACTAATCGTCCGGTTATCACCAGGTTATTTAGTTCATGTGAGGGGCGGTCTGTAGGCTGGGGCAAGCATTTTTGCCAGGTAGCCAGGACATCTGCCGCCTCAGTCAGGTTCTCTTTGTTTCGTATGATGCCAACTTTATCCCAGTGTAGCTGTTGTAGGGTGGAGAGGTTGGGTGGGGGTGCTGTTTCAAGAGGTTCCCTCTGACTCAGCGAGCAGCGAACTCCGGTGCCTTGGTCAGTGTCGGGTGTCTTGGGCGCAGTCTTCTTAATTGTTCTTTCCACGATTCTCTGGCTGAAGACAACTGCCTCAAGCAGTGAGTTTGATGCCAGGCGGTTGGCTCCGTGGACATCGGTGCAGGCGGTTTCACCGACAGCGAATAAGCTGGCGATATTGGTCTCCCCCCAGCTATTGGTTTTGATACCGCCCATTATGTAATGGGCTGCTGGAGACACTGGTATCAGATCTTTGGTAATATCCAGACCATGGTCTCGGCAAAAGCGGTAGATCTGGGGGAACCTGGTGGTGGTAACATAGGGCGGGAGTTGGGTAATATCAATGAATACCCTGTCTGAGCTCGTTTTTCTCATCTCGTAGAGTATGCTACGAGTGACCACATCTCGTGGTGCCAGGTCAGCCTCTGGCGTATAGTCGGGCATGAAGCGATAGCCGTCTACATTACGCAGTACCCCGCCTTCACCCCTGACGGCTTCTGATATGAGGAACGGGGTCACTCCTGGCAGGTGGAGGGCGGTAGGGTGGAACTGGAGGAACTCCATGTCAATCATCTCAGCCCCGGCGTTATAGGCAAGAGCTATACCATCACCGGTAGCTACGTTAGAATTCGTAGTGAACTTATATAACTGCCCGGCACCACCGGTGGCCAGTACTAGAAAGTGACAATCAAACTTCTCCACCGAGCCGGTATGGCAATCAAGTGCTTTTACCTGCTTAACTGTCCCTCTATCTACCAAAATCTCGGTAACTAAGCAGTCTTCAAGTACCTGGATTTTTGATGAACGCACCCGGCTACTGAGAGTGACTTCAATGTGTTTGCCGGTGGCATCACCCCCGGCATGAAGGATACGGGGCACACTGTGAGCTGCTTCCTTAGTGAGGGCGACCTCTCCATTAAGGGTGTCGAAGGGTACCCCTAAATTGACGAGGTCAGCGATACAAGCCGGGGCTTCGCTGGCTAGAATATGCACTGTCTCTATATTGCACAAGCCGTCTCCAGCGGCTATGGTGTCCTTAAAGTGACTCTCCGGGGAATCATTTTTGCCTACAGCGGCGGCAATGCCTCCCTGGGCATGTTTGGTATTACAATCATCAATGCTGCCTTTGGTTATGATAAGCACACTGCCGTGCTCCTTGGCCAGCAAGGCAGTATAGAGTCCAGCAATGCCGCTGCCAACTATGATATAGTCATACTTACCCATTAGACTATCTCTTGAGCTTTAATCTGAATTTTTGTGTTTTACAGGTTTCTTTATTCCTGGGTTTAATTGGCTTCTAGAGCTAATATACTTCTAGCCTATCCTGTATTTGGCTTTTCCCTCCTCGTAGAGGTCTCCGCCATAGATATCATTTATCACCGTGACTGGGAAATCTTCTACCTCCAGGCGGCGCACTGCCTCAGTGCCAAGCTCCTCATAGGCTATCACCTCTGACTTTTTGATTCTCTTGGAGATGAGGGCACCGGTGCCGCCAATGGCTCCAAAGTACACTGCTTTATATTGCTTCATCGCTTCTTTAACTGCTACTGAGCGCATCCCCTTGCCAATCATACCTTTAAGTCCCTCAACTATCAAGCGGGGTGAGTAGCTATCCATACGGCCACTGGTGGTTGGGCCGGCTGAGCCAATTACCTGCCCTGGTCTAGCTGGGGAAGGCCCCATAAAGTATATTGTTTGCCCTTTAATATCAAAGGGCAGAGGTTTTCCCTGGTCTAGAGCCTCAATCATTCTTTTATGGGCAGCATCTCGTGCCACATATATAATGCCAGTAAGCAAAACATCATCCCCGGCTTTAATGTCTTTTGAGGCCTCGTCAGTTAGAGGGAGTATAATCTTTTTAGCCATTACTAGCCCCTTTTACTTAACTAATTGCTTAATAGTTTAGATAGTTGCTTCTTTATGTCGGGCACACCAGCACTGCAGGTTAACCGCTACTGGTAGGCTGGTGGTATGGGTGGGGAAAACCTCAATATGAACTGCCAGAGCCGTAGCTCGGCCACCGTATCCCATCGGGCCGATGCCCAGGTTATTGACTCGCTTGAGAATTTCTCTCTCCAGTTCAGCAACCTCAGCCTCCGGGTTGGGCTCACCTACCTTTCGTAATAACGCTCGTTTTGCCAGCATAAAAGTCTTTTCTGCAGTGCCGCCAATGCCGACACCAACAATAACCGGGGGGCAGGGATTGCTGCCGGCTCTGTCCACAGTATTAACCACAAAGTCTGTGACCCCTTGACGGCCTTGCGCCGGGGATAGCATAGCCAGGCGAGCCATGTTCTCAGCGCCACCCCCCTTCGGCAGGGCAATAATTTTAAGCTTGTCGCCAGGGACAATATCGGTATATATAATAGCCGGTGTGTTGTCCTTGGTGTTAATTCTAGCAGTACAAGGCTGGCTCACCATAGACTTGCGTAGATAGCCCTCGGTATATCCCTGCCTCACTCCTTCATTTATTGCTGAGCCTAGGTCGCCGCCAACTATGCAGGCATCCTGCCCTAGCTCTAAAAAGACTACGGCGGTTCCTGTATCCTGACACAGGGGGATTTTCTCTCTGGCTGAGATGTCGGCGTTCTCTAGTATTCTATCCAGCACCTCACGCCCTATGGACGATTCCTCTGTCTCTCGTGCCCGCTTGATAGCATTTAGCACATCCTCAGGGAGGTAATGGCAAGCCTCTTGGAAAAGCCGAGATACTGTCCTTGTTATTTCCTTTGCTTCAACCTCTCTTATAGTCGCTTACTCCTTTCCCTACCCGCCGGTAAGTCAACAACTCTAGGCATCAATCATAAGCCAGTTATTCTTCAGGCACAGGTGGTATCAGCCCTGATTTCATGAGAAGAGCGGTAGTTTCCCTCGACTCCTTGATCATCTTTTCAGCTTGCTTGGTCAGCTCTTCGTGGTCGGCTGTTTTGCGGGCTACACCCTGCTCTATGGCCTTCATGCCTACGGCTACCGCCTCTTTGATAAAGACCTCCCATTCTCCCATAGTGGGGATAACATAATCATCGTGTATTCCCCGCTCCTCGGCACATTTAGCTAACTCGTAGGCGGCGGCAAGGCACATCTCGTCGGTGATGGTTCTAGCTTTGACATCCAGGGTGCCGCGGAAGATAGCGGGAAAACCGATGGAGTTATTTACTTGATTGGGGAAGTCTGACCTGCCGGTAGCTACAATCCTGGCGCCGGCCTCTTTGGCTTCCCACGGCCAGATTTCAGGAATAGGGTTGGCACAAGCAAAGAGTATGGCATCCTTGGCCATAGATTTTATCCATTCCGGCTTGATAGTATCTGGTCCTGATTTAGACAGTGAGATACAGATATCAGCTCCCCTAAGAGCCTCGTAAGTTCTGCCAGTTCTCTTCTCGGGGTTAGTTCTCTGACACAGGTCCCACTTGTAGGGATTCTCGGCTTGCCTTGCCTCAAGGTCGGTTCTACCGGTATGCAGGGTACCCTTGCTATCGACAAAGATGGCATTCTGCGGCTTGAAGCCAGCGGTGAAGAGGAGCCTAGCGATGGCTATGTTGGCCGCCCCGACCCCATTTAAGGTGACGCTTACCTCATCCTTCTTCTTGCCCACTATCTTGAGGGCATTGACCAGTCCAGCCAGGGTAACTGCGGCTGTCCCCTGCTGGTCATCATGCCATACCGGGATAGCCATTTCTTGGCGCAGGGTGTCCAGAATATAAAAGCATTTGGGGTTAGCAATATCCTCCAGATTAATGCCACCAAAGGAGGGTTGAAGCCACTTTACTGCCTGAATTATCTCATCGGGGTCTTTGGTGTCAAGACAGATAGCGACGGCATCAACGCCACCCAGGTATTTAAATAGTAGGGCTTTACCCTCCATTACTGGTAGGCCTGCCTCGGGGCCAATGTCACCTAGTCCCAGGACCCTGGTACCGTCGGATACTATGGCTACGGTATTCCACTTATTGGTATATTCATAGACCTTTTCTTTATCTATCTTTATTGCCTTGCAGACCTCGGCAACACCGGGGGTATACCAGATAGCAAAATCATTAACATCACGAACGGCACATTTAGCCGTAGTCTGCATCTTACCCCGGTAAAATGGGTGCAATCTCATAGCGTCTTCTGCCGGTTGGCGTGCTTTAGCCAGGAGCTCTTCTTTGGTTACTTTTGGCGACATTGCTTACCTCTTTTAATCAGTGGTCATTCATACTTTCAACGAATATAGGCGTTATAGCTCTTATTAATCTATTAAGGCATTATTAGTTTAAGGGGTGTAAATTAAGTGAAATGCTTCCCGAAGGTTAAGGCCAGAATTTGAGACGAATATTAAAACCCCTTAATCATGTTGGTATAATGCCGTGCTTCTTTTTAGGTCTTGGTTCCATCTTATCTATTACCATCTCCAGTGCTTTTATCAACCTTGGTCTTGTTTCTGCTGGGTCAATTACATCGTCAACATGGAGGTGTTCGGCGGCCCTATATGGATTGGCGAATATACTTCGGTATTCCTGTATTTTCTCCTGCAGTAGCGCATCAGCATCTTCAGCCTTTTCCAGTTCTTTTCTGAATATTACCGCCGCCGCTCCCTCTGGCCCCATCACTGCTAGTTCTGTGGTAGGCCAGCAAAATACCGTATCAGCACCTAGATCTTTACAGCACATTCCTAGATAAGCACCCCCGTATGCCTTTCTGATAGTGAGGGTGATTTTGGGTACTGTGGCCTCCGAATAGGCGTAGAGCATCTTGGCGCCGTGCCTGATTATCCCCCCCCACTCCTGGTCGGTGCCGGGTAGATATCCGGGAACATCAACCAGATTGATAATCGGGATATTAAAGGCATCGCAGAATCGGATAAATCTTGAGGCCTTATCGCAGGCATCAATATCCAGACATCCTGCCTTTGACATCGGCTGTTGAGCTATTATGCCTACTGACCACCCGTTAAGTCTGGCAAAGCAGGTGATTATGTTGGTGGCAAATATGGGGAAGAGCTCAAAGTAATTCTTCTTTCCATTCGGTTCCTGGTCAAATACTCGCTCAATTATCTTGTGTATATCATACGGTTTGTTGGGACTGGCGGGGACAATATCAAATAGGGTTGGGTCTATACGGTTTGGGTCATCGCCGAGGTCAACCCTTTTCGGTCTCTCCCTATTGCTTGATGGCAGGTAGCCCAGCAGCTCCCTTATGCTTTCCAGACATTCAGCCTCGCTATTTTCAGAGCGGCAAGCCACCCCCGCCTTCTTTTGTGCCGTAATAGCACCGCCAAGCTCCTCGGGGTTAATCTCCTCCCCCATTACGGCCTTGACCACCTGTGGTCCGGTGATAAAGGCATAGCTTATGCCTTTAACCATGAATATAAAGTCCATTAGTGCTGGGGAATATACGCCACCTCCAGCGCAGGGACCGAGAATGGCACATATTTGAGGGATTACCCCGGAAAATATCGAGTTTCTGTAGAAAATTTGACCATAGCCAGCCAGGGCATCAACGCCGTCCTGAATTCTGGCACCCCCGGAATCATTTATGCTGATGATAGGGCAACCTACCTTAGCGGCGCTATCCATTATGTGGCAAATCTTGGCGGCGTGTATTTCGGATAGACTTCCTCCAACAGTGGTGAAATCTTGAGCGTAGACATATACTTTTCTGCCATCAATCTTACCGTAGCCAGTAACTACCCCATCGGCGGGCACCTGTATCTTATCCATACCAAGGGCAGTACCTCGGTTGGTGGCGAACATACCCGTTTCACAGAAAGTTCCCTTGTCAAGTAATCGGTCAATCCGCTCGCGGGCGGTTAGCTTGCCTCGCTTTTTCTGTTTTGCCACGCCATCCCTGCCCCCCATCGCCTTAATCTTTTCCTGGCGCTCTTTTAGGTCAGCGAGTAATTTGTCCTTTATTTGTTTATCTTCCCGTGTTGCCATATTAGTCCCTCAGTTCAACTAGTTCGATTAGTATTTTTGGTTTCTTCTTATTAATTAAAGTTAAAACAATATTATTATTGCCTAAAGATATATTCCTAAACTTGGCAGGGTCATCCCTGCTAGGTTGAGCTAAAGCTTAACAACTTTTGCAGCGTTTGTCTATCTCCTGATAGAGTTCCTTGATACCCATATCATTTATGACTTACGCAATGACAACTTGACAGCTTAAACTGTATTTCTTGTTGTTCTGCCTTTCTCTCAGTTTATTTTACTATATTCCCGCTTCTCTATAAAGGGTGCCTGCTTATTTGAGTTATTGGTAACATATAACTAACCTCTTCAGTCCTCTTTTTCTGTTAACTGCTTTAAGAGCTGAACTGGGAGTCTAGTTGGTGTTAAAGCCTAGAAATCCTAACCCCGCTAGGCTATAATAAACACTAGTTCAAGTAGCTGGAATGTCGTTCTGAGAACAGGAACGGGTTGTGAATATAGATGAACTAAAGACCTTAGTTATTGGCGAAGTGGATGCTCACCGTGACCAGCTTAACGAGCTCAGCCTAAGAATTCACTCTAATCCAGAGCTGGCTTTCCAGGAAACTAAGGCGGTAGCCTGGCTAACTCAATACCTGGAGGCAAACGGTTTCTCTGTAGAACAAGGAATCTGTGGACTCCCGACTGCTTTCCGGGGAGACTATGGGCATGGAAAACCGGCTATTGCCATTCTGGCTGAATATGATGCCCTACCCGGGCTGGGGCATGCCTGTGGCCATAATCTTATTGCTACTCTGGCTGTTGGTGCTGGGGTGGCTTCTAGGCTGGCGGTTGGCCAGCTTGGGGGTAGCATCCTCGTTATCGGCACACCGGCCGAAGAGCTATATGGGGGCAAGATAAAAATGGCTAGCCGAGGAGCCTTTGACAGTGTGGATGTAGCTATGATGGTACACCCGGGGACACATGATGTTGCTACTACCCAGGCCCTTGCTTGCCAGACTCTAGAGGTTGAATTCTTCGGTAAGGCAGCTCACGCTGCTGCCAAGCCGGAGGCAGGCATCAACGCCCTCGAGGCAATGGTTCAATCCTTCGTGGCTATTAATTCACTGCGGCAGCATATCAAGGATAAATCTCGAATCCACGGTATTATTACTGACGGTGGGCAGGCGGCTAATATAGTCCCCGCCCACAGTGCTGGGATTTTTATTGTGCGGGCTGAGAGTGATGTTTATCTTGATGAACTAAAGCAAAGGGTCATAAACTGTTTTGTTGGTGCCGCTACAGCTAGTGGGGCTCGCTTAGAATACAGGTGGGAAGATGTCCGTTATGCTAACATGCGTAATAATCTAACCCTGGCCCGATTATTCAAGCAGAATATGGAGTTCTTGGGGCGCAAGGTTAAGCTCACTGACCCCGATAGCAGTGTCGGTAGTACTGATATGGGTAATGTCAGTCAATTAGTGCCCGGTATTCATCCCACGGTAGCAATAGCTCCAGAGGGTGTAGGTATTCATTCCCCGCAGTTTGCCTCGGCGGCCGCTTCGGAAGCAGGGAGCCGTGGTCTCTTTGATGCCGCTAAAGCCCTAGCTATGACCGTTGTTGACTTAGTGACCAGCCCCGGGATAATTTTCAGGGTTAAAGAGGAATTTAGGCAGTAACCGCTGCTGGTGATGGGGCTACGGCGGCCATTAGTGCCGAAAAATTTCTCACCTAACCGTTTGATAAGCTTTTACTTGGTTGTCTGGTGAAGTATAATTAGAGAGAAGGGGAAACTATGAAGGTTATTTTCCTAGAGGATGTATCCAATATGGCTAGAGCCGGTGACATAAAAGAGGTGGCTGATGGCTACGGCAGGAATTTTCTTATCCCTAAAAAGTTGGCTCTTCTGGTGAATTCTCAGGCTATTAGCCTGGTGGAGGCACGGCGTCAAATAAGGGTCCGACAACAGGCCGAAAGCGAAGCCGAACTACTTGACCTGGCTAAGCAGCTAGACGGGAAGGAGATTACCCTGAAGGCTCGGGTAGGGGCTAAAGACCGTCTGTACGGCTCAATTACTAGTGCCGATATTGCAGATGAGCTTAAAGGTAGTGCCGGTCTGGTGGTTGACAAGAGAAAAATAGAGTTGGCTGAGCCTATCCGTAAACTCGGTAGCTATGAGGTAGTGGTTAAGCTGGGTAAGGATATACTGCCCCAGATAAGGGTTAGGGTGATAGAGGAGGAGGTTACAGCAACAGAGGGGGCGTCAGAATAGAGTGAACGGCGAGAAATTACCGCCACATGATATTGATGCTGAGGAAGCCGTAATCGGCTCGCTCCTGATAGAGGGCACAGCCATCTACAAGATTACTACCCTTATTGAGCCATCGGATTTTTACGGTGAGAGAAACTCACAGATATATCGGGCATGCCTGGCACTTTACCAACGCAGTGAAGCCATAAACCAGATTACCGTAGCCCAAGAGCTTGACCGACAGGATAAGCTGGAGGCATGCGGCGGTGCTGCTTATCTAAGCCACCTGATATCTATAGTGCCTACGTCACTCGATATTGAGCACTATGCCCAAATTGTTTACCGTCTATCAGTAATGCGTCGTCTTATTAATGCGGGTAATCAGATTGAGGCTATTGGTTATGAAGCTGACCCGAGTGTTGAAACTAGCCTGGGTCGGGCGGAGAATATTCTATTTAGGCTGCGTCAGGGGGAAAGTGCTCAGGACCTAGTTCCTATCCGCCAAGTGCTGGATAAGTATTTTGAAGCCGTTACTCCTACCCTGGCTACTGAAGAAGGCCGTGCTGAGTCAATCCCTTATGTGCTATCCGGTTTTGCTGGCCTAGATGAATTTCTTGGTGGATTTCAACACTCCGACCTGACTATTGTTGCTGGTAGGCCCAGCATGGGCAAGACCAGCTTAGCCCTTAACATCGCCCGAAATGCGGCGGTGGAGCAAGGAGCTTGCGTGGCTCTGTTCAGCATGGAGATGGCGCGAGAGTCACTGGTGTTGCGCCTCTTGTCCAGTGAATCCGGGGTTAATTTGAGGCAGGTTCGTCTTGGGCTGCATACGGAAGCAGAGGAAAAAAGGATTATGGACGCTACCGGTGTCCTTTCAGAGGCGCCGATTTATATTGACGATACCCCTCAGCTACGGGTAGTAGAGATGCGAAGCAAGGTCCGGCGACTGCAATATGAGCGTGGTGTCAACCTCATTATTGCTGATTACCTGCAGTTGATGCAGGGGGATAGTAGAGCCGAAAACAGGGTTCAGGAGGTTAGCTATATCTCTCGTTCCCTTAAAGGAATAGCGCGTGAGCTTAATGTGCCCGTGATAGCTGTATCTCAGCTCAGCCGCGCGGTGGAGTGGCGGGCTTCACATAAGCCTCAGCTCTCTGACCTGCGTGAAAGTGGCAGTATTGAACAGGATGCCGATGTTGTTCTGTTTATCTACCGGGATGAAGTACGCTATGCTAACCAAAAAGCCTGGGAGGATGAGCATCTCGGTGAGGCCTATCCACCTCCAGCTGAGATTATAATTGGCAAGCATCGTAATGGCCCTACCGGAGAAATAAATCTGCGTTTTATCCCAAGACTGGCTAAGTTTGAAAATATTGCTAATGCCGAGCCGAGCCTGCTATGAAGCAGTTTAGCGGTTTCCCGGCTAAGATGCAGTTTATCCCCCTGCCCAATCTTTTCTTTAGTGCACTCTTGCCGCAAATCAACGATATGGCTGAGCTAAAGACAACTCTATATATCTTAGCCACTCTTTACCGCAAGCGGGGCTACCCTCGCTTTGTCAGTTATAGAGAGCTATTAAGCAGCACCAGCCTGATATGTAGCCTTAAAGAAATAGCTGAGCCACCCGAAAAGTTATTGCGTAAAGCCCTGGAGATGGCGGCCAAGCGGGGCACTGTCCTTCATATAGTAGTGGATAGGGATGGGGTGTCTGAGGATATTTATTTTTTGAATACTGAGGAAAGTAGACAGGCGGTAGCTAAGATTGAGGGTGGTGAGCTTATCCTCCCTGGACTGGAAACTGCGGGGCGAACTTATCTTGGTGCCGGGGTTGGTGAGCAGTCTAACATCTTCACCCTCTACGAGCAGAATATTGGTATGCTAACCCCGATGATTGCTGAGGAGCTACGGGAGGCGGAGAAGCTTTATCCTGCAGCCTGGATTAAGGATGCTATCAAGGAGGCAGTTAACCAGAGTAAACGCAAATGGAGCTATATTTCGGCAATATTAGAGCGCTGGTCATCAGAGGGTAGGAGCGATGGAACCTATAGGCGAGATTCTGAAAAGACAGACCCGGATAAATACATCAAGGGCAAGTATGGGCACATGGTCCGGCGCTAGCGAGACTGAAGAAGACCTCCCAGGTGCAAACTGCCCTATTTGTGGCGGGGCGGGGTTTGTTCACCCTCTTCTCCCCACCGGGAAGGCCGATTTTAGTCGGGTTATCCCCTGCCGTTGTAGCCGGGAAGCCTTGGATAAGGAGCGCCAGACTCACTTGCTCAGTTACAGCAACCTGGGAGCACTGACCCGCTTCACTTTTGCCAATCTATTACCCCAAGGGAGAAGTGGGGACCCGATAAACCAGGAGCAGTTTACCCGTGCTCATGAAGCTGCCAAAGCCTTTGCTAGTCAGCCCGAGGGATGGCTAGTCCTGACTGGCCCCAGTAGCTGTGGTAAAACGCATCTAGCGGCGGCTATTGCTAACGAATGTATTAGCCGAGGTCAGCTAGCCTTTTTTATCTCTGCGCCTGACCTCCTAGACCGTCTGCGCTCTGCCTTCAGCCCCAATAGTGAAATGCCCTATGACGAATTCTTTGACCGGGTGCGTAATGCTCCGCTATTGGTTTTAGATGATTTAGGGGCTCAAACCAGTACCACTTGGGCCAAGGAAAAATTGGACCAACTGCTAAATTATCGCTTTAATAGCCAGTTACCCACGGTGATTGTTACTATTGCTCTTGTTGAACAGCTTGAGGAGCGAATACGCACTCGCCTGACCGACCCTGATTTGTGTCATATATGTGTCGTTGAGGCAGAGCCAGTCCTGTCAGAATATAGCTGGGGTCCAGAGTTCGAGCTACAAAAAACTATGACCTTTAAAAGCTTTGACCGTCGGCGGCTTAATCTGCCACCAGAGCAGCGCGAGAACCTGGAGTCAGCATTTGATTTGGCTTTTAACTTTGCCAAATCACCTGAGGGTTGGGTAGTATTTATGGGCGTTACCGGCTGTGGTAAAACGCATCTAGCGGCGGCTATTGTTAACTATTGTTATCAAGCCCAAAAGCCTGCCCTGTTCGTGGTGGTCCCTGAGTTCCTTGACCATTTGCGTTCCACTTTCAGCCCGGAGAGCAAGGTTTCCTATGACCAGCTGTTTGAAAGAATAAAGACGGCGCCGTTACTCGTTCTGGATGACTTTGGTGAGCAGTCAACCACACCCTGGGCACAAGAAAAGCTCTATCAGGTTATTAACTACCGCTATAACGCGCGATTGGCGACAGTAATTACTGCCCGCGGTTCACTAGATGAGATCGATAGCCCTATCAGTTCCCGGCTAGCAGACCCTAAAATAAGCACCCCATTTAATATCATCGCTCCTGATTATCGGGGTGATTTACAGTCCAGCCGGAGGAAAGTATCCCATGGTGGTAGGAAAAGGCGCTGGGATTAGGAAGCCATAAGCCAGGCTTGTATACCCAGAGAGTTTTTAGTAAAATGGGTAAACCTACCTGTGGGAAGAAGCTTTTCGAACAAGATACTTAAGCCTGTTTGTGGAAAGAGAGCTTATAAACATGGTAAATCAGTCAGTCCTAGTATTAAATCAGAGCTATGAGCCACTCAATATATGTCTAGCCCGGCGAGCAGTAGTGCTGGTTTATCAAGGCAAGGCTGAGATGTTAGAAAACGGTGCTGGCTTTATCCAGTCAATCAGTTGTAGCTTTCCCCTTCCCTCAGTAATACGGCTACACCGTATGGTTAAACGCCCCCGACCTAGGAGAAGGCTGACTCGCCTGGAGGTTTTCAGCCGTGACCAATACACCTGCCAGTATTGTGGCCGGGAAAGTCGACAGCTTACATTGGACCATGTTATCCCTCGCTACCGAGGTGGTGAGCAGACCTGGGAAAATGTGGTTAGTGCTTGTATCTCCTGTAATCGGCGCAAAGCCGGCAGGACGCCTGAAGAGGCCGGGATGAAATTAAGACACCGTCCGTCCCCTCCGCGAGATAACCTTCTTTTTTATATCCCTCTCCCCCTCAAAACTCAGGTTCAGTGGCAAAAGTATCTCCCTCATTGAAATCGTAAGTAGTGACCTGTTAAACTTCAGCCTGTTTCGTCTGCTTAGGGGGATGCTTAGCCTCAGCAGTTACCTCACTGAGAGCAAGTTCTACAGTTGCCCCACTCTCTAGTTCAGCCAGTACCGTTTTCTTGAGTAGGTTATTCCCAACCACAGTAGCTCTGCCCATGGGGGTCAATACCTGCTGGCCCTTTTTGGGTAATTCATCTCGCATAGCATGATAGAGCTCACACTCATAACCTAAACAGCACATTAAACGCCCACAAACACCCGATATTTTCATAGGATTAAGAGGCAGGTTCTGTTCCTTGGCCATTCTAATAGAAACCGGGGCAAACTCAGTTAAAAAACTCCCGCAACATAGCGGACGTCCACATCGGCCGAAGCCACCTACCAGCTTAGTCTCATCTCTAGGCCCTACCTGTCGTAATTCCACCCGTACTTTAAGGTAATTAGTTAACTCCCGCACTAGCTCACGGAAATCAATCCTCTCGGCAGCACTGAAGAAGAAAGTAAGACGGCTCCCATCAAGGTTGTATTCAGCTGATAGTAGCTTCATCGGTAAGTGTAGCCGCTCAACCTGCTTGCTGCATTCAGCTAGGGCCTCTATGCTTTTTTGCTCCAGCTCCTGTTCCTGTTTGATATCATCGGGTTCTGCCTTGCGTATTATTGGCTTGAGTTGTTCACCCAACTCACTATCTACTACCTGCTTGGGGGCAATGACCACGTATCCCAGCTCCGGGCCGCGGGTCGTCCTGACTACTACCCGGTCATTTACCTCCAGTTCAATACCGGTCGGGTCGAAGTAGTACACCTTCCCGGTTCTCTTGAAGCGTATGCCAACTATATCAGCCATCCTTTACTCTCCTCTTCCAGGTATACTAAGCATTAATACCTCAAATACTAGCTGTGGATTGGCGTTCTGCCTGAGCTGTTCCCCAGCCGCTTGAATACTACTAATAAAGCCCTTTATTTGCGATAGACTGTAATTCCTGGCTTGCTCGACAAGTATAGCTGAAATATCGGTGTTAGCAATAGCATCAATACAGCCTATCTTAACTAACAGGAGGTCGCGCCACCAGTCAAGCCAAAAATCCAGAGTCTCCTGGACTAACCCCCTGTTTTGGCTGAATTGGGTTGCCAACTGGGTGGCATAGCCAATACATTCCTCGCAATCAGTATTGATAATGTGAAGTAGTCTCTCTGTCTTTTCCGTTCGTTGCTGAAGCCAGCCATCATCTTGGAAGGCTGATAGCGCCCAACCCAGGCGGCCGTGGGAAAGTCTAGCTAAAAGCTTGGCTTTTTGGGACTCAACGGCCCAGCGATTATTAAGGGCAGTCTCTACCTCTCTGGCTGTTAGTGGGGGTAACTCTAGACGCTGGCAGCGAGAAATAATAGTAGCTGGCAGCGACCTCTCACTAGTGGTTAGCAGGAGAAAGATTACCTTCCCTGTCGGCTCTTCCAGGGTTTTAAGCAAGCAGTTGGCCGCTTCGTTTGACATTAGCTCTGCCCCGTCAATAATAAATATCTTGTACTTGCCTTCAAATGGTGGCAAGCTGGCTGAGTGTTGCATTTGTCTGACCTGGTCAATGCTGATTTCTATCTGAGGCTTGGTCTCAACTGAATCTCCGTTTCTAATCACACCTATAATCTGGACATCAGCGTGCTTACCTGAAGCTATTCTCTGGCAGGAGACACATTCTCCACAGGGAGGCTCAGCTGCCTCACAGTTTAGCGCCTTGGCTAAATCCAGAGCCAGGGTCATTTTGCCCACCTGGGGTGGGCCAACCAGAAGATAAGCGTGAGCCACCGCCTCCCTCTCCAGGCTACGCTGGAGTAAAGAGATAGCCCTGGTCTGACCAACTACCTGCCACACCCTAAATCTCCTCTTGCTCTCTAAACTAAGTCACAACTGGTCAGGTCGGCGAGGTTTTCCCGCCGACGAATAAGGCGTGCTTTGCCCTCCTTGACTAGAACAACTGCCGGTTTAAACGAGGCATTATAGTTACTAGCCATCGGTAGGCAGTACGCACCGCAGGTGGGTAAAGCGATGATATCGCCAGCTGAAACTGAGGGCAGGGTAATATCCTTAATCAATATATCACCCGACTCACAAAACTTACCGGCAATAGTAACCTCTCTGGCTTCTGTCTCCCTCATCTTGTTAGCCACCACTGCCTCATATTTAGCCCCGTAAAGGGCGGGGCGGATATTGTCACCCATGCCGCCATCTACCGAGACGTAGCGTCTGATGCCAGGTATGTCTTTGATGGCGCCTACTTCATATAGTGCCACTCCAGCCTGCCCTATAATAGCTCTGCCTGGTTCAACAACAAGCCCAGGTAGTGCTAGACCTAGCTTCTGGCAGTTACTGACAACCTTTGTGGCTATCGCTTGAGCATAGACGGAGACGGGTGATACCGGTCTGTCCTGAGTATACTGAATAGCAAATCCGCCACCAATATTTAGCTCTCTGGGTTCCAGCCTGTACCTTGACTTCATGTCATTGGCAAAATTAAGGACAATCTCAATAGCTTGCAAGTATGGCTCAACCTCAAAGATAAGGGAGCCAATGTGAAAATGCAGGCCGACAAGGTTAAGGTTAGGCGATGACATGGCTTGAGCTACCGCCTCTGCGGCGCCTGACAGGAAGAAACCGAACTTACTATCGGTAACGCCGGTGGCAATATATTTATGGGTATGAGGGTCAACCCCGGGGGATAAACGCAACAGTATGTCGGGTTTAGCCCCTTGCTTCTTGGCTATTTCATCAAGCATTCTAAGCTCGTGGAAGTTGTCTACTACTATGCGGCCGATATGCCACTTTAAGGCTAGTTGTAGTTCCTCGGCTGATTTATTATTGCCATGAAAGTAGACCTTATCCAAAGGGAAGTGAGCTGATTGGGCAATACTCATCTCTCCAGCCGAGACCACATCTAACCCTAGCCCCTCCTCTTTAAAGATAGTAGCCAGAGTTCTACTGATGAAGGCTTTGCAGGCATAGACAACTTTAGTATCAGTATAGCACCGGCTAAATTCGTCTCTGAACTCAGCGCACTTGTGGCGCAGGCTAAGCTCATCAAAGATATATAGCGGCGTGCCAAATTCAGCCGCCAGCTCTATGCTGTCACAGCCGCCGATTACGAGGTGTCCAGCATCGTTTGCCTTAGTAGTTAATGGGAATAAAGAAAGCTTGCTCATCATTTCCCTTAAATGTTACCAGTGCCCTGAAGCGAAGTCAATCTATTGTCTTTGTTCATTCTACGGGCTGAGGGCAACAGACTGGTATTTTATTATATCTTCTAAGTAGTCTGCTGTGGAGCCGGCGGTAACTTTTCTTGCTTATCCTCATTGACGAGGTAGTAATCTATAGCTTATTATCACAGAGGCTTATTCGGCAACATGAGGCTAGATTGGGAGGCAGTAAGATATAGTTTTACTCTATAAGCTGAGCTCTAAGAACCTAAATATGAACCAGGTTGCATGGTGTTTACGGTCTAATTATGGGGGAGACAGATGAAATGCTATAGAGTTTTCTGCGGGGTGGCGTTGGGTATTATCTTTGCCTTGTTAATGGCGGTATTTCCGACTATACCCGTCCACGCTGAGGGTGAACTTATTACCCTCTACCCTGCTGAGGGGGAAATTGGTGAGAAGATTGATATTGAGGGTGGGGGCTTTGGTGAAGGTAGCTATGTTTATATCTACTTCTCCGGCGATGCTGCCAATGAAGGCGATGACATTGATGGGGAGGTTACCCACTATAAGCTGTTGGAAAGAAATATTAGGGTTAGTGAAGAAACTTCATTGCATCCGGGTGAATTTAATACCTATTTCAAAGTGCCAGAGGAGCTTGATGACGGTGAAAGTAGGGAAGATGTGCATTGTGGCGACTATTATGTTTACGCTACTTATCGTACCAGTAAGGATATAATTGCAGTGGCTAGATTTGCTGTAATTGGCTGTAAAATTGAGTTAGCCCCTGAGGAAGGCACAGTGGGTACTGAGGTTAAGGTTAGCGGTGAGGGTCTGTGTAGTAATAAAGAAATTACCGCTAGATATGATGATAGTGAGGTTGACATAATAAGTGGTGATACGAGGAGCGACGAAGAAGGTCAATTTGTATGTACTATTATTGTACCAGAGAGTACTGTTGGTAACCATATTATAGCCGTTGTTGATGAATCGGGTAGTAAGCCTGAGACCGGGTTTTGTGTAAAGCCAGCAATAACTGTAAATCCTTCGTTACAGGCTGTAGATGGGATAGTAAATATTAGAGGCACCGGGTTTGAGGGGAGGGAACGTATCACCATCGTTCTTGATGGTGGTGAGATTTTCACTACCCCGGTAACCCTGTATACATCCCTACATACATCCCTACATACTAACTACTATGGTAGCTTTAATGGAAGTTTCATCGTGCCTCCCTATCCCGCCTATGTAGGTGGCGGCACCGGGAAGGTAAAGGCCTACGATGATAGCTTTAATGTGGCTGAGTCAGAACTAACTGTTGTGGCTATTCCAGCCAGCATCAGCCTGTGCCCGACTACTAGTCTTGCCTCACCTGGCCATGCTGGCATGGAGCTTACCGTTGATGGTACCTGGTTTATAGCCGACACGACGGTTACTATTACCTATACTAGTGGTGATATCCTCACTGTGGCTACAGCCAGGACTAGTGAAAGCGGGGATTTCTCAGTGACCTTTACGGTACCACCCAGCGCTGTGGGAGGCCATGCCGTAACTGCTACCGATGGTACCAACAGGGTAACAACCATCTTTACTATGGAATCAGAAACACCACCAATGCCAGTGCCACGGCTACCAGAGGTTACCGCTACGGTAGAAGGGGAGACATATTTTGATTGGGAGGATGTTACTGACCCCAGTGACATAACCTATGTTTTGCAGATTGGGGCTGATAGCGATTTTGCCGTTATAGTGTTGGAGAAGGAGGGGCTGGCTGCCTCAGAATATACCCTTACTGAAGAAGAGAAGCTAGAATCAAGTGAGAAGGAGATGCCTTACTACTGGAGGGTAAAGGCGATAGATGGTGCCTTCAATGAAAGTGGATGGACAGCCCCTAGCGCATTTTATGTTGGCACTTCCTGGGTATCAATTCCTACCTGGATTAGATATATATGGATAGGGCTCGGTATATCGTTGGCTGCTATCCTTATCTTCCGGATGCGGAGAAGGGTCAGCGAGTAGTTAAAATATGTTAGCTTAAAGAGGCGTAGTAGATTTAACCAGGGCAATAAAGACTAGTCTTTAATATTTAATATGGCTATTCTGGTTTTAGCCTAATCTGGATTTTCTTGCCCTTCTTAACCACCTGCTCTACAGGCGGCATTTCCCTTAAGATGTCTATTAAGGGGATGGATTTTTCCGCTGAGATAATAATCTCGCTACCTTCAGCTACTGAGCCACCAATCAATACTAGGCGTAGGTCTTGAACTTGGTGCAAGCACTCTTCTAACTTCCTAACCTGACCTAAATCTATCGGCGATACTATCGTTAGTTTTACTATTCCCCTATGAGGTTCAGCATTTACTGCTTCTTTAGCTCCTCTCTTGGCTGTCTCTTTGGCTGTCTGCTCAGCCTTCTTTTTAGCCTTTGCCTCAGCTTCTTTGGCTTTCTTAGCTTCTTCAGCTTCCCTCATTGCTCTCTCCTTGGCTTCTTGCTCGACCTTCTTTTTTGCCTTTGCTTTCCCGGTTGAGTCACCTCTCATTATAATAGGGTAACCGCACCATCGGCAAAAGTCGCCATCAGTTCTTTGACCACAGCTAGGACATTTTGGCATTCTACGCCCAGCTTAGTGTTAAATCTAAATTGCACTTATCACAGTATCATTAAACCAACGCCTCGGGAGCAGCCGGGCTATTCTTGAGTGCTTGTTAGTATAATCACAGTTAAAAGTGCCTGTCAATCACTGCTGTAGGGGTTCGTTCCTCCCTATTTCTCATCCTGAGATGGTTTCTCAGTTACCTATCTTCTCCTCGTCCTATTATTTGATTATTGTGGGATTATCTGCTACCCTAGCCACCCTCCTACTATTAGGGGGTTGTTTATTATACTAATTGGTCCATTTGGGTGATTGCCTTGGGAATTAAGATAAGGTAGCATAGGGAGAGGTAAGTTTAAGGTAGTTTATGAGAGGAAGGAGAATATGGGGAATCACGAAGGGATTAACCCTATGCTGACAATAGGCGATGTTGCCCGCCTTCTTAATGTGCATATCAACACGGTAAGGCGATGGAGTAATCAGGGGATACTAAAGACATACCGTATCGGCTCTCGGGGTGATCGAAGATTTGAACGGGAGGATATTGCTAGCTTTCTTTTGCAACAGAGGTCAAAGATGGCAGAGGCAGGTGTGGAAAGAAAACCCCTCTCATCAAGCTAAGCCCGGGAGGATGAGATAACATATTAGAAGTCTGCCGGATATAAATATAGTACTTAAATGAGGAGCAGTTGGATGAATAAAATCGTGGTGATGGTAATTGATGAGGAGTCATTTTTCAGGGTTGGTGTGCGCCAGGCACTATCTCAACAATCTGACTTCAGCATTTTAGATTGTGACCCGGCTCAGGACCCATTAGAAATGATTGAAGCCCACCTCCCCAATGTTGTGCTATTAGGTTCTAACCTTGCTGCCCACGACGGCCTTGAACTGGGTAGAAGAATTGCCCGATATTACCCAAATACTAAAGTAATAATGCTGAGTCCCAACCCTGGTGACGAAGAGCTTTTTGAGGTTATTAAGACGGCAGCCGTGGCTTGCTTAAGTAGGAACATCGCTACGGAAGAGCTGGTTAGCACGATAAGACGGGCGTACCGAGGTGAATACCCCATTAATGATAGCCTTATAACTAGACCTAAGGTTGCCCAGCGGGTGTTAAATCAGTTTCAAGAAATGTCGTCAATGGGGAAGGCCATAGAGACTATAGTCGCCCCTCTCACCCGTCGGGAAACACAGATTCTGAACTATGTTGCCGAGGGCAACACCAATAAACAGATTGCCCATACCCTGGGGATTAGTGAGCAGACGATTAAGAGTCATATCAGCGCTATCCTGCGCAAGCTGAATGCTAATGATAGGGCCCATGCTGTTGCCCTAGCTATACGTAATGGCTGGATTTCAGTGGAGGGGATATCAGGAGAGGCATACTAGATTTAATGAAATTTAGACGCTGGTTTTATAGATATTTAATCCCAGCGGTTTAAAATTAAGGATAGGTAAGGTGAGCAAAGAAGGAATTGGGAACATGGGTGATACCCTTGATTTTTGCCAGTTGGCGGATTACACCCCACTGGAGTGGTTGCAAGAGGAGGATAAGGTACCCCAGTTGAAAATTGACTCAAAGCTAAGAGACCAGATTCGTGAATATCTGCAGAAGCAGGGTTACGAGATAACCGAGGGAGCTAGGCTCGCCGGTAAGTCGGGGATTGAGCATAGCTTTGACATGGTGGCGCAAAGGGAAGATGGTTTTACTAACTATACTGTGGCTATCTGCATTGCGGCTGGGGGTGATAGAGAAACAGAAGTGAACACAATTTTTGGCTTTGCCAACAAAGCCTACGATACCGGTATCCATGACCGGGTTCTCATTGCCGTTCCTGAGCTTAGTCGAGAGGCGAAACAGTTGGCCCGCAAGCAGCGAATAAAGGTCATTGATGGAGAAAAAATAGGGGCGTTATTAGCCCTGGAGCCTATGCCACCAGTTAAACTAAACGAGCCCTTTAGCTTTGAGACAAAGGAGCAATTGGTGGAATCGTTAGTGAACCGAGGCTATGTGGTTGAGGAGAATGCCAAGGTTCAAAGCCGCTCAGGGGTTGAGTATAGCTTTGATATATTGGCTCATATTGATATGGATAACGTTGGCCACAGCCTAGGCATAGATTTCCTGACTGGGGAGAGGGAGATAGGTCTGGAACAGGTGTCCTTATTTGATACTAAAGCCTACGAGACCGGCATCGACGATAAGGTCATTGTTGTGTCGCCGGGGCTTAGCCCTGAAGCGAAGCAATTTGCCCAGCACCAGCGGATAAGAGTCTTTGGGTTAGGTCGAAAGTCGGTTTCTAAAGACTCAGTAACTGAAAAAACCCCTACCCAGCCAGTGGAGAAACCAACTAAGTTAGCCCCCACCAAGCCTCGGACTAGGCAGCTGCGGCAAATGGTTCAACCTGAGGCGTTGCAACTGGTTCCCGAGGTGATGGCGAGAAGGTATAATGCTATACCTTTGGCTATCTCTGGTAACACGCTGAAGGTAGCTATGGCTGACCCGACGGATATCTTTGCCCTGGAGGCTTTCACTGCCCAGAGTAAGAAGAGAATTCAGCCTGTAGCCGCTGGTGCCAAGGAAGTTAGGGAGGCTATCGACTTTAGTTATAAAAGCTACGGCGAGATTGAGAAGCAGATTTCTAGTATCTCCATCCCATCTGATGCCCTTGATGAGAGGCTGGCTATTGATGCTGCCGTTGATGCTCCTCTAGCTCAGGCTCTCGACCTCATTGTTGGAGAAGCGTTTAAGGCTCGCTCATCTGATATTCATATTGAGCCAGAAGAGGACAGGGTGAGGGTGCGCTATCGTATCGATGGTACGCTTCAAGATATGATGTCCCTGCCGCTAAACATACATCGGGCTATTATTTCTCGAATTAAAATCCTGTCTGATATGAATATTGCTGACCATCATCATGCCCAAGATGGCCAATTCTCTACTGAGGCTAAAGGGCGGGAAATAGACATTCGTGTAGCTACTAGTCCCACTGTCTCTGGTGAGATGGCGGTACTACGTCTTCTTGACAAATCACGAGCTACTTTAGGGTTAGCCGACCTTGGTCTCCTGCCGGATAGCCTGGCAAAGTACGAAAGCATGCTCAAGGTTCCTTACGGCATGATTTTGATTAGCGGCCCTACTGGGGCCGGTAAAACTACTACTTTATATGCTTCAATCAATTCCCTTGATACCCTGGGCAGGAACATCATTACTATTGAAGACCCGGCTGAATATCGGTTCCGGGATATTAACCAGATCCAGGTTAATCCTCAAGCTGGTATTACCTTTGCCCGGGGACTACGGTCTATACTTCGTCTTGACCCTGATGTCATATTGGTCGGTGAGATACGTGACGCTGAGACAACTAACATAGCGGTTCAGTCAGCTTTAACCGGACACCTGATGCTCTCTTCTATCCATGCTAGCGATGCTGCCGGTGTGCTTACCCGACTCATTGACCTGGGTGTAGAACCCTTCTTAATAGCCTCATCGGTTATTGGTATTATGGCTCAGCGAATGGTGCGTCGCGTCTGTCCTGATTGCAGCCACCTTATTGAGGCGCCTCTGGTAGAACGGATGGCTTATGAAAAGGAAATTGGGGAAGAGAGGACTGAATTTTTATATGGTACCGGCTGTGAGACATGTGCTTATACCGGTTATCTGGGTCGGACTGGAATCTTTGAGATTCTAGCTATGAGTGATGATATAAGAACCCTCCTCTGTAATCAAGCTAGTAGCAGCGATATTCGTGCTCAGGCAGTTAAAGAGGGGATGACATCTATGATGAATGATGGCATGCGTAAAGTAAAAGAAGGTATTACTACTCCTGTTGAAGTGCTGCGTAGTGCCTACTCTCCTGATTTGAAGCTGTGAGGTGAAATATGGATTATGCTTATGTAGCCTATACTAGAGATAGGAGATTGGTTAAGGGTAAGCTCTCTGCTACCAGCGAGGAAGTGGCGGTTGACATATTGGGTTATGGTGGCTATCAAGTGCTTAGTCTCAAGCAATTTATCCCCTTTTTTGATAAGAGGAAGCTAGCCAGTCGCTTTTCTCAGCTAAAACCGACAGAAATAGTAATGTTTTCCCGTCAGCTAGCCTTATTGCTTGAAGCAGGTATTGACATTGTTACTTCTTTGGGGCTGTTACAGAACCAGACGACCAGTCAAACCCTGAAACGGGTGATTGGTGAGGTGGTTGCTGATATTCGTGGCGGTAGCGCGCTGTCAGTGGCGCTAAGTAAACATCCCCGAGTTTTCTCGCAACTATACCATCGGGCAATATCTGCTGGTGAGCAAGGTGGTAATCTGGAAGTGGTGCTGAGGCAAATGGCTGACCATATAGAGAAAGGAGTTACCACCGAAAAGAAGGTGAAGGGAGCCCTGACCTATCCTATTATCGTTGGCGTGGTAGCTATTGTCGTGGTAGGTATACTAGTCTCCTATGTTTTGCCCAGCTTCACCTCTTTATACGCTGCATTTGATGTTGAATTACCCTTACCAACGAGGATAGTTATGGGGATTAGTGACTGGTTTAGCCAGTACGGACTCTATCTTGGGTTGGGGATAGCCGCTATCTTTGGCTCTATCTTTGCTTACGTCAAAACCCCGGCCGGAAAGTATCAATGGGATAGCTTATTACTCAGGTTACCTGTATTTGGGCGTATTAACCTCCTTAATCAGCTTTCTCGTTGTTGTCGAACAATGGCGCTGTTATTTAAGGTCGGCGTGCCTGTACCGGAGATTATGGTAGTAGCCATTTATGGCACTACTAATAAGGTTGTGGCTGAAGCTTTGACTGAGATTCAGGGTGAGCTATTAAAGGGCGAAGGCTTATCCCAACCCATGTCAAGGAGAAAGCTATTTCTACCCTTGATGGTGCAGATGGTCGGGGTCGGTGAGGAAACCGGCAACCTTGATGCCACACTAACCACTGTAGCCCAGAGCTACGAAGCCGAGGCTGAGGATAAGACCAGTGCTGCTGTTGCCCTTATTCAACCAGCTATGACCATAATTATTGGAGCCGTAGTTGGCTTTATTGCCCTGTCTCTGATTTCAGCTATGTATTCTATCTATGGTGAGGTAAGTTTCTAGGAGCTAGAGTCAATGAAAAGTGAAAAGGGTTTTAGTTTAATCGGGGTAGTAATAGCCATGGCTTTAGTGGGTATAATTGCGATTGCCTTTCTTGGCGGCTTGGCTAATGCCTCTAAGACTCTGTTTATTGCTGATGAGCGGGAGACTGCCAAAGACCTGGCAGAAAGCCAGATAGAATATGTTAAGAACCAAGATTATATTGCCGCTCTTGAGGGGGGTGAGGCAACCTATAACAACATTGACGAACCCCTGGGCTACGCTGTTATGAGTATCAACCGTAACAGTGAAACTGTTGAAGAGATAATAGGTGTTCCCTGGGATACTCAAAATAATCAACCATCAACTACTGACGATGGTATCCAAAAAGTAGTAGTTGTCATTAAGCATCTCGGCAAGGAAGTAATCGGGTTAGAAAGCTATAAGGTAAACCGATGATATTTCGCAGGCTTAGATTGGTACATAAGAACCAGAGGGGTTTTACTATAATTGGGCTGATTATGGCTATCGCCGTTACCGGTCTTATCAGCACTGGTGTCACGATGACTATTTTCCAGATGCTTGATTATAATGCTCGTGATACAGCCCGTATGACCGCTGTCAAGCAGCTGGAAAATGCTGTCCATTGGATTAGCCGTGATGGCCAGATGGCTCAAACCGTGATAGATTCCGATGACCCGGCAACCGCAGATGTTACTGAGTTCTTTGTCTTGAGCTGGACTGAGTGGAATAATGATGTGCACCGGGTTGCTTATGTCCTGGAAGGTGGCGAGCTTAAACGGAGCTATTACATCAACCCCGGAGAGCCAAGCGAGACCCTGGTGGAGATTATGGTGGCTCAACATATTGTCCCTAGTGAGTCAAGCTGTGTTTGGAATGATATTGCGGGCAGGATTACCTTTACCTTAACTACCGCTGTGAGCCATGGCTCAGGGGAGGCTACCGAGGTTCGGGTATGGGAGGTTACCCCCAGGCCAAGCTTATAACAAACGAGTATAGTGTGATGAGTAAAAGGATAAGAGTGTCACTAAATAAATCCATAAAAGGGGAGAGGGGACAGGCGCTCGTTTTAGTCTTAATCATGCTGCTTTTGGGCGGTCTTATAATTGCTCCTCTCCTGGCTTATATGGGCACTGGGATTAAGACCGGCCTGGTATTTGAGAAAAAGACCGATGAGCTATATGCTGCCGATGCCGGTGTAGAGGACGCAGTATGGAAAATAATGAGCGAGGTTGCCAGCCTGCCCAGTGAGGAAAATCCCATGCCGCTAACGTATACCGTTGCTGATGTGAATAGTAAAGATGCGGGGGTTACTGTAACCTATGAAGGCAAGGATAGTGAGGGCGGGGATGTTTATTTAATTACCTCAACCGCCGATGAAACTGAAATTAAATCCTATGTTGTGCTAAGCGGCGGTTTTGGTATGATATTGGACAGTGTTATCACCTCTCAGGCTGATTATACACTGCAAGGCCCGACTAGTGTCACCCCCGGCGAGGGAGAAGAACACGGGCCTGTAGCTAACTATAACGGGGACTGGCCTACACCTGAGGAGCTTGCTGCATTTTACTGGCAAGATGTAGAAGATGAAGTCCCTTATGCTTCTGGCACTTTAGATGTCAAAGACTGGGCTGCTACTGGAATTGGGCCACTTTATAGAGACGGAACGCTGAGCATACAAAACAGCGGAGCTAGCGGGTTAACATTGCAACTTAATGGAACTGTCTATATTACCGGTGATACACTGATTGGGACGATCAACCATGATTTCACTATCAACCTTAACGGGAATACAATATTTGTTGAAAGCGCCACCATAGGTAGCCCATATGCCCTGGAAATCGGGAATAAATGCACCATTACCGGCTCGGGGTGCATTATTGCTGTTGGTGACATTCAGTTTAAACCAAATTTGAACGCCAGCCCTGGCGATTATGTTCTTGTTATGTCTGTAACAGGCATGACTTATATGCAACCTAACGGTGATTTCTACGGCACTTTGGCCGGTAGCTCTGAAGTTCAGATACAAAATGGTGATGCTTATTGGACTGACCCATCTGATGTTGAGGGTGGATTAAACTTCCCTGGTGGGGGTGGTGGGGGCAGCAGCGGTCGTAGTCTAAAGATACATACCTGGGGGATTAGCTGAAGTAGGAGTGGTTAATGAAGTTTGGTAAGACAGCCCAGATAATTCTGACAGTCGGCATTTTTGCCGTTGCCCTTATCATGCTGTATAGAATGAATCTGCAACAGGGGGTTGAGCAGGAGCAGCTAAATATGCAGT
Organism: Chloroflexota bacterium; assembly: GCA_015222205.1. Lineage (GTDB taxonomy): Bacteria > Chloroflexota > Dehalococcoidia > Dehalococcoidales > UBA5760 > UBA5760. The sequence continues at coordinate 58,425 of JADFUW010000002.1, forward strand.
TGGCTACGAGTCAGGGTCTTCTGCCCAAGCTCACCGCTGAAGAGGAGGATTTGCAAAGCCAGCTTACCCAGTTAAACAGCAACCTGGCTGAAGCCACCTTATCACTTGGTGAGGCTAAAGGAAGATTCCCTAGTTCAGTAGAGAGTATTGAATACGACGAGGTATTATTTGAGCTGGCGTATGAGTGTGACCTGGATATAATATCACTCGTTGCCTCAGAGCCGGCTGATGAGGAGGTAGAGGTTGAGCTGGAGGCGGATGAGGAGGACCAAGAGGTAGATAATGTTACCTACTCTGTTACTTTTTTTGAAATAGAGGTGCAGGGTAAGGCGGCGACATCAACCCTTGAAACAGAGGCGGAGTGTAAGGAATATATTTATCAGACCGTGGCTGACATACTCAGCTATTTTAGCGCAGTAGCCAGTGGAGATTACTTCACTACCGCCACTGCGGAGCTGGTAAAGATTAGTGTTCCTGAACCTGCTATAGGGGAAGAAGGAGAAGTTGAGGCAGCGTCAGCTACCATTAAGCTTGGCGTTTACAGCTATGAAGGTGAATAGTTATGGCTGAAGTTACTCTATTTATTGAAGATACTGCCATCAGGCTGTTAGTGGCTAAAGGTCGGCGAGTGGAAAAGTGGGCAACACTGCCACTAGAGCCAGGTTTAGTGAGCGATGGGGTCATTCTTGATGAAGCTCAGGTGGCTAGCCGGCTCAAAGAGCTATTTAGGCTCCAAAGAGTAGGGGTAAGAACGGTCACTGCTGGTTTAAGTGGGTTCAACTCTATATATCGTCTGGTTTCTCTGCCTGAGCTACCGCCGGCTATACTTCCTGAGGCGGTAAAGCAAGAGGCGAGCCGGGTGATACCGACACCTATAGACCAGGTTTACCTTTCATATCAGTCTATTCCTGCCCCAGCAGGGGAGACGCGTGTTTTTATGGCGGCTTTCCCCCGAAATACGACTGATGCTTTACTCAGGACGCTGAATAAGGCTGGTCTTAAGGCAAGCACTATGGACCTAGCCCCTTTAGCCCTGTGCCGAACTGTTGATGTACCTCAAGCTGTAGTTGTTGATGTTCGTTCTGCCAGCTTTGATATTGTTGTTATGGTGGATAGGGTGCCCCAGGTAATTCGCGGTCTTTCTCTACCCAGTGAGGCTAAGTCTCTATCGGAGAGGCTGCCGTCCATTGCTGAAGAACTTAATAGAACTATTGCCTTTTATAATTCTAGCCACCAGGAAAAGCCCTTAGATTCAACCGTGCCTATATTTGTCTCTGGTGACCTAGCTGTAGAGCCGGACATCTGGCAATCGCTGGTTGGTACCTCCGGTTATTCTGTCTCAGCATTGCCATCGCCTATGCAATCCCTTGAGGGGTTTGACCCCAGCCAATTTATGGTTAATATTGGGCTGGCTCTCAAGAAACTATCACTGGAGAAGGAGGGGGCGCTTTTCTCTTTGGTGAACTTTAACACCATGCCTGAGGCTGAAAAGCCTAAGGGTATATCTTTATCTAAGATTCTTATGCCGGTTGGTATTGTAATTGGTACTGGCTTAGTTTTCTGGATGGTAACGCTTGTCCAGAATAGCATGGCTCATACTGAGACCCTGCGTTCTCAGCTGCTACCTATTGAGAGCCGCATTACTGAGCAGCGCCAGGAGATAGTGGCCGTTATGGAAGGGATTAAGCTGATAGAACCGCAGGTTGAGCCGTTAGAGGCTACGGCGAGTATTTTTGAGACCACATTTACCAGTCTAGGAGAAGAGCGTGACCAGGTTGATGGCGATTTGAGTAGGATTGTTGGCTTGTTGCCCGAGAGTGTAAATTTGACTGATATTAATCATAGCGTTGCTCAGGTGATAGTAAGCGGTATAGCTCCAGATGAGGATGGCATTTTTGAGTATGCCAGAAATTTAAGGAGTAGTGGTCGTTTCTCTATGGTTGTTATCTCATCTATAGATACTTCTATAGAGGCAGAGGGGGAAGAAGAGGAAATTACGGGTTTTAGTTTTGAGTTTCTACTTATAACTAACATAGGGGAGTAACGATATGGATATTTTCCCATTGCTTCACACAGCTAAGTCAAGGGGTGCCTCTGATTTGCACCTGGTTACCTCCAGCCCGCCGCTAGTGCGTGTTAACGGTTGTCTGGAGCCGGTAAACAGTGTGGCGCCACTGACTGCTAACGAGATAAGCCAGGCTTTTCTTCAGATAACTACGCCTGAAGAGAGGGAGAACTTCCACCGTCAATTGGAGCTTGATTTTAATTACACCTTATCCGGGGTTGGTCGTCTCCGTTGTAATGCTGCTCAGCAGCGTGGTGCTATCAGCCTTGCCGTGCGTCTGTTGCCACCAGAAATTCCGACTATAGATGAACTGGAGCTGCCTCAGATATATAAGGAGCTTTCCCTAAAGCCAAGGGGGTTGATAATAGTTACCGGGCCTACCGGTAGTGGTAAGACTACCTCACAGGCGGCTATGATTCGGTATTTAAATGAAAATGAAAGCCGTCATGTGGTTACCATTGAAGACCCGATTGAGTATATCCACCCCAGTACAAAATGTGCTATAACCCAGCGGGAGCTGGGGAGCGATACCTTGTCCTTTGCTGAAGCACTGAGGCGTGTCTTGAGACAGGACCCGGATGTAATTCTGGTAGGTGAGATGAGGGATTTGGATACAGCAGCGGCGGTGCTTTCAATAGCTGAGACCGGGCACTTGGTATTAAGTACTGGTCATGCCCCCAGTGCCAGCCAGGCAGTAGAGAGGGTAATAGATTTGTTTCCACCTTATGAGCGGCACTTGGCTCAGACGCGGTTGGCATCTCTACTGATTGCCGTAATGTTTCAGACACTTGTTCCTAGGGCTGACGGCTCAGGGAGAATAGCCGCTCTGGAGATTATGCTGGCTAATTCACCGGTAAGGAATCTCATTCGTGAAGGCAAAATCTATCAGTTACCCAATGTAATCCGAACTAGTCGGAATGTCGGCATGATTTCACTTGATGAGTCCTTGGTTAGCCTCTATCTTAAGCGAATCATCAGCGGTGAAAACCTGTTTACTTTCTGTAACGACCGCCAGGAAGTGGAGAAGCTTATCGGTGGGGTGGAGATGAAAAGCCCGGTGGCTTAAAGAAAAGCTGCGGTAAAGGCGATAACTCTATCGATTAACATACCCCCTTCCCCTTTGACTGAGAAGGGGTACTTTTTGAGCTTACTACTAGGTGCCCTTTCCTCTAATGTTTCCTTGAACTAACTGCTGGGTGGCCTTTCCCCATCTTGCCGACAAATTGTCTGGCATTCCCCATCACTGGATAGTACATCTAGACACGAAATCCATAGTGGTGATGAGCATAATGATATGTAATGCTAGCTGGTGGGATTGGGCGGCACATCAAGCTTCTTACTTTTAATAAGATGACATTCAATCTAAAGGTCAAAAAATAGCTAACAAGTAGCTGACCAACGTAATGGTGTGGGTTATCACCAACTGGTATTTTAGCTTTGAAATCGGGGTGGGCGGATTTGAACCGCCGACCACCTGAACCCCATTCAGGTGCGCTACCTGGCTGCGCTACACCCCGACTGACTCTTAGTACTTTGCAACCACATATTAGCATAATTCATTTTGGTGAGCAAATAAAGCTTATCTGTATAGCTAGGGTAACCAGATTTTCCACTTTCTCATTGGATGTGGGGCATTTCTCTTTGGGATTAGGGCTAGTCGCCATCGGTTTGGTTATGGACAGGAACAATACAAATCTGCTAACATTAATATCTTGGCAAGGGAGATAGAAGATTTTAGTCACTAGTAGAGGAGAGGGGTAGTTATAGCACAATGCCAGCACGGGTAATGCATCGTCTTCCTGATGATTCGGTGTTGAGGCGGAAGGCCAAGAGGGTACCCACTATAGATAAATCAATCCAGCGTCTGATTGATGATATGTTGGCGACGATGCGTCGAGAGGGGGGTGTGGGATTGGCAGCGCCTCAGGTTGGAGTATCCCTGCGGGTTGTAGTGCTCCAAATGCCGGGTGAGGAGCCTGTAGCTATCATCAACCCGGAAATAGTAAAGCGTGCTGGGGAACGAGAGGTTACGGAGGCCTGCCTGAGCGTGCCTGGCTACGGCGGTGAGATAAAGCGGTCAATTTCGGTTACTGTCAAAGGTCAAGACCGAAACGGGAAGACGATTAGAATTAAAGCTGATGGTCTTATGGCTCAAGCTCTGGAGCATGAGATAGACCACCTTGACGGTGTGCTTTACATCGACCATATAGAAAGTCAGGATAAGCTGCACAAGATTGAGACTGAAACTGGGGCTGAGGGGATGTAAGACTATCGCTGGTTTAATATCGCTTGGCTAGCTTGACCTCGGTTCTTTTAATCTTATGATTAATCCATGTTTTAATGTGGGAGTTACTGGTAGAGCAGTGAAAACCCTTCTTCAGTGTGATTTTGATGGTACTATTACTCAGGAGGATGCCAGCTTTTTGATACTGGATGTCTTTGGCAGTAAGGACTGGAGGCAACTGTTTCAAGAGTATGTAGAGGGTAAAATATCTGTCGGTCGCTTTAATATGACAGCTTTTGCTAGGGTTAAAGCCGATGAGCCGACCTTAATCAAACTTGTGCAAGATAGGGTAAAGATACGGCCTGGATTGCATAATTTACTGGCGTGTTGTGATAGGCTGGGCTTTGAGTTTGTCATTGTCAGCAACGGTCTGGACTTCTATATCCAGGCGATTTTAAGAGATATGGGCATAAGTGGTATTAAAGTATTTGCCGCCAGAACCCGATTTGGTCCTGATGGTATTGAGGCCCGTTATCTAGGACCTGAAGGCAATATTATAGAGGACGGCTTCAAGGAGTCGCATCTCAGGTTATTTCAGAGTAAGGGTTATCGCATAATATATATCGGTAATGGTGTCTCCGATGTCTCCCCGGCAAGGCAGGCCTATGGCGTTTTTGCTACTGGCGACCTGCTAGCCTGCTGTAGCGAGATGGGCATTAATTGTATGCCCTTCAATGACTTTAATGATATAGTTAAGGACTTACCATCTCTCCTACAAGTTAAAAACCCTTAGATAACATAACAGAAGGGTTAATCCTTCGCCATAGCCCGGCATTATTTGCGGCGGTTAAACAGGTGAGATGCAATCCTGCTTGTCGCCAACACAATCAATGCAACATAGAAAGATAACTGGCTCAGAGTCACTGAGATTTTTTATAGCGTGAGGCTCAAAGGAGTAGGTGTAGCCGAAATCGCCTGGGTTAACCGCTTTTTCTTCCAGCTTCCCATCCTTAGTTAAGCAGCTGCAGACAGCCTTTCCGCTTACCACATACATAATTTGCGTATATCTATGGCTGTGCATGGGAATCTCACCCCCGGGGCCGATGGTGAAATGCCTCAGGGCATGGTTGTGCTGGTATTCATCGCCACCCAGGTCTTTGTGAGTTAACCACCTCACCAGGGTGTTCTTAACTTCGTAAATCCTATCCTCATACTTGAGTTCTTTTATCTGGGTCGGTGTGACATCTTTGGTGTGCTTACAAATCATTTTTCCCTCCGAGTGTATTTATATTTTCCCTAGCCTATGCAATGCTATTTTAAGGGGCTAAATAGAAAGGGCAGGCAAATGGGTTATTGTGGCGTAGCTTGGCTACTTGTGTAATCCCGTTCCCCAAATAATTTAGTCCCTATTCTTACCATATTGGTTCCTTCCTCTATGGCAATTTTGTAGGAATTTGTCATGCCCATGGAGAGGTATCGCATCTCAACACTGGGTAGATTGAGTTTCCTGATTTTTTCAAAGAGCTTTTTCGTTTCCACAAAATAGGGCCTTGAATCTTCGGGGTTGCCCCCAAAAGGTCCCATAGTCATAAGCCCCATTATCCTTATGTTTTGATAGGTTGAAACTTCTTCTATCAGCTCTCCTGCCTTTTCGGGGAAGACGCCTGACTTCTGGTCTTCCCGACCGCTGTTTATCTCGATTAATATCGGCATAATTTTGCCAATTTGGGTGCATCTTTTGTCGATTTCTCTGGCTATTTCTACGGAGTCAACGGTTTCTACCATGTCAAATAGTCCTACTGCCTTCTTTACCTTATTCTTTTGTAGGTGTCCGATAAAGTGCCATCTTGCCTTATTACCGATTGCTTGATAGGCTCTTTCTGCCTCCTGAACATAGTTTTCACCGATAATTTTCACTCCGGCATCAACGGCCTCTAGGATTTCTTCGGGTTGCCTTGTCTTAGCGGCGGCTACCAGTTCAACACCATCCGGTAGCTCACTTAAGATTAGCTTGACATTTTCTCTAATCGTCATGGGCTTCTACCTCGCTTACACTTTTATAGCTCAAAGATGGCTCCAGCACCGCAATCCCAACATCTGTCTGGGAATAGGTGCTTAATCGCTGACTTATACTGGGTGCAATGACAGGGGCAAATCAGAGATAACGGCTCTAGCCTGTCAAGCTTATGAAAGCCGTGAAATCCACCAATGATACCGTATACTTTACCAAATCTGGCGGCGGTGTCAAGGATATTGCCGACACCGGGGTGCGAACAGCCGACTATTACCAGCAGGCCTTTATCAGTATTAATTACCAGGGATTGCTCAATACCCCCAATTTCACCGGTGGTAAAAATATTATGGCGAATCTCAAAGGGTTCTTTAACCTTGGTTACCAGCTTGGTGGAAACCTCCCCCCTGAACGACTGTGGCAGATAAAGCTCAGCATCAGGATTGGCTTCCATAATATCGTGAAGACCACCGGTATGGTCGCCGTGAGGATGTGAGATTACGACGATGCCAATGTCACTTGGGTTAATCTTTAGCTCTTTCAGGTTGTGTAGCAGTATCGAGCCGCTAGCCCCGGTATCAAATATAATCTTGGGGCTATCTTGAGCCTCGATAAGACAGGAAAAGCCCCAGTCGGCAATTAACCCTGGTTTTTTCGTTTCGTTGTCGTAGATGATAGTGATTCTCATGTTTATGACTTTTCTCTTAGTCCCTAAAAGTATTTTATCACCAACTTGACATGATTGAAAGAATTTGCTATCATAATAATGAACATAAGTTCATATTAGGTCTATTATGGACATAAGTTAAAATATTCGGGGGTGAAAAGATAACTAGTTATGGGTAGGATGCCTAAGTGGCGCTGTGTCGCCTCCATACCTGAAATAACCTACTTCAAGCCGGTGGGAATACCATATCGTACTCTGGAGGAGGTGTGTCTCTCGGTAGAGGAGGCAGAGGCGATTCGGCTCAAGGACCTGGTGGGGCTGGAGCAGTCAGAGTGTGCTAAGAGAATGAGCATCTCACGCCCTACCTTTCACCGGGTGCTGGCAGCCGCCCGGGGTAAGCTGGCTGATGCCCTGCTTAATGGTAAGGCGATACGGATTGAGGGTGGCAATTTTGAGCTGGCAACACGGCGGTTCTATTGTATAAATGGCCACCAGTGGGACGTGTCCTTTAAGGATATGATGACCAAGTCACCTGAGCTGTGTCCTACCTGTTCTTCGCCGAACATTATGCCTGTTCAACCTTCTGGTTTAGGCTGGGCACGACGAGGGTATGGAAGACGCTCGGGGAGAGGCACGGCGGTATGAAGATTCTTGGTGACATATTGACCACACTGAGACGAGGAGGGGTAGTGGTGGATATACGCCAGGGGCCCTTTCAGACAGCGGTGCTGACGCATAGCTGTGGGCTGGCAGCAACCCCTCACGAGCATAGTGACCATCAAGACAGGACACCGGTTGCGGGGGCTGGGAATTTGATAGGGAAAGAATCGTTGGACATAGCCAAAATGGCTTATTCCTCAAGCGATTTTGAGGCAGCCATTGGCATGGCGGCCGTTAACTCACTTCTTGATGTTAGTGAAGAGCGTTGTGTTGAACTTAACGCTAGTGACCTTTTGGCGAAGAAGGGTAGCGGTAAGAGAGTAGCCCTCATTGGGCATTTCCCCTTTGTAGAGAAACTGCGGCAGAGTGTGGGGGAGTTATGGGTGATTGAGCTAAATCCTCGGGAGGGAGACCTTACCGAAAGCGAGGGGCAAAAGCTTATTCCCCGGGCTGATGTTGTCGGTATCACCGGCACTGCGTTTACTAACCATACCGTTGAGCATTTGCTCAGCCTGTGTCGTCCTGAAGCCTATGTTGTTATCCTGGGGGGCACGGCTCCCCTGTCACCGGTTCTCTTTGACTATGGGGTTGATGCCATCTCGGGGACGAGGGTAATTGACCCAGAAGCAGTGTTTCGTGGTGTCAGTCAGGGGGCAACCTTTCGCCAGCTCAAGGGCATTAGGTTGTTAACCTTGCAGAAATAAAGCAATAAATATATAAAGGGGGTGATAGTATGAGAGGTAGAGGTTGGTCTGGTTGGGGCTGGCCAGGAGGAGGTCGGGGTAACCCATATCCTTTCTGCCGCTTTAACCCTTGGCTTCCCAGACGGTGGGCAACATCTTATGCCGGTCAGTATGCGGCAACTATTCCTTATATGGGCTATGGTGGTTATCACCCAGCCTATATGCCCTACCGATGGTGGTAATTGCTTAATCATGGAGGGCTAATACTCATCAAAAGGAGGTGATATTAATGCCTAATGGAGGTAGAGGAAACAGGAATATGTACTACTTAACTGGGCTTCCGGGGTGGATGAGGTTTGGTTATAGCCCTGGTTGGCAGGGGAGAAGCCCGACCGGGCTGGGACCAGGTGCCACCTATATGATGACTGGCCAGTGGCCCACTCCACAGGCTCAGGCCTACTGGCAGGCGATGCAGGCCGGACAGACATCTTATCCCGCTTACGGTGCGCCGACAACTGCCCCAGGAGCAATGCCATTTGCTCCTCAGATGGCCCCTGAGCAAGAGCTTGATTTCTTGAAGAAGCAGGCCGATGTGATAAAGGGACAGCTTGAGCAAATGGAGGCCAGAATGCGTGAGCTGGAAACAGAGGGGAAATAGCCTCAAAGGTTACGGATTGAGGGTAAGTTTTAGCTTTTAGTTTGATAGAAATAGGAGGTGATATTATGCCAGGATTTGATGGAACCGGTCCCAGGGGGATGGGGCCAATGACCGGAGGCGGTAGAGGATTCTGCAGCCCCTGGGGGATAGGAGCCGCTTATCGGGGATATGGAATGCCGTCGGGAACAGGATATGGCTATCCTTACTACGGGCAGCCAGCGGCTCCGGGGGTAGCCCCGTTTGCCCCTCAGGTGACCCGGGAGCAGGAGCTTGATTTTCTCAAGAGTCAGGCTCAAGCGGTGAAGGGTCAGCTGGAGCAAATGGAATCCAGAATGCGTGAGCTGGAAGCGAAGGGGAAATAAATATGAAACTTGCTATATCAGCTATGGGTTCAAGCCTTGATGCTGAGGTAGAACCCCGTTTTGGGCGGTGCCCTTACTTTATCATTGTTGACCCGGAGACGATGCAGTTTGAAGCTGTGGAGAACTCCAGCGCTATGGCTTCAGGGGGTGCTGGTATCTCTACTGGTCAGATGATTGCGGGTAAAGGGGTTAAGGTGGTGCTTACCGGTAATTGTGGCCCCAATGCCTATCAGGTGTTATCGGCGGCTGGAATTCAGGTAATTACTGGAGTTAGTGGCAAAATCGGGGATGCCGTTAATGCCTATAAGGCGGGTCAGTTTCAGGTTACCTCTCAGCCGACCGTGGAGGCCCACTTCGGTATGGGGGCTGGGACAGGACTTGGTGTAGGTGGAGGCGGAGGCATGGGCCGTGGCATGGGTAGAGGGATGGGACGTGGTATGGGAGCTGGTATGATGCCGGGAGTAACTCCACCAGCTTGGCCGGTAAGCCCGGCACCAGAGCTAGACACGCTAAAAGCCCAATTACAGGCGCTGACGCAGCAGCTAGCTGATGCCCAGCGTCGTATTGATGAACTAGAAAAGAATGGGGGATGAGATTTATGCCAATATATGAATATCAGTGCCAGCAGTGTGGCCATAGGTTTGAGGTGCTAAAGTCTATGGGAGGGGACAGCTCTAATCTTTGCTGTCCTAAATGTGGTGTCCCGGATCCAAAGCGGCTTATTTCTTCATTCTTTAGCCCGGGCTCAAGTAACGTTGAATCTTCTGGCGGGGGTTACCCTACTTGTAGTTCTGGCACATGCGGGCTGCCACCAATGCCGTAAGAGTGAGAGGTATATGTAAGCTCTCGTTGATGGAGTAAAAGTAATTTAGGTTTAAGGAGGTGTGATTATGCCGAGAGGAGATATGACTGGACCCCCGGGGGGTGGTGGCGCTGGAACCGGCCGGGGTATTGGCCGAGGTGGTCAGGGTGGTGGCAGGATGGGGGGAACAAGCCCTGGTGCTGGACCGGGTGGGGATTGTGTTTGCCCGGCCTGTGGGGCGAAGGTTGCTCATCAGAGGGAGACTCCCTGCTATAATATGAGCTGCCCTAAATGCGGTGCCAAGATGGTAAGAGGGTAGGTGGTAAGGAAATCACTGCGAAGATGATAATCTCTGTTGCCAGTGGTAAGGGCGGCACGGGTAAGACACTGGTGGCTACCAGCCTGGCATTATCGTTAAATAATAGAGAGCCGGTGCGACTCCTTGATTGTGATGTTGAGGAGCCTAATGCTCATATTTTACTAAAACCATTGTTTACGCGTAAGCAAGTAGTGTCTATCCCTATCCCAAGGGTAGATGAGACAAAGTGCACCTTATGTGGTAAGTGTGCTGAGGTCTGTGTCTACAATGCTATTGCTGTAGTTGGGGAGAAGGTGCTTATCTTTCCCGAGCTCTGTCATGGTTGTGGAGCATGTAGCTATTTGTGTCCCGAGGGTGCTATCTCTGAGGTAGGTAGAGAGGTAGGGGTCGTGGAATTTGGCCAGTCAGGGGGAATTGAGTTTGTTCACGGCAAGCTTAATATTGGTGAGGCAATGGCGCCTCCCGTAATCAGACAGGTAAAGATGCATATCAATCGAGGTGGGGTTACTATTGTTGATGCTCCCCCGGGGACCTCGTGTCCGGTAACTGAGGCTGTAAAGGACACTGATTTCTGCGTGCTGGTGACCGAGCCTACCAGCTTTGGTCTCAACGACCTGACCCTGGCAGTGGATATGGTGAAGCGGCTTAATATTCCTTGCGGGGTAGTTATTAACCGGGATGGTGTTGGCGACAGGGGTGTAGAGGAGTATTGTCTTAAAGAAGGTATTCCTATCCTGCTGCGAATTCCACTGGATATTAAAATTGCTAAGTTTTACTCTAGAGGGATTACCCTGGTGGATGGAATGCCTGAGTGGCGGGAATCCTTTGCCCGACTATTTGATAGCGTTAAGCAGATAGCGCGTAAAGCTCGCAGAGGAAAATCGGAGTGAAAGAGGTTGTGGTTTTAAGTGGTAAAGGGGGAACGGGTAAGACAAGCATCGTGGCTTCTTTGGCTAGTCTAGCTAAAAGCAAGGTTATGGTGGACTGTGATGTAGATGCCGCCGACCTTTATCTACTTCTCAAGCCGGTTGCTCAGGAAAATCATGAGTTCTGGAGTGGACAGAAGGCAGTTATAACTCAGGATAGATGCACTGAGTGTGGGCTCTGTCGGGAGCTGTGCCGTTTTGAGGCGATAAATGACCGGTTCGTGGTTGACCCTGTTTCGTGTGAAGGCTGCGGCTTCTGTTATAACATATGTCCTGTAGATGCCATTACGATGTCGGAGAGCCTCTCGGGACACTGGTTTGTCTCCCAAACTCGCTATGGGCCTCTTGTCCACGCCCGGTTAGGCATTGCCCAGGAGAATTCGGGGAAGTTAGTGGCTCTAGTGCGGCAAGAGGCGAAGCAGATTGCTGAGGTGCAGGGTCTTAGCTATATTATTAGTGACGGGCCGCCGGGCATTGGCTGCCCTGTTATCTCTTCCATATCTGGGGTAGATTTAGTACTTATTGTTACTGAACCAACCCTATCCGGAATGCATGACCTAGAGCGGGTTATCGGGGTTTGCCATCATTTTGCGGTTCCTGTTATAGTTGGTATAAATAAGTATGACATAAACGAGGATAACAGCCATCAAATTGAGCACTATTGCCATAGTCAAAAGATAGAGATAGCTGCCAGGATTCCCTTTGATAATGTGGTAACTGAGGCGCTGGTTCAAGGGCTGCCGGTAGTGGAATATTCCCAGAATACGGTTGCTCATGAGATAGCGAGGCTGTGGCGGGCTGTGGCTGAGTACCTATCCTGAGAGATACTTGTGGCTAATATCTATTCTGGAATGGCTGAGGTTCGGGGCTATTGTCCATTGCCAAGGACACCGAAGTAGGAACGAAAATTCTGGAGGTCTATAGATGAGATATGCGGTGCCGATAAGCGGTGGTGTGATGTCTCCACATTTTGGTCACTGTGAGCAGTTTGCCCTAATTGATGTTGATGAGGAGACAAAGGAGATTGTGAAGAAGGAGCTTGTCCCATCGCCGGGGCATGAGCCCGGTCTTCTGCCTCAGTGGCTGGCTGAGGAGGGGGTGTCAGTAGTTATTGCTGGTGGCATGGGTTCTAGAGCCCAAAATCTATTTGCACAGAACCACATCAGGGTCATCGCAAATGTATTGGAGGGTGACCTGGAGAAGGCGGTTCGGGACTATCTGGCCGGCACGCTAGAGGTGGGCGATGATGTCTGCGATCATTAGAAGGTAGAAGGTAAGAACAGCGAGAGGAGAATTTAATGGTAACTGAGGAACAGGTAAGGCAGAGTCTAGACGAGGTGCTGGTACCTGGTGTCAAACGTAGTCTGGTTATGCTTAATCTGGTTCGCCAAATAAAGGTCTCGGGTCAGGAAGTCACTATTACCCTGGCTTCGTCAGCATTAAGTGAAGCAGCTCAGGACTGGATTAGGGGTAAAGCAAAGACGGTTGTAGAAGATTTGCCTGGTATAGATAGCGCCCGGGTAGAATTTGTTGGTGTTAGGCCGGTAGAGCTAAACCAGATTCAAAATGTTATTGCTGTGATGAGTGGTAAGGGGGGAGTGGGGAAATCATTGGTGGCTGGTCTTACGGCGGTGGCTCTTAAGCGTCAGGGGAGCGAAGTCGGTATTCTGGACGCTGATATTACCGGCCCCAGTATTCCCAAGATGTTTGGTATTAGCGAGCGACCTAGTGGTAGTAATACCGGAATCCTGCCGATACTATCACGGTCAGGCATTGAGGTCATGTCTTTTAATCTGCTGTTACCTCAGGAGGATGATGCGGTTATCTGGCGTGGCCCTCTCATCTCCAAGGCTATTACCCAGTTCTGGGAGGAGGTAGTCTGGGGCAAGCTTGACTATCTGATTGTAGACCTGCCGCCGGGCACGGCTGATGCACCGCTTACGGTGATGCAGACCCTGCCGGTATCCGGGATAATCATTGTTTTTACCCCCCAGGATTTAACGACTATGATAGTTAAGAAAGCAGTAAGCATGGCTCAGAAGATGGGTAAGCCTGTTCTGGGTGTAGTCGAGAATATGAGCTATCTATATATAGCCGAGATAGATAAGCGAGTTGAACTTTTTGGTAAAAGTAAGGGGGAGGAGATGGCTAGAGCCGCTAATGCCCCTTTTCTAGGACAGTTGCCCATAGACCCTGAGCTAGCCAGGTTATGTGATGAGGGTAATATTGAACGCTATAACTCGGATGCATTTACCGCCATGGCTCAGGCTCTTATGTCGGCTCTTTCCCAAATTACCCCTGCTAAAGGAAAATAGAATGGGTTCAGCACTTGAGGAACAACGAGAGGTAATAGAAGGATTAAGAGAGGATGGTTATTCTGAAACAGTTATTGACCATTGGTTAAATCCCAGAAACCTGGGGCGAAGAAGCCGGGAAGAGTGTGACGGGTTCTCTGATTGGTTTACTGGTTCTTGTGGCGACTCAATGGAGATTTGTCTCAGGGTCAGGGATGGTGTAATTAGAGATGCCACCTTTATGAGTGATATTTGTATCGGGGCGGTTACCTCAGGGAGTATGTTGACCGAGATGGTCAAGGGAAAAACAATAAGAGAAGCCTTTGTGATTTCGCCGGATGACATTTTAAGCAGGTTAGGGGGTTTGCCGACACAATTTGTTCACTGCGCTGATTTAGCCAAAAATGCGCTAAATTTAGCGATTAGGGATTATCTAGCCTTGGCTAAAGAACCGTGGAAACTGGCTTACCGTAAGTATTATTAAGAAGGGAAATATACGATGCCTCCCATAGTTTCTATTGTTGGTAGGGCAAAATCAGGAAAGACGACCCTTATGGAGAAACTCATCAGGGAGTTAGCCTCAAGGGGCTACCGGGTAGCAACTATTAAGCACACTCCTGAAGGTATGAGTTTTGATATGCCGGGCAAGGATAGCTGGCGGCATCTTCAGGCGGGAAGTGAAGCTACTATGGTTAGTGCCCCGGATAAGGTGGTGCTAGTTAGGCCGGTCACCCGGGAGACTACTCTTGAAGAGATGGCTCGTCTCCTGGGTGAAGACTATGATATTATCATCGCCGAGGGTTTTAAGCATGACGACGCCCCTAAGATAGAGGTTCACCGCCGGGAGGTGGCGCCTCCCCTTAGTAATATCAAGAAGCTTATTGCCGTAGTCACCGATGAACCCCTGGATACTAAAGTCAGGCAGTTCTCCTTGGAAGATGTTAAAGGTTTGGCTGACCTTCTGGAGACTGGTTTCATAAAGCCACAGAGGGAGCGAACGTCCCTCTATATAAACAGTGTTCCCATATCCTTGAGTACCTTTCCTAAAGAGTTCATTACTAGTGTCCTCTTGGCTATGGCCTCGTCTCTCAAGGGGGTGGGGGAGGTCAGGAGCTTAGATGCCTTTCTAAGGCGAGGTTCAAGAAGATAAACTAGGCTTACTATGGCTGGTTTTATAGGGTATACGCCAGGTTTGGCTGAAGTTTTAACCATAGAAATTATAGACATTGGCAGCCCCGAGCAGTCATTGAGGGACAGATGACAGATTTAGAGCCTATAGCCTCTCCCTTTGACCTCCTTGCTTTAGATTATGATAACTGGTTTGAAAGGGAAGGGAAACCTGTCTTTGCCATTGAGATTGAGGCTTTTCGGGAAATCTTGCCCCTGTCGCCGAAGCCCTGGCTTGAGGTAGGGGTGGGTAGTGGTCGTTTTGCCCAGGCTCTAGGAATAGAAACTGGGCTTGACCCCTCGCTCAGGCTCTTGGAGATAGCGCGGAAGCAGGGGATAAATGTGTTTCTGGGTAGAGGAGAGGATACACCCTTTGCGGGTGGGTTTTTTGGGGCGGTATTTGTTATCGTCACCTTATGTTTTGCTGATTCACCCTTGGGAATTCTAACGGAGGCTAATCGCCTCCTCAAGCAAAGTGGTAAGGTAGTACTTGGCCTCGTGTTGCGGGAAAGTCCCTGGGGGCAATTTTATCAATTAAAGAAAGAGGCGGGGCATCGTTTCTATAAGCATGCCACCTTTTATCGTTATACTGAGGTTACCAGACTCTTGGAGCAAGCGGGCTTCAGGGTCGAAAAGATTATCTCAACGCTTTTTCAGAAGCCTGGTGAGGTTAAGGGTATGGAGTCCCCGCAGGAGGTTTTTTCTTCCAGGGCTGGTTTTACTATAATCCTGGCTGGGAAACCTGGAATAAGAAGATAGAGAGGCACAAGACTGATGGGAATAGAACATATTGTCTATGGGCCAGTTCCATCGCGGCGATTAGGTTACAGCTTGGGAATAAACAATATCCCGCCTAAGAAGTGTAGCTATTCGTGTGTTTATTGCCAGGTCGGAAACACCCTGGATATGCGGGTTGAGAGGGAGAATTTCTATAAATCCGGAGACATAGCTCAGGCGGTAAGAGAGAAGGTGAGCCAGCTAAAAGAAAAGGAAGAGCCGATAGATTATCTAACCTTTGTTCCCGATGGTGAGCCTACTTTGGATGTTAATCTTGGCCAAGAAATTGAGCTTTTGAAACCCTTGGGTATCAAGATTGCGGTTATTACCAATGCTTCCCTTATATGGCGTGAAGATGTTCGACAAGATTTGCAAAAGGCTGATTGGGTATCACTAAAGGTGGACAGCGTAAGTGAAGAGATATGGCGTAGAGTTAATAGACCCAAAAAGTCATTAAAGCTCGGAGCGATTTTCGATGGCATGCTTAAGTTCGCTAGCATTTTTAGTGGTGAGCTAGCCATAGAAAGTATGCTCATTCAAGGTATTAACGACAGTGGTGAAGAAATTGAGAAGATAGCTGGCTTCCTGGCGGGGCTAAAGCCGAAGGTGGCATATCTGGCTATTCCGACCAGACCACCGGCTAAAAGAGGGATAAGGGCTGCCAGTGAGCCAGTGGTTAATATGGCGTACCAAATCTTTAACCGAAGACTAAGCGGTGTAGAATATTTGATTGGCTATGAGGGAAATGAGTTTGCTCTTACGGGTAAGCTTGAAGATGACTTACTTAGCATTACTTCAGTGCATCCGATGAGAGAAGAGGCTGTTACCGAGTTCTTGAGGAAGGCTGACGCTGGTTGGGAGGTTATAGAAAGGTTGATAAGGGAGGGTAGTCTGGTAGAATTGGAATATCAAGAAAAAAAGTTCTATATGAGAAAATTGCCTGGGGATAGAAGGTAAAAGGCTGTTTTGAAGACCTATCTGGATTGTATGCCCTGCTTTTTGAGGCAGGCTTTGGAGGCTGCCAGAGCAGCGACTGATGATGAGGATGTTCATCACCAAGTAATAAACTCAGTAGCCAGTGTGATATCCGAGTTTCCGTTAGAGATTACTCCACCAGAGATTGCTCAACGGGTTTATAGAGTTGTTGCCGATGTCACCGGTAGTAGAGACCCATTCCATAAGGAAAAGTGGCAGGCTAATCAACTAGCTTTATCGCTTTATCCCCGTCTTAGGAGGGTGGTGGCTAGTTCTGATGACCGCTTGCTGACAGCCTGTAAGCTGGCTATTGCTGGTAACACTATAGACTTGGGGCCCGCTTCTAAATACGCTGATATTAATTCTATTGTAGAGACAGCTCTAACCTCTCCCCTGGGTATTGATAACTATGCTGAGTTTCGGGAGAGCATTAATAGTGCTCAGCGTATTCTATATTTAGGGGATAACGCCGGTGAGATTGTGTTTGATAGAGTACTTATTCAGGAACTTCGGCGGGTTAAGGATCTAAGCGTTGATTTTGTGGTCAGAGAGAGTCCAATCATAAATGATGTTACCCTGGCTGATGCCGTATATGTTGGTTTGGATAGAATAGCCAGCATTATCTCCAGTGGTTCCGATGCCCCGGGGACAATTCTATCTCAGTGCTCCCCTCAGATGCTGAGGTTATATCATTCTGCTGATATCATAATTGCCAAAGGGCAGGGAAACTATGAATCATTAAACGAAGAACGACAGAACATCTTCTTCTTACTTAAGGTGAAGTGCCCGGTAATTACCCGGCTGCTGGGCGTAAATATTGGTAATGCCATCCTCATGAGGCAGAGTACTTCTGCTCTATCTGACTGAGTTCTGTAGTATTTTGTTAGTCTTGTTCCTGATAATAGACGATCTACCAGCTATATTTGAAAAGATTACGTTTTTGCGTTATAAATTAAGTATTAAACTTTTAAAATAGTTCTTTTTCTTGTGGGCGCAACTTTTATTCGTTGTTACGGATGGAGGTGTTAAGTTTGGCTAAAAAGAAGGGTGGGCTGCCCAAGCGTGAGTTTACCAAGCACCAGCTTACCCGTTTGCAAAAACAAAAAAGAAAACAGCGTATTATTCTAATAGTGGGCATCAGTGTTATTGCTGTTGTTTCCGGTGTTATCGGGAGTGGTTGGTATATCAATGAGTATCAGCCGATGCGGGAAATTGTAATTAGGGTAAATGATACCGAGTTTAATATGGGATATTACGTAAATATACTTGAGGTTCAGAGCCAAGCCTACGAGCAAATCTATGGGCCAGACCAGGCTGCTCTGTATATGCAGGGAATGGCTAGTGATATGGAGAGATTTATTGAGCAGAGTGAGCTAATGAGACAAGCGGCGGCAGAATTGGGTATCGTTGTTAGTGATAGCGAGGTTGATGAGGAGCTTAAGAAACAAGACCCGCCTCTAAGCCGGAGCTATCGGGACATCGTCAGGAATGATATGTTAAGGCAGAGGTTGCTGGATGAGTCCTTTGAACAGGAAGTGCCGGTGTTTGCTGAGCAGAGGGAAGTAATGGCTACGTTTCTGGAAAGCGAGTATCAGGCAATAGTTACTAGGGCCAAGTTGATAGAGGGTGAAGATTTTGGTGAGCTGGCTGGGGAGCTTTCTCTGGAGAACCTTTCCCAGGCTCAAAATGGTAACCTTGGCTGGCACCCTAAAGGTATTTTATCTGCAGGGCTGGGTCTTTCTGTTCCTGAGGACTATGCCTTCTCGGCTGAAGTAGGCGTATTGAGCCAACCGCTTGATGACAAAATCAGAACTAAGAGCGTTGGTTACTGGCTGGTTAAGGTGCTAGGGAAGGATGAGGATGAGCAGGGTGAGCTGTTTAATGTTCAGGTAATGCTGCTTGGTAGCGAAAAAGAGGCTCAGAATGTAATGGCTCGTCTGGAGAATGGCGAAGATTTTGCGGTTCTGGCTGAGGAGGTTTCTCAAGACAGTGCTTCAAAGGAAGACGGTGGTGATTTGGGCTGGCTTGGTCCTGAGAAGATTTATGAACCCATAAAGGATTTTGTTCTCAATGCTGAGACGGGAACACTGGACGAGCCGATAAAGGATGAGGCAGTCACCACTCAAGGGGGCTACTGGCTGGTTGAGGTCTTGGATAAGGATGATAATAAGAAGATTTCGAATGACGATAGGGGTTTTCTGAAGAATAAGGCTTTAAGTGAGTGGGTCTCTTCGCTGTGGGACGACCCGAAAAACAAGGTCGAAGGCTATCTGAATAGTGAGAAAAGGGCGTGGGCGGTGGAGAAGGCTATGGGTAGCTAAAAATCTAACCGGGGTATTAAGACGATGGGGAAAAAGAGTATCGGGATTGGCTTAATAGGATTAGGGGTAATTGGTGGGCAAGTAGCCAAGGTTCTGACAGATAAGGCTGAGGTTCTGGCTAAGCAGGTTGGTTGTCCGCTTGTCCTACGGAAGGTAAAAGTGCTGCCCCAGGATTTAACCCGTCCTCAGGCACAGAAGATGAATTCTCAGCTCTTTACCACTGATACTGATGAGTTTTTCTCTGAATCAGAGATAGATATAGTTATCGAGGCTATGGGTGGTGAGAGTCCAGCCCTGGAATATCTAACTAGGGCACTCTCTAGCGGTAAGCATGTAGTTACTTCCAATAAAGAGGTAATTGCTAAACATGGGGCAGAGCTAATGAAGCTCGCTGGGCAGCAGGGGGTTGGGCTTCGTTATGAGGCCAGTGTTGGTGGTGGTATTCCCCTAATTTCTCGCTTTCAGTATGACCTGGTAGCCAATAAGATAGGTGGTATTTATGCCATAATCAACGGGACTACCAATTACATCCTTACCCGGATGGCAAGGGAGGGCGTGGATTTCTCCTTGGCTCTGACTAAGGCTCAGGAATTAGGCTATGCTGAAGCTAATCCCGAGAATGACATAGAGGGTATAGACGCCACCTATAAGCTGGCTATTCTGGCATCTCTGGCTTTTCACACTGAGGTTCGTCCTCAGGATATTTATCGTGAGGGGATTTCTCGCTTGTCCAGCCGCGATTTTCAGTATGCCCGAGAACTGGGTTTTGCTATCAAACTGCTGGCTATTGCTAAAGAGGATGACAAGAAGTTTGAAGTTCGGGTTCACCCGGTTTGCATTCCGGAAGATTCCCTGCTGGCTAAGGTTGACGGTGTTTATAATGCTGTCTTGGTTGAGGGTGACCTGATTGACAAGATTCTTGTCTTCGGTCAGGGCGCCGGCCCCTTACCTACCAGTAGCGCTGTAATAGCCGATGTTGTCTCGGCAGCGCAGGAAATTTTTCTCGGTATGAGTGGCAGGGCTAAGTGGGAATTGAAGTCTGGCAAGGTTATTAAGCCCATGTCTGATATTGAGACCAGATATTACCTCAGGCTTAATGTTGCTGACCGTCCCGGGGTCTTAGCTCAGATTGCCAGGGTTTTAGGTGACCATCGTATTAGTATTTCCTCAGCTATCCAGAAGCTGGCTGACCCGGTGGCTGAGACGGCTGAGCTTGTTATCATAACCCATACTGCTCAAGAGAAGGCTATGCAATCAGCGATTAGCGAGATGGCTTGTCTAACGGTAGTTAAAGAAGTAAGTAACTTCATCCGGGTTGAAGCCTTAGGTTAGGGGTAGTTATGAAACACGGAGTTCTGCTTAAATATAGAGACTTTCTTCCGATTACACCCAAGACCCCTTTGTTCTCGTTGGGCGAGGGGGATACGCCTCTGGTCAGGTGTCCGGCGCTGGAGAAGGAGACCGGCTGTGGGGAGCTATATTTCAAGCTGGAGGGATGCCACCCTACCGGCTCTTTTAAGGATAGGGGTATGGTGGTGGCGGTGGCTAAGGCGGTGGAAGCCGGTAGCCAATCCCTGATGTGTGCCTCAACCGGTAATACCAGTGCCTCGGCGGCAGCTTATGCTGCCCACTTAGGGCTTACGGCTATTATTGTTGTGCCCAAGGGTAAAATCACGCTGGGTAAGCTGGCGCAGGCTGTTGTCTATGGAGCTAAGATAGTGGCTATTGATGGTAACTTTGACCAGGCTCTTGATATAGTTAGAAGTCTCACCGAAAAGCACCCGGTTACCCTGGTAAACTCACTGAATCCTCACCGTATAGAGGGACAGAAAACGGCGGCTTTTGAGATTATTGATACTCTGGGTGATGCTCCCGACTATCTTTTTATCCCGGTGGGTAACGCCGGTAACATTACTGCCTACTGGAAGGGCTTTGGGGAGTATTACCAGAAGGGTAAGGCAAAGAGTAAACCTAAAATGATGGGATTTCAGGCTGAAGGGGCAGCCCCCATTGTTCGGGGCTATCCCATTAAGGAGCCTCAAACTGTGGCCACAGCAATACGAATCGGTAATCCAGCCAGCTGGCAGAAGGCGGTGGCAGCCCGTGATGAATCGGGTGGTATCATTGATATGGTTAGCGATGATGAAATACTAGCCGCTTACCGGCTTATGGCGACTGGAGGGGGTATCTTTGCTGAGCCTGCTTCAGCGGCTTCTCTGGCTGGTTTACTCAAGCTTTCCCGGAATGGGATGAATTTCTCGCCAAAGAGGGTGGTCTGTGTGGTAACTGGCAGCGGTCTTAAGGACCCGGATACGGCTATGAAGGGTGCCGGAGGCTTTCTTGAGCTTCCGGCTGATTTAGCTGCTGTAGAGCAGGCATTAGGTTGGAGCTAAAGGAGGGATGGGGTGTTTGATGAGTCTAAGATTAAGTCAGCCGTGACTGCTATCATTAGGGCGATTGGGGAGGACCCTGAGCGGGAGGGCTTGGTGGGCACACCGGCTCGTGTGGCTGAGATGTACGCTGAGCTTTTTACAGGACTGGGCAGGGACCCCAAAGAGGAACTCTCGGTCAGCTTTGAAGAGGGGCATCGGGAGATGATAGTGCTGAAGGACATTCCGTTCTATTCTATGTGTGAGCATCACCTGTTACCGTTTTACGGTATGGCTCATATAGGCTATATTCCCAATAGTGAGGGGCGTGTTGTCGGGGTGAGTAAACTAGCCAGGGTGGTAGAAATCGTGGCTAAGCGTCCCCAGATTCAAGAGAGAATGACCACTCAGATTGCCGATGCCATTGTTCAGGGGATTAACCCTGATGGTGTGGCGGTAGTTATTCAGGCAGAGCACCTGTGTATGATTATGCGTGGCATTAAGAAACCGGGTAGTGCTATTGTTACCTCAGCCCTCAGGGGTATCTTCCGCAGTAGGGCCGAAACCAGGAGTGAATTCTTCACCCTGCTCCAGGGTAAATAATCTAGTCTCCCATAATCTGTACTATAACCTGCCTTGATCTCGGCCGATTGTCAAAGTCTACCAAGACTACCTGCTGCCATGTGCCCAAAGCTAGCCGCTTGTTGCTGAAAGGAACTACTAGTGAAGCTCCCAGTAACGATGCCCGGACGTGTGAGTATCCGTTGCCATCGCCCCAGCGGCGGTCATGAGCATAAGGGATGTCCTTCGGGACAAGCCTATCCCACATGCTCTGAAGGTCGCCAGTTAACCCCGGCTCAAACTCAATAGTAGTTACCCCGGCGGTTGAACCGGCGACGAATACAGTAACCGTTCCGTTACTTATCCCGGCTTCAGCAAGCTGCTGCTCTACCTGTGGGGTGATATCAACAATATCGCACTCCCCTTTCGTGCTGAGACTAATTTTCTTGGTGACTACCATGTTTAATACCTCCTGGGGCTAAAAGTTGCCAATTCTAACCTCACCCCCCTCAAGTCCCCCTCTCCTTCAAAGGAGAGGGGGAAGGTTTTGAAAGAGGGGCTTTCTCCTCTTAAACTCCCGGTAGGGGGATGGTATCAGTAAAACTTCGAATTTCTCTTATACCCGACTTCAGGCTTGGGCAAATTCATCCCAGATGATGTCATCAAGGTCAAATACCGGGCCATCCTGACACACCTGCTTCAGCCCGTTTTTTGTCCTCACGGTGCAGGCGTAGCAGACTCCTCGTCCGCACCCCATTCTCGCCTCCAGGGAAATTTGGACTGGCTTTCCTTCAAGCCCTAATCCCCTCTTTTTTAGTGCCATATCGCGATACATTGCAGTGGGCCCACAGGCAAAGATTTGTTCGGCCCAATTAACAACCTCCAGTGTGAGGAGTTCGAGAACCATTCCTTTTTTGCCGTCAGGAGTTGTAGTAATGGTCTCTAGTTCTATTTCAGAAAGCAAAAGTTCTTTGGGGTAAAGCTGGGATGGATTTGGTTTTACTGACGGCTTAAATGCCCCTGATGCTCCTTGGAGTAGCTTTATCTTGCCCCCATGACTTAAGGCCTCTTGAGCTAGAAAATACAATGGAGCAATGCCGATGCCACCGGCTATCAGTAACAGGTTTTTAGAAGCCGGGCTAATAGAAAAGCCGTTCCCCAGTGGCCCCAGTAGGTCTATGGTATCACCCGTATGCCGCTGGGATAACCAGTTGGTGCCTTTGCCGTCTACCCATGCACTGAATAATAGTGCCATGTCGCTCTTTTCGTTTACCCGGTGGATACTAAATGGACGGGGTAACATACATTCTTCTCCACAGCCCACCATAACAAATTGCCCCGGCTGGGCTTCTCGGGCTATTTTAGGACACCTTAACCAGATAATCCAGCTACCTAAAATGGCTCGTGCGTGAGGACGTTCAAGCTCTCCTAAAAGCTGCTCGTTACTGATTACGCTGGCTGCAACCTGCTTCACGTTGGCCTCTTCTTACGGTAGTTGGGCAGGGGTTGGGCGCTGTAGACCTGGCTGCCGCTTGTGATTGCATCTACGGCAGCACGGGCGGTATCTAGCGAGGTAAAGCAGGGGATGCGTTTCTCAGCAGCCGCCCGGCGAATTTCAAAACCATCTCTTAATGGGATGCGCCCTCCGGTAATGGTATTGACCACGCCATTTACTGTCCCATCACTGATGATGTCAATAACATTAGGATGCCCCTCACTTAATTTTTTGCTAATCATCTTTACTGGAAGCCCGGCTGTCTCAATCATAGCCGCGGTGCCTTCGGTTGCAAAGAGTTTATAACCTACATTGGAGAACTTCCTGATTAGAGGCAATGCTTCCGGTTTATCCCTATCAGCGATGCTCAGTAGTATGCCGCCTTGGGGTGGAAGCATTAGTCCCGCCGCCAGAAGTGCCTTGGCTAGGGCAGCGTCAAAGGTATAGTCAATCCCCATTACCTCGCCGGTGGATTTCATTTCTGGGCCAAGATGGGTGTCAACACCAGTTAGTTTGGACATAGAAAAAACGGGGGCTTTAATGGCTATTAGATTCTGTCTTTCCCATAAGCCAGTCTCATAGCCCTGCTCCTTAAGGCTCTTACCGAGCATAACCTTGGTGGCTACATTTACCATAGGCACACCGGTAACCTTGGAGATAAAGGGTATGGTGCGGCTGGCTCGAGGATTAACTTCTATTACATAGACTGATGACTCACCCGCATCGCCGGGCATAATAACGAACTGGATGTTCATTAAGCCCTTAATCTTAAGCCCCAACCCGATTCGGATAGTGTAGTCAATAATATTTTCTATCTCCGGCTCAGTCAGGTTTACGCCGGGATAGACGGCCATAGAGTCCCCGCTATGGACACCAGCCCGCTCAATGTGCTCCATTATGCCGGGAATAAGGACGCTTTCCCCGTCACCAATGGCATCAACCTCAGCCTCTTTCCCTTCCAGATATTTATCGATAAGGACAGGGTGACCAGTGTCCAGTTCCATGGCCAGCTTAATGTATCGGAGTAACTCACCGGCGTTGTGAACTATTTCCATAGCTCTGCCGCCGAGGACATAGCTGGGGCGGACCAGTACCGGGTAGCCAATGAGCTTGGCTATGTTTAGGGCTTCGTCTACGGAGGTTACCCCGGCCCCTGGTGGCTGCGGGACTCCCAGCTCACTGAGAAAGTTCTCAAATTGGCGGCGGTCTTCAGCCAGGTCAATAACCTCAGCGCTGGAGCCGAGAAGAGGCATACCACTACGGGATAGAGTCCCGGCCAGGTTTATTGCCGTCTGACCACCAAATTGAACTATGGATGGCGTTGGATTATTATACGAAAGGCTTTCATTCTCTAGAATATCACGCAGACTTTCCTCATCCAGGGCTTCAAAGTAGAGGCGGTCGCTGGTGTCAAAGTCGGTGGAGACTGTTTCCGGGTTGGAGTTAACCATAATACTCTTGAAGCCTGATTCCTGCAGCGCCCAGGCGGAGTGAACGCTGCAATAGTCAAACTCAATGCCCTGCCCGATACGGATGGGGCCGCTACCAATAACCACTGCCTTGTTTCCCGCGGAGGGTTCGGCTTCATTCTCCTGTTCATAGGTGCTGTAGAAGTAGGGGGTGGCAGCGTCAAACTCAGCGGCACAGGTATCCACCATCTTGTAAACGGGGCAGATATTCCAGCTATGGCGCTGTTCTCTTACCTGCTCGGGAAGCCTGTCGGCCAGGGTTCCTACCTGCTCGTCGGAGAAGCCAAGTCGTTTTGCCTCTCGTAAAAGCTCCGGCGTTAGTAGCTGAGACAGGAGCCTCTCTTCCATAACGACAATATTCTGTAGCTTGGTTAGAAACCAGATGTCAATCTTAGTTCGCTCGAATATTTCCTCGACACCTATACCTCTCCTTAGTGCTGCCATAACTACCCATAATCTAAGGTCGCTGGGTTCTAAGTTATAAGAACTAATATTAGTATTCATTCCCCATTTCGGGTCTTCCCACAGTAATGACCTCTTGCCAAACTCCAGGGAGCGTACTGCCTTCTGTAGGGCGGCTTCAAAACACCGGTCAATAGCCATTACCTCGCCGGTGGCTTTCATCTGGGTGCCGATAACCCGGTCGCCGGAGGCAAACTTGTCAAACGGCCAGCGGGGGATTTTAACTACCAGATAGTCCAGGGCTGGCTCAAAGGAGGCCATGGTTTTCTGGGTGACGGCGTTGGGGATTTCATCCAGCCTCTTACCCACTGCTATCTTGGCAGCTACCCGGGCAATAGGGTAGCCAGTAGCCTTACTGGCCAGGGCTGAGGAGCGGCTAACCCGGGGGTTGACCTCAATTACATAGTAATTATTGCTACTGTAGTCAAGGGCAAACTGTATGTTGCATCCCCCCTCAACGCCTAGGGCACGGATAATCTTGAGGCTGGCAGTCCTTAGCATCTGGTATTCTTTGTTGGTCAGGGTCTGGCTGGGGGCGACGACAATACTATCACCGGTGTGCACCCCCATCGGGTCAATATTCTCCATGTTACATATAGTGATGCAGTTATCGGCGCCATCACGCATGACCTCGTATTCTATTTCCTTCCAGCCGACTAGAGATTGCTCAACTAGCACCTGATGGATGGGACTGGCTGCCAATCCTAC
The DNA here is from genome assembly GCA_015222205.1 of Chloroflexota bacterium. Taxonomy (GTDB): domain Bacteria; phylum Chloroflexota; class Dehalococcoidia; order Dehalococcoidales; family UBA5760; genus UBA5760. The sequence goes on from JADFUW010000002.1 coordinate 84,400, forward strand.
GGTTACCGCTCTCTCGAATTCACCCCGGGTATAAGCCATGCCGCCTCCCGTCCCCCCCAGGGTGTAGGCCGGGCGGATGATTACGGGCAAGCCTATCTTGGCGACTACTTCTCGAGCTTGTTCCAGGGTATTAACGGTAGCGCTCTCCGGCACCGGCTCGCCGATGTCTATCAGCATCTGCTTGAATAGCTCCCGGTCTTCAGCCTTTCTGATGGTCTGTATCGGCGTGCCCAGAGATTTGACATTGTATTTATCCAGAACGCCGGCATCGGCTAAGTCTACAGCTAGATTGAGTCCTGTCTGCCCGCCGAGGGTCGGCAGCAAGCCGTCAGGACGCTCACGCTCAATAATGCGGGCGACCATCTCCACGGTGAGTGGCTCAATATAGACAATATCGGCAATGCCCTCATCGGTCATGATAGTCGCCGGGTTGGAGTTAACCAGCACCGAGGTGACCCCCTCCTCCCGCATTGCCTTGCATGCCTGAGTGCCGGCGTAGTCAAACTCCGCCGCCTGCCCGATAACTATGGGCCCCGAACCGATGATTAAGACTTTTTTGGGTTTAGACAAATTTATACTCCTTAACTTACGGTTTTACTTTATTCCATACCTCAAGAATTTCCTTGAACTTGCGCCAAGCCTTTTGTTTTTTGGTTTCTTTGAACCCAAGTCGTTGGAGTTCACTTAGAAGTACACCAAGAAAGTGAGAGAAATAAGAGTCATCATAAAACAAGTTAAAGTTATTCCTAGCTATATGGCTTCCATAGCACGTTGGGTCTCCCGCAATTGCTATAGTCTTGGGTTCGATATTGATATGCCATTGCTTGCGTGGTGGAATACGAAACATGCTTTTGACATCTCCAAGCGACTGGATTGTTATGATCCCTATACCGTCTTCGTGTGAAATCGAGCTCCCTTCAAACTTGGCTACAGTAATGAGGATTTTCCTAAAGGTTTGAGAAGCAGTTACAGACTCCTTGATTGCCTTATAGCTTAATCCCTTATATTTAAATTCGGAGGTGTAGGTTCTAATAACTGGACTGAGCACATCCGGCGTTGTTCTTAGTTCTAATTCAATAGCTTGTCCAAACGGATTGTCTTCGTTATCTGTAGAGCTTTCTGGCTTTCTCATACTTTTTCCTTTTTCGTCTGTAATATCTAGTTTGTTAGTCTCTGATTCCAGTTTGCCGATGGCTTCATTTACGGCATCGATGCAGCAATCTAATGCTACATCACAAATGTCGGATACGCGATGAGTCGTTAACCCTACATCCCAAATATTGTAAACCGTGCCGAACCGTTGAATATGTTCTTTGCCTGTTAGTTTTATCACTATTGTCTTAAGAGCTCCAATTTTGCGGACAAGTGTTTCTCTTAGTCTATCTTTGTCCGACAGCCGTCCCTTTAAATTCAGTAGTCTCTTATATGATTTGAGTTCCTTATAAAAGTCTTTTAATTCGCTAATGATCTTTAGGTTTTCAGCATCATCCATTATTTCTCCCCCTCACCATCCCCGGTCTACCTCACCCCCTGTGTCCCCTGTGTAAATCCCTCTCGCTCTCCCTTTACCAAAGGGAGAAGCTATCATGTCTCCCCCTTTCGTAAAGGGTGATTCGGGAGAAGCTATCATGTCTCCCCCTTTCGTAAAGGGTGAT
>JADFUW010000016.1 GCA_015222205.1 Chloroflexota bacterium
ATTCGCCGGTTTCTCCCCCGGGGCGATAGCCGACCGGATTGAACTAAGCGACACCAGGTACATTATTACTCAGGCCAGGGAGAGCCGGAGGAATAAGCCGGTACTGCTGAAGGAAATGGTGGACGAGGCTTTAGCCAGGCTTCCCGACGAGCATAAGGTAAGGACGGTGGTAGTTGTCAGTGATAGTAGAGATGAGAAGGTGCCAATGGAGGAAGGTCGGGACGTCTTCTGGGCTGATTTTCTGGTTGGTGGAGGGGGATTTAGCTCCGATTGCGTTCCGATGGAGTCCAATGAGCCACTATTTATCCTGCCTACTTCGGGGACCACGGCAAAGCCGAAGGTTGTCGTGCACTGTCACGGTGGCTACCAGGTACACATTTACTCAATGGCTAAGTGGCTCTATGGCCTGGGGGCTGATGATATCTGGTTCTCTACCTCAGATATTGGCTGGATTGTAGGACATAGCTACAATATATATGGTCCCCTCCTCTGCGGCTGCACCTCAATCTTATACCGGGGTACCCCGGACTATCCGCGGCAGGATATGTGGTGGGATATTATTGAGAGAAACGGGGTAACTGGCATGTTTACTTCCCCCACTGGCGTTCGGGCATTAATGAGATTGGGCATTGAACAAGCAAAAAAGCACGACTTTAGTAAGTTGAAGAGGGTCTTTTGTGCCGGGGAAACGCTAAACCCGGCGGCCTGGCAGTGGCTGCAGGAGGAAGTCTTCGCCGATAAGATACCCGTAGTTGATCATATGTGGCAGACAGAGACCTCAGGCGCGATAGTGGGCAACCCCAACGGTCTCGGTATGATTCCGATTAAACCCGGCTCGGCGGGCCTGCCGGCTCCAGGGATACTTACTGATGTCGTTGATGAAGTAGATGGCCGTTCTCTTTCTGACGGAGAGCATGGTCTTTTCATCATCAGAAAGCCATTCCCCGGTCTGACCCCGACGCTCTGGGGAGACCCGGAGAGGTACCGGAGGGACTACTGGGAAGCCAGACCGGGTACCAAAGGGGTCTACCTTGCCGGAGATGCCGCCTACAAGGACAGAGATGGTTACATCTGGTTTACCGGCCGGGCTGATGAAGTAATCAAGATTGCCGCCCACAGGATAGGGACAGTGGAGGTGGAGAATGCTCTGGTCTCTCACCCGGCAGTAGTTGAGGCAGCGGTAGCCGGTGTCCCTGATGAACTGCGGGGAACGGTAGCCAGCGTCTGCGTGGTCCTGGCCAAGGGCTATCAGCCCAGTGAAGAGTTGAGAAGGGAGTTGGTACGACACGTAAGGAATGAGATGGGACCTATTGTGGTAGTAAGGGGCGTCGTCTTTATCAACATGCTGCCGAAAACAAGGAGCGGTAAAATTATGAGAAGGGTGATCAAGGCCCTTCTTACCAATGAGGAAATCGGTGACATATCCACTATCGAGGAAGAGGCTTCCGTCGACGAGGTAAAGGAGGCCTTAGGGAAACTCAAGAGACACTAGTTATGAGCATTATTGCTTTTATTCAGCTATTATTTCCTTAACTTTACTGGTAAAGGCAGGCAGAACTTTTTGCCAGTCTCCGACCACACCAAATTGAACTTCCTGGAAGATGTTGGCTTCAGGGTCCTTATTTATTGCCACGATAGTCTTGGCACCGGAACAACCGGTCATGTGCTGGCTAGAACCAGAAATAGCGACTGCAATGTAAAGATCAGGGGCAATAATCTTACCCGTAAGGCCAACCTGGTACCCAGATGGCACCCACCCATTATCGCAGGGGGGTCTGCTGGCCCCCACTGCTCCTTTCAATAGCTTTGCCAGTTCTTCTAGTTGCTTGAAACCCTCAACGCTGCCGATGCCTCTGCCTCCAGAGACTACCACCGCAGCATCCTCCAGCTTTATCCCTTCTTCCTCTTCCACCACCTTCTCCAGGACCTTGGTTCTTATGGTTTGAAGGTCTAAATCGGCCTCAATAATGACGACTTCTCCTTGCCTTGAGTCGTCCCGTTGCAGAGGTGACATTACTTTGACTCTAACCGTAGCCATCTGGGGATATGTGTCGATGGTAAATATAGCCTGGGCATTACCGCCATAAACTGGCTTGGTTTGCAAGAGTAATTTCGAGTTTGGGTCAATAGATAATTCCACACAGTCGGTCGAAACGGCCGTATCCAGTCTGAAAGCCAATCTGGGTGCTAGATCACGACCAATAGAAGTATGCCCAAAGATAAGAATCTGAGGCGTTAACTGTCTCACTATTCTTTCTACCACTGTTACGTAGGAATCTGTCTGATAGTCTTCAAGTAGCGGATCGCTAACGACATACACCTTATCGGCACCGAAGGCAATTGCTTCTTGGGTTAAATTGCTTACATCACTGCCTATCAGCAAGCAATATAATTCCTGACCCAGGTCGCTACACAGCTTTCGGCCGCAACCCAGTAGTTCGGTGGTTATTACTGCTAGCTTTCCCTCCTTAGCTTCACCGAAAATTGCAACCCCTTTATATTCAGTCATTGATACCTACCTCCTTAACTGTAGCGAAAGGGTATCTAAAATCAAACCTCATGTCTTTTCCCCGCTTATAGTATTTTGGCTTCCCTTAGTTTCAAGACTAAGTTAGCTGCTGCCTCTTCGGGACTATCACCGCCTACAATTTCACATTCACCCTCATGCACTGGCTGGAATAGCTTGAGCAACCTAGTACGCCGACCCGCTGCACCTATCTGAGAAGACTCAACCTCGATGTCGGCTGGTTTCCAGATAACCGGCTCCTTCTTCTTGGCAGCCATGATTCCTTTTATGGTGGGGTAGCGAGGCTCACCAAGCTCATTGCTTACTGTAATCAAGGTGGGCAAGGATACCTCAACCACTTCATAGCCATCATCGACCACCCTCTCTACCCTTACCTTACCATCGGTAGCTTCTATTTTCTGGGCTAGCGTTACACTGGGCAGACCCAATATCTCAGCGATACCAGAACCCACTTGTCCCGCATCCCAGTCGGAAGTCTGTCGGCCGCAAAAGATAAGATCATAATCAGCTACTTTCTTGATAGCCATAGCCAAGGCATAGGCTGTCGACCAGCTATCACCCTCGGTAAAGGCTTCGTCCTCCAGCAGGATAAGTTCATCTGCTCCCATAGATAGCGGTTTCTTTACTACATCTCGTAAAAGGTTTTTGCCCAGGCTTATTACTGTGATTTTACCACCCCGGGCATCCTTGATTCTTAGCGCCGCCTCTACAGCATATTCACTATAGGGGTCGATTACTGGTGATACACTCGCTGGCAGTGTTGCCTCATTCTTAGCGGGGTCAATTCTGAAGCTGGCTGGTGGTGACTCAGGGTCAATTACCTGCTTGACGCAAACAATCATATTCATATCATCTATTTCTCTTCCCACCTATTCTATTTTGTGACTTCTGTTGCTTAATCTCAAACGGAAGGCCCAATATAATAATCTAGCACGGGGGGTTAAGTTATGTCAAAATACCCCGAGGAGAATATCAGATCGGATCTACCACGCAGCTTATACCACTGATACCCGGGCGATTTCGATCTCGGCTATTGAGTATCCTAGTCCCCGCGAGGTGATCAGGACAAGATAAATGGACAACTTGGTAGTCACTGAAAGAGCAGCCAAGAATTTACCCGAGATTGGATGATTTGAGTGATGCTTGGCATTCCTTACATAGGATTATGTTGTGCGCATAATCTTTCAGCCCGTAGCACCCTGTGCTGGTGGCGCTTGATTCTTTCTTGTGCCCATTTCTCATATAGGTCAATCA
>JADFUW010000017.1 GCA_015222205.1 Chloroflexota bacterium
AGGAAAACACTGTTATAATACTTAACATTACTAATAGTAATTACTATAGCTAATCTTGGGTAAATGTTATACTACTTAACGGGAGGCTGGAAATGGCATTGGTTGACGAATTAGCTGACAGTAAAAAATTAATTGACCGTGTATTGCAATTCCAAAAGAGCAATAAATACACTATCGAGAAGATGGCAGAACAAATCGGGTGTACTAGACAAACTTACGGCAGAGTACTGAACGGGAATGGGAATGGTGAAGTAACTGCAAGTCACCAATTTCTCTGGAAAGCAATGCAATTTATTTTGACGGAGGTTAATGGTGGGAATTCCTCTAACGGAGGAAGGAGGTCTGTTATAGAGCGGAAGACTCCGGAGACCGATATCAGCCTGGAGCTTGATATTGATAGCAATGGTAAATACGAAATAGATACCGGGATTAAGATGTTTGACCATCTCTTAAAACAGGTGGCTCAACACGGAAGATTTGGTATAGCGCTATCAGCAACTGGAGATGACCAGCATCACTTGGTAGAGGATGTCGCCATTTGCATGGGTAAAGCCCTAAACGAAGCTCTCGGAGAAAAGAGTGGTATTATGCGAATGGGTGATGCCACCGTGTCTATGGACGATGCTTTAGCAACGGTAGTAGTGGATATCAGCGGGCGAGGATACCCTAAATTAGAGCTACCTTTTAGGAAAAATGACATGGCTGGATTTTCTACCGACCTTATCCGCCACTTCCTGGAGTCCTTTGCCATTGAAGCCAAGATTAACCTCCACGCTAAGGTTGTTGATGGCGCCAACGACCATCACAAGGCGGAAGCCCTGTTTAAAGCCTTGGGTAGAGCTTTAGATACGGCCACCAGAATTGACCCAAAGCTCAATGGCGAACTCCCCAGCACTAAAGAGTTCTTAGAGGGTTAAAGTGCAGGGCTTTCTGGTTGCGTGGTTGGCAATGGCAAGAGCAAGAGTGCTTCAGAAAAGCTAGACATCAGGAGAAACAACTGGGATTTAACTGCCTGATACTTGAGTGTACCTCCAACAACGAGGTTAGTTGTTACCTTAAAGATTACGAAAAATCTTCTTGTAAAGCCTATCTCAGCTTCTTACCCACTAGCCTCTCGTAAGCCTCTCGGTATCTCTTGGTGGTAGCCTTAATAACATCTGGGGGTAGCATGGGAGCCGGCGGCTCTTTATCCCACCCCGACTCAACCAGCCAGTCACGGACCGGCTGCTTATCGTAGCTGGGTTGAGATTGCCCTACTTTATAGAGCCTGGCATCCCACAGTCGGCTTGAGTCTGGGGTCAGTAGTTCGTCAATAAGGATGAGCTTATCGTTCTCAAGCCCGAACTCCATCTTGGTATCGGCGATAATTATGCCTCTAGCCTGGGCATACCCCCGAGCATAGCTATAAATAGCCAAGCTCTTCTTCTTTAGCTCCTCAGCTATGGTTTCCCCTACCGTATTCTTTAATTCATCCATGCTGAGTGGCCGGTCATGCCCCGTCTCTTCTTTAGTTGTCGGGGTAAATAGCGGCTGAGGTAGTTCCTGGCTTTCCTTTAGGTCTTTGGGTAGAGTTTCCCTGAAAATAGTACCCTGCTCTTGATATTCTACCCAGGCGGACCCTGAGAGGTAACCGCGTACTACACATTCAATAGGAAGGCGCTTAACCTTCTTAACAATCATAGACCGCCCCTTGAGGTAAGAAGGGTAAGAAAATCGACTCGCCAGGGGAATGTAGTTATCAAGGCAACGAACGTCATCAACGGCTTCTACTAAATGGTTGGGGACTAAGCCTGCCGTCTTTTGGAACCAGAAAGCTGAGAGTTGGTTAAGCACTAAGCCCTTGTTGGGAATGCCACAAGGTAGGACTGAATCAAAGGCGGAGATTCGGTCGGTAGCTATAATAAGCAGTCGGCTACTTAATTCGTAGGTATCCCGCACCTTGCCACGATAAAATAGGGGGAGGGACAGGTTGGTATTGAGTAACACTGATGGGCTGGTAATCATATTGTTCTCGGTGCCAGGTTCCCAGATTCAGTGGCTCTGGTTTTTCCTTTCCATTGTGCTTCCGTTAGTCCCACCCGTTTGAAAATATCATCGATAAAGCGCAGGTAGTATTGTTCGTTAAAAAGTGGTTCAAGCTCTTCCGGGGGCAGGCTGGCGGTAACCTCAGGGTCAGCCTTGAGCAAGATGAGAAAGTTTTTGTTCCTCTCCCATGACTTTATAGCATTTCGTTGTGTTAACTGATAGGCTTTTTGTCGGGATAGTCCCTTATCTATAAGCGCCAGCATCACTCGCTGGGAGAAAATCACACCTCTGGTAAGGTCTAGGTTTCGTTTCATTCTCTTGGGATAGACCTCTAGCCCTCTCATTACCGAGGTAAAGACACTAAGGCTGTAATCTAGCGCCAGGCATGAGTCCGGCAGGATTACCCGTTCGGTGGAAGAATGGCTTATGTCTCGTTCGTGCCATAGGGCGATATTTTCCATTGAGGTTAGGGCATAGCCCCTTATGAGCCGGGCTAAGCCGCAGATTCTCTCGCAAAGCTCAGGATTACGTTTGTGTGGCATGGCTGAAGAGCCGGTTTGGCTGGCCCCGAAGGGTTCGGCTACCTCTCGAACCTCAGTTCGCTGCAGTCCTCTTATCTCAGTGGCAAATTTCTCTAAGGAGCTGGCGATTATAGCTAGGGTGGTAGTGAATTGGGCATGGCGGTCACGCTGCAGAATCTGGCTTGATACCGGGGCTGGGGTAAGCCCTAGCTTGGCACAAGCCTTCTCTTCAACCTCGGGGGGTAGTGTGGCATAGGTGCCTACGGCTCCGGAAATTTTGCCGGCAGCGATGACTTTCCTGGCAGCCGTAAGCCTTTGACGCTGGCGTTTCATCTCCTCAACCCATATTGCCAGCTTCAAGCCAAAGGAAATTGGTTCGGCATGGATGCCATGGGTACGCCCAATCATAGCCGTGTATTTATGTTCTATTGCCTTTTGTGCTAACACCGAGATAAGTTCTTTTATATCTTGATTAAGTATCTCCGTTGCCTCAACAAGCTGTAGGCCGAGGGCAGTATCAATTACATCAGAGGAGGTAAGACCAAGATGAATAAAGCGTGATTCCTTACCCAAGCTCTCGGATACAGAACCCAGAAAAGCAGTCATATCGTGGTGGGTTTCTTTGAGAATCTCCTCCATGCGTTTAAGATTAACGCGAGCCAGTTTTATCTTAGGGACAGCTTCCCTGGGAATGAAACCCAGTTCCGCCCAGGCTTCACAGACAGTAATCTCTACATCAAGCCACTTATTAAACTTATTCTCGTCTGACCACACCCGTTTCATTTGAGGGCGGGAATACCGTTCAATCATTTGTTGTCTCCTTGTAGATCACTTCTATATTTTTCGTAGGCTTTTCGTATCTCGCTATGCTGCAGGCCTAAAATCTCAGCCGCTAGATAAGCAGCATTCTTAGCCCCAGCAGTACCTATAGCCATACCGGCAACAGGTATTCCAGCCGGCATCTGAACTATGGAGTAGAGGGCATCAACCCCCTTTAATTCACTGGTCGCCAGTGGCACGCCGATAACAGGTAGCGTTGTCCAGCTGGCCAGAACCCCGGGGAGATGAGCGGCACCACCGGCGGCGGCGATGATGACCTCAATTCCCCTATCCCTGGCAGCCAGTCCAAACTGACGAGCTTTTTCCGGGTTACGGTGGGCTGATATTACCGACAGTTCGTAGTTAATACCAAGCTTATTTAGTACTTCCATTGCTGGACGCATAAGTTCTGTATCTGATTTACTACCCATAACTACAGCTACTAACGACATTTCAACCTCACCCCCCTCTAGGTTTTATTTGTTAACCCTATCCCCTTCTCCATATTAAATCCCTCTCACTCTCCCTTTTTCAAAGGGAGAAGTTCTTCCCCCCTTTTGTAAAGGGGGACTTAGGGGGATTTCCTGGGGACTCCGTCCCTCTAAAACTCCCTGAAAAGCTAATCTACATAGCCTCCTAACTCTTTAGCCTTCTGCCGAAACTTCTCCCACGCTTCATCAGCATCCCTGATTGCTCTCTTCTGTTCGGGTGTAAACTCTGCCTCTGCGGTTGCAGGAGTACCACCCGGGAAAAGCTTCGCAAGCTTGGCGACTTTGTCACTGAGGCTGCTACGGAGTTGCACCAGTTCCTTAAAATCTTCGAAAGTAGCCACTGTTTGACACTCCCTTAATTCCTCCTTTCCTTCAAAGAAGAAGAGGATTTGGTTTTGAAGGGTTTCCTCCTTTGGGCATATTTTATCAACACGCTTTTATCTGTGATACTACTGGCTCAATAAGTCTTTTTCTCTGACGTCGTGCCTATTTTATTCTCCTAGCAGCGCAAAAGTGTCACTAGCAATAAAGCTCTTGCCATCTGGTGTTTCTAGCGTGACTTCAAGAATGCCAATTTGCCCCTTTGGCTGGAAGTCCTTATACTCCAGCCGGATAGAGGCACCAGAAAGCCAATCATAATCATCTTTATCTACTTGGATGTTGCTCCACTCCTGAACCAAGTTACCTTTTCTTGCCTCCGGGTATTCAAGTCTAAGCCAGAGTTTAGCACTGACCACACCCGGGGTCTCGACCACATTATCCTCTGCATCCTTGGGTGTGAGGTTGAATTCAATGCCATCTACCTCTGGGTCAGCATCCCAATTCTTCGCCATAGTCCAAACTCTGTCTATGGTTACGACCTGTGTTGGTGTTTCTGGAGCAGGTGTTGTTTCTGGAGGAGGACTAGGACTTGGAGTAGAATTAGAAGGCTCGCTAGGTGCTAGTGCATAAGTATAACCTGGTGGGGGTGGTGGAGCGCCTTCACCGGGATAGGGTAGAACTTTAGGCTCCGATTCAGCACAAGCAGTCAATAATAGTATGCCTGCGATTAGGACAGTTAATAATATCCTTCTCATTTCAGCCTCCTTACCACCCGGATTACAGGTATGGCTATTTAGGCTAGTCAAACTCTATTCTGTTTTTACCAGCGCAATATCTTTCCTATAGTGGCAGCCCTCAAAGTGAATTCGGGGGATATTATTATAGACCTTCTCTCTGGCTTCGGCAATAGTCTTACCGGTAGCCACTACGGTGAGCACGCGTCCTCCGTTAGTTAATACCTGTCCTGGCTCTGAGCCTACCTTGGTTCCGGCGTGAAATACCATAATGTCTTTATCCAGACTGTCCAGCCCGGTGATGGGGAGGCCGGTCTCATAGCTACCGGGATAGCCACCTGATGCCATTACCACACCAACGCAGGCATTCTCACTCCATTTTACATCTACCTGGTCCAGATTGCCATTTATTACGGCCATGAAGATATCCACCAGGTCGGTCTCAAGTAAGGGCAGGGTAACCTGTGATTCTGGGTCACCGAACCGGGCATTAAATTCTAGCACCTTTGGCCCGTCTCTGGTAACCATTAAACCCCCATAAAGGACACCCTTATAGGGTCTATCTTCTTTAGCCATAGCCTTTACTGTCGGCTTAAGTATGGTCTCGGTTACTTCTTGGGATAGTGCCGGGCTGGTAAAGTGGGGTGGGCTATAGCTACCCATACCACCGGTATTGGGTCCCTGGTCTTCATCAAATACTGATTTGTAATCGCAAGCTGAGACCATAGGGATGACAGTTTTGCCATCAGTAAAGACAAAAGAGCTCATCTCTTTTCCCGATAGGCACTCCTCAATGATTACCCTATCTCCGGAAGCACCAAAGGCTTTAGCCTCCATAATATTATAGAGGGTATCCAGGGCTTGCGGGATGGAATTGGCTACGGTTACTCCTTTGCCGGCTGCTAGCCCGTCTGCTTTAACGACTATGGGTGACGTTTGTTGCCCGAGATACTCCTTTGCCCTGCTATATTCAGCAAAACTGACACTTCGGGCACAAGGGATACCGTATTTTTGCAGTAGTTCTTTGGCAAACACCTTGCTTGACTCTATCTCGGCAGCTACTTTACTGGGGCCAAAGATAGGAATACCTCTACTTTGAAAGTAGTCAACGATACCACTGGCTAGGGGCGCCTCCGGCCCAACAACGACAAGCTCAATGCCCTTTCCCCGGGCTATTTTAGCCAGTGACTCTATGTCAGTAGGCTTGATATTCAGGTTATAGGCAATCTGAGCCGTGCCAGCATTACCCGGAGCGACATAAATCCTCTTAACCTTAGGACTCTGGGATAGCTTCCAGACCAGGGTGTGTTCCCTAGCTCCGCTACCAACAACCAGTATCTTCAGTATTCACCCCTTATTATTAAGATTTTTGGCAACCTTACCCCCTGCATCCGAGTTTATTTCACTATGGGCCAGTCCTCATTGAATCCAGTACTCTATCAGCACATCTATCTCGCCCTTAGGGGTGGCTGATTTAACACTCATTATATAGAACCCCGCTTCCGGGGCGGTAAATCTAAAGTGCCCTTCAGCGGCTGCCTTAATTTTTTTCTCCTGGAGATGACCTAACCCGGTATCTTTTATATTGCCGGCACGACCATCGCTGGTCTCATAGCCCAGCATCTCCTCGGACGGGGTGATAGCAGAAAACATTACCGCCGCACCCTCGGCATAGAAATCCAGGATTAATTCTTGCTCAGGCTCAAGGTAAATATTAAAGCTGTGGGTATCATACTCATCGGTATTTCCCGGTGTTGTATCTGATGATAACTGAAAACTTAGCTTTTCATAAGCGGGCTGCTCTGGCCCCGGGATACACGCTCCCAGAAGAAGCACTGCTGCCAGTAAAGCTCCTATGATAATCAGTTTCTTACGCATTCCTAAATCCTTTTACCTTTATTAAAAGATTTTTGGTAACCTCACCCCCTGTGTCCCCCTCTCCTTTGAAGGAGAGGGGGAAGGACGAGACTTTATGTGAATCACCTAATTAGGCGTGTTTTTAGCATTCCGGTGGGCTTCACCGTTCCGCCCCCTACCACTACAACCCAATCTATTCCCCAAGTGCCATCTGACCTTTGGACTATTGTGCCCCTTTTCTCACCAGTTCGCTCAATATCTTCTATTAGTCTTTCCATTTGGCTAAGTTCTGTTGGTGTTACCCTAGCAATCAGTACTGCATTTATTCGTCTTAATAGCGTGCTAGTTTTCGTATGAACCAACCAGCCTACTAAGGCTGTAGCGATGATGCCCGAGATCGCTAAGACAAGTGCTGCTATTGTCATTTCCTCACCCCCTGTGTCCCCCTCTCCTTTCTAGGAGAGGGGGAATTGTTTATGTAAGAGAGGCTTCGCCTCTCTTTGACTCTCCTCTAATATCCCCTGTCAAAAGTCTCCATGCATCACAATATTTATTAAGCAATACACAACGTGGCTGGTCATCCCCTCTTCTTGTCCCACCCAGATCCAACCTGCGATGTGTAAAGTTCTGTTCTGCTCCGATCTTTGTAGAATAATCCTTAAAGATTTCGCCTGGAAAAACCCAGATTTCGGGGTTCTCTTTAGATTTTGACATATCGACCCATACGATAAAACGTCTTCGCAGTAGCTGCAGGTTGTCAGGAACCCATGCAGCAAGACTCCACTCTTTTTCTGTCGATTTAACTTGTATCTCTTTGTAAGTCCCGTCTTTCTGCCGTACTACAGCGTCAATACCTGTATCTATAACTGGAAGATAGAGGTCAGCTCCTTCCTCGATTAGCTTGCTGAAGACTAGAAACTCAGCAAACTTTCCTTTTTGCTGGCTTGTACGCTCCATTGCTACTACCCCTTACTCCCACTCTATAGTTGAGGGGGGCTTGGAGGTTATATCGTAGACCACCCGGTTTACTTCGGGCACCTCGTTGACAATGCGGTTAGAAATCCTGGCCAGCAGGTCGTAGGGGAGGCGTGCCCAGTCAGCCGTCATAGCGTCCTCGCTGGTTACGGCACGGATAGAAACTAAGTAGCCATAGGTTCTAAAGTCCCCCATTACCCCGACGCTTTTAACATCGGTGAGTATAGCAAAGCTCTGCCATAGCTGACGGTATAGCTTTGCCTTCTTAATCTCGTTCATGACAACCCAATCAGCACTGCGCAGTATCTCTAGTTTCTCCTTGGTTACCTCACCTATAATACGGATGGCTAGACCGGGACCAGGGAAAGGTTGTCGCCATATCATCTCCTCGGGGAGACCCAGCTCCAGCCCCACCTGGCGCACCTCATCCTTAAACAGGTACCGCAGAGGTTCAATCAGGTTGAGCGTCATCTTAGCGGGCAAACCGCCCACATTATGGTGAGTTTTTATTTTAGCTGAGGCTTTGCTTCCTGAAGACGCACTCTCAATGACATCGGGGTAGAGCGTTCCCTGAGCGAGAAAATCAACCTTACCTATCCTGCTTGCTTCCTCCTCAAATACCTTGATGAATTCCTCACCGATAACCTTGCGCTTTACCTCGGGGTTTACTACTCCCTTTAAGCAGTGAAGAAATCTTTCACTGGCGTCGATATGGATAATATTCATACCTAGATTAAGATGGAAAATATTAAAGGTTCTCTCTACTTCTTCACGACGCAGGAGTCCGTTGTTGACAAAGATGCAGGTAAGCTGGTTGCCAATAGCTCGGTGAATGAGGGTAGCCACTACTGCTGAATCAACGCCGCCGGAGAGAGCATTGATAACCTTGCCTCTACCCACCTGTTCTTTGATTCTGGCTAGGCTGTCCTTGGTAAAATTACCCATTGTCCAGTTTCCGCGACAGCCACATATTCGGTAGGCGAAGTTCTTAAGGATAGTCTTCCCCTGAGGGGTATGGGCTACCTCAGGGTGAAACTGGAGGCCAAATATTCTCTTATCGTTACCCATAATGGCAAAGGGTGAACCTTCAGTATAAGCTAGGGCACTAAAACCTGGGGGCATTTCTTCAATCTGGTCACCATGGCTCATCCACACCGGCAAGGAGGTGTCTAAATCAGCAAGTAGCGGTGAATCTACATTGCTTACGTGAAGGACGGCATGGCCATATTCATGCTTAGTGGCTGGCATAACCTTTCCACCCAGCTGATGGGTTATAACTTGCATCCCATAGCATATACCCAGTATGGGCAGGTTACTTTCATAAATGTAGGCTGGTGCCAGCGGTGCCCCCGGTTCGTAAACACTGGCCGGTCCGCCAGAAAGGATAAACCCCTTGGGATTTAAGGAGATTATCTTTTCCCAGGGGGTATCATAAGGTAACAGCTCACAGTATACCTGACACTCACGTATTCGTCGGGCGATGAGCAAGCTGTATTGTGAGCCAAAGTCGATGACGATTATGGCTTCGCGCTCGGCACCAGAGATAGCCTCTTCGGGTGCTGATGGCTGCTCGCCACCTAGCTCTTTGGCAATCTCCAAATAAGTGGAGACTTCAATATCGCCACTGGTAGTTACACGGTGGCTGCCTAAATCTTGTTTTGACTTATCTTTAGTCATCTCTATGCCAAAGATTACCACACTGTGATATACTGTCGTCAAGGGGAAACCGATTATTTTTAGTAGATGTTAGAGACAATGTTAGATAGGCTTCCTTCAGATATTAAACGGCAGATTAGAGAAGGTGTTTCTATTCTTAAACAGGGGGGGGTAATTGCCTTGCCTACCGATACCGTCTATGGGCTGGGGGCTTCGGCTAATATTTATCAGGCAGTAGAACGGGTCTACGAGGTAAAGAAACGGCCGCGGCATATGCCACTCTCTCTATTTCTAGCCCATATGTCACAGATAAGCGATGTTGCTGAGCTGATACCGCCGGTTGGCTGGCTCTTGGCTGAAAAATTTCTACCCGGTGCCTTAACCCTGGTCTTACCTAAATCTAGGTCAGTCCCTGATATTGTTACCGCCGGAGGTACGACTGTAGCGGTGCGTATTCCGGCTCATCCAGTTCCCATTGCCCTTGTCGAAGGTTTAGGGATGCCTGTTTTAGGCACCAGTGCTAATCAAAGTGGTAAGCCGAGTGCACTCACCGCTGCCGAGGTATATTCGCAACTTGGCGATAAAATAGATCTGGTTATTGATGGTGGTCAATGCACTGGGGGCAGGGAATCCACTATTGTTGATGTCACCGGGGAGACACCGATAGTTTTGCGAGAGGGTGCTATAGCCTTGAGAGACCTTGAGGAGGTGTGCGGTGATATTATTTCTAAGAAAGGGGAATGAATAATGCGTATCGCTATTGGCTGTGACCACAAGGGGTTAGAGCTTAAGCAACTTATTATGCAGATAATTACTGATGCCGGGTATAATACTGAAGACTTCGGCTGTTATACTGCTGATTCAGTAGATTACCCTGATATTGCTGAGCAGGTAGCTCAGGCGGTAGCCAAGGGCGATTTTAATCAAGGTATTTTGATATGTAATACCGGTATTGGTATGAGTATAGTGGCTAATAAGATTATGGGGATAAGGGCAGCGCTATGCTATGATGCTTTCAGTGCTCGCCGAGCCCGGCAACACAATGATGCTAATATCCTTTGTTTGGGGACAGAGCTGGAGCCAGATGTAATACGCGAAATTGTTAAGGCTTATCTTACCAGTGAGTTTGAAGGTGGCCGGCACCTACGCAGACTGAATAAGATAAAAACTATGGAAGGCAAATTATATGTGCGCTAGCTTGACATATAAACAAGTGCTATGCTATGTTTTGTCAATGGGAGCTTGATATAATATCTCAGATTTTTGTTCCGTCCTGTAGGGGGCGGTTTTTGATTATTAGGGAAAGGACATAGCGATTATGAAAAGTGACATGGTTAAGAAGGGTGTGGAACGGGCACCGCATCGTTCTCTACTATACGCTGTCGGTTGTACGCATGCCGAAATGGATAAACCTTTTATTGGCATTATCAATAGCTTTAGCGAGATTGTGCCGGGACATATCCATCTGCGAGAGATTGCCGAGGCGGTCAAGATAGGGGTGTCTAGTGGGGGAGGTGTTCCCTTTGAGGTTAACACCATTGCGGTATGTGATGGCATTGCTATGAATCACCCGGGTATGAAGTACAGTCTGCCCAGCCGGGAACTGATTGCTGATTCGGTAGAAATAGTAGCTGAGGCTCATGCCTTTGACGGCTTGGTCTTTATTACTAATTGTGACAAGATAGTCCCGGGGATGCTCATGGCAGCGGTAAGGCTGAACCTGCCGGCTATCTTCATTAGCGGGGGTCCGATGCTGGCTGGCCGACTGAGTGGTAACGATGGAATTAAACATGTTGACCTTAGCCACGTCTTTGAGGCAGTGGGCAGGATAGCTAAGGGAAAAATGAGCCAAGAGGAACTGGAGCAGTTGGAGATGGTAGCCTGTCCTGGTCGTGGTAGCTGTTCCGGGATGTTTACTGCCAATACCATGAACTGTGCCACTGAAGCCATGGGAATGGGACTGGTGGGTAACGGTACTATCCCGGCTATTGATGCTAGGCGGATACAGTTAGCCAGGGAAGCAGGACGGCAGGTTATGAAACTTTTGGCTAACGATATTCGTCCACGTGACATTATAAACGAGGCCTCTATCCATAATGCCTTTGCTGTTGATATGGCATTAGGCGGTAGCACTAATTCAGTGCTGCACCTTATAGCCATAGCTCATGAGGCCGGCGTTAAATTTTCCTTGCCTATGATAAACGAGATAAGCAACCGTACCCCACACTTGGCTAAGCTAAGGCCAGCCGGTGATTATCATCTGGAGGACCTGGATAAGGCGGGCGGCATACCGGCGGTGATGAAAGAGATTAAAGATGTACTAAACCTGGAGGCAAGAGGGGCATCCGGGAAATCGGTGGCGGAGATTATTGCTGACTGCCGGTTTGCAGATAGAGAGGTGATTCACTCAGCTGACAATGCCTACTCACTCCGGGGGGGCATCTGTATCCTCTTTGGTAATCTGGCACCAGAGGGTGCAGTGGTAAAGAGAGCTGCCGTGGCCCCGGAGATGATGGTTCATCAGGGACCAGCCAGAGTATTTGATTCTGAAGAGAAGGCCACTAGAGCTATTATGGATGACAGCATAAAGTCGGGCGATGTGGTGGTTATTCGTTACGAAGGGCCTAGAGGTGGGCCAGGAATGAGAGAGATGCTCACGCCCACATCCCTCCTGAGTGGTATGGGTATGGATAAGGAGGTTGCCCTGATAACTGATGGGCGTTTTTCCGGGGCGACTAAGGGAGCAGCTATTGGGCATGTTTCCCCTGAAGCGGCTAGCCGGGGGCCTATTGCCGCTCTGAGAGATGGCGACGTAATAAAGATTAATATCCCTGATTATAAGCTTGAGGTCGCCCTTAGTGATAAAGAGATATCTCAACGTTTAGCTGATTTAGCTCAATTTGAGCCTAAAGTAAAGGCTGGTTATCTCCGACGCTATGCTGAAAAAGTATGTTCAGCTAGCACCGGGGCAGTGTTTAGCCGGTAGGGGGAGAATAATAATGAAAATGACTGGTGCCCAGATCATATGCGAGAGTCTGGTAAAAGAAGGGGTAGAGGTTATCTTCGGTTTCCCTGGGGGGTCAGTGATACCGTTGTATGATGCCTTACCTGAGTACCCTCAGCTTCGACATATTCTGGTGCGTCACGAGCAGGGGGCAGCTCATGCTGCTGATGGTTACGCCAGAGCTACCGGAAAGGTGGGGGTATGCTTTGCTACCTCTGGCCCAGGTGCCACTAACCTGGTAACCGGCATTGCTAATGCCTGTCTTGATTCAGTTCCCGTGGTAGCTATAACTGGTCAGGTAGCCACTCCCTTCATTGGCAAGGATGCTTTTCAGGAAGTCGATACTACTGGTATTACTTTGCCTATTACCAAACATAGCTATCTTGTGCTTGATGTGGCTTCGCTGGCTAGAGTACTAAAAGAGTCTTTTCACCTTGCCAGGACAGGTCGGCCGGGACCAGTGCTTGTTGATGTGCCCCGAGATGTTCTCGTAAACCAGGTAGAGTTTCACTACCCAAGTGGGGTAAATCTACCTGGCTATAAGCCGACGCTTGAGGGACACCCAACACAGATTAAGAAAGCAGCTAAGCTTATAAACGAGGCTCAGCGGCCGCTTATTATTGCTGGTAGAGGCGTAACTATCTCCGGAGCCTATGCTGAACTTAGTGCACTAGCCGAGACAGCCCAAATACCAATAGTTACTACTTTACTGGGTATTGGTTGTTTCCCAGAGAGCCATAGGCTAAGTTTTGGTATGCTGGGTATGCATGGTATGGCCTACGCTAATATGGCAGTTGGTGCTGCAGATGCTGTTATTGCTATTGGGATGAGATTTGATGATAGGGCTACGGCTAAGGTGAGTGGTTTTGCCCCCAACGCTAAAGTCATACATATTGATATAGACCCTGCCGAAATCGGCAAGAGTGTGCGTGTTGATGTGCCTATCGTTGGTGATGTTATGCTGGTGCTTAAAGCACTGAATAAGCTAATTAGCCCTGCTGAACATACCGATTGGATTAGCCAGCTTGATGGGTGGCGAAAGGAACATCCTATAGCCGTTATTAAAGACGATGATAGACTGTTACCTCAATATGTCATTCGGCAGATACATGAGGTAACACAGGGTGAGGTTATAGTTGCTACCGGAGTAGGCCAGCACCAGATGTGGGCAGCCCAATACCACCGTTGTGATAAGCCCAACAGCCTGATATCATCAGGGGGATTAGGGACTATGGGGTTTGGACTTCCAGCGGCCATAGGTGCCAAGATAGGCTGTCCTGATGACACTGTCTGGTGTGTAGATGGTGATGGTGGTTTTCAGATGACGATTCAAGAGCTAGCTACCATAGCCCAAGAGGGGGTAGCAGTTAAGATAGCTATTATCAATAATGGTTACCTGGGTATGGTGAGGCAGTGGCAGGAGCTTTTTTACCGGCGGCGATATGTAGCTACACCACTAAGTAGCCCTGACTTTATCAAGATAGCTGAGGCATACGGGCTACCGGCGCTAAGGGTTAGGCATAAGGAGGAAGTGGTGCCGGCTATCAAGCGAGCCATGGATGAGGATGGGCCTTTTTTGATTGACTTTGTAGTAGAGCCAGAGGAGAATGTGTATCCCATGGTGCCGCCGGGGGCGGCTTTAGCTGAGGTTATGGAAGAACCCAAGAGAGAGGAGGCAGTATGGCCGTCACAAAGCACACCATAGTTGCCCTGGTAGGGGATAAGCCCGGGGTGCTTAACCGAATGGCAAGTCTTTTCCGCCGGCGTGGCTTCAACATTGAAAGTCTTGCCGTGGGGACTAGTGAACTACCCCATCTATCGCGTATGACCATTGTTGTGGACGGGTCACCTACTGTTGTGGAACAGGTTAGAAAGCAGTTAGAGAAGATAATAGATGTGGTCAAGGTGTCTGATATTACCTCAGAAGATATCTTGACTCGCGAATTAGCCTTGATTAAGGTAAAAGCTAATTACTCAACTCGAAGCGAAATTATTCAGATTGTGGACATATTTAGAGCGAATATAGTGGATGTTGCCACTGATTCGGTAACAGTTGAGGTTACCGGGGATGAGAATAAGATTAAGTCCCTATTTAACCTACTTCGCGGTTTTGGGATTAAGGAAATGAACCAGACGGGGTGCATAGCGACAACTAGGGGAAGAGGAGGAAGGTCATCTAAGCCCCAACCCAAGAAACAGGAGGAGTCTTAGCTCTTATTTTTTAAGAGGGTATGGGAGGGCTTAAACCGAGGCGGAAGTCCATTTCAAAACCTATATTCACTTATTAACCTTTATTCAGAAAAGTAGTGAGAGGGTTTTGGAGAGAAAGTAATGTCACCGTAGTCATAGTGGCTAATAGCTGTTTAATTAATAAAGGAGGTGTAAAGGGTTATGGCTAAAATATACTATGAGAGTGATTGTGACCTAAGCTTACTTGAAGGTAAAACAATTGGCATCATTGGCTTTGGCAGTCAGGGGCATGCTCACGCCCAAAACCTCAGAGACAGTGGCTGCCAGGTAATAGTAGCGGAGGCTAAAGGGTCTTTAGCCTGGAGGGATGCCCAGGGTGCTGGTTTTAGGGTACTAGAGGCAGCTGAGGCAGGAAAGGAGGCAGATATCGTCGTAATGCTAGCCCCGGATAACCTCCAGCGAGACATCTACTATAGGGCAATTGAAAAGGGGTTGGTCCCAGGCAATACCCTGATGTTCGCCCACGGCTTTAACATCCATTATGGACAAATCACCCCATTACCAGAAATCAATGTGACTATGATAGCCCCTAAAGGTCCCGGGCATCTACTCAGGCAGCTCTATACGGAAAAGATAGGGGTCCCCGCACTGGTGGCAGTTTACCAGGATGCTTCGGGTAATGCCCAGGATATTGCCCTAGCCTATTCTAAGGGTATTGGCTGTGCTAAAGCCGGGGTTCTTGAAACTACTTTTGCTGAGGAGACCGAGACTGACCTTTTTGGTGAGCAGGCGGTGCTGTGTGGCGGTGTTTCTGCCCTGGTCAAAGCTGGATTTGAAACGCTGGTTGAGGCTGGATACCAACCGGAAATAGCCTACTTTGAATGTTTCCATGAGATGAAGCTAATTGTCGACCTGATGTACCGGGGCGGCTTAAACTATATGCGCTACTCCATCAGTGATACCGCTGAGTATGGTGACTATACCCGGGGGCCACGAATTATTAGCGATGTAGTTAGGGAAGAAATGGAAGAGATATTAGCTGAGATTCAGGATGGTAGCTTTGCCAAGGAGTGGATTTTAGAGAACCAGGCCGGCCGCCCGGTCTATAATGCCCTGAAGCGTATGGATGCTGAACATCCGATTGAAGAGGTGGGCGAAGAGCTGCGCCAGATGATGCCGTGGCTTAAGAAGTAGAGGGAGGTTTATACTAGAGCTAATTTTTAGAGTGAGTTAACGATGGACAGAGTAATTATCTTTGATACTACCCTGCGGGATGGAGAGCAGGCAGCCGGGGGGGCGCTGACTATCCGGGAGAAACTGGAGATAGCCAGGCAGCTGGAGAGGCTGGGGGTGGATGCTATTGAGGCTGGCTTTCCCTTTAGCTCACCGGGCGATTTTGAGGCGGTAAGCCTTATTGCCCGGGAGGTTAGAACCCCGGTAGTTTGTGCGCTAGCACGGGCTCATCCCGATGATATAGATAGTGCCTGGGAGGCAGTTAAACAAGCTAAACATCCACGCCTGCACCTGTTTCTATCAGCCTCGGATATACACCTCATGTACCAGCTTAAAAAAAGCCGGGAGCAGGTTCTAGAGACTGCCCGGGACATGGTAGCCAGGGCTAAGCAGTACACTGATGACATAGAGTTTTCCCCGATGGATGCCAGCCGAACTGAGCTTGAGTATCTTTATCAAATCGTAGAAGCAGTTATTGATGCGGGAGCGACTACAGTAAATATTCCCGATACTGTAGGCTATGCTATACCCGACGAGTTTGGCAGTCTTATTGGGGGGATTTTTCAAAACGTGCCCAACATTAATCAAGCTATAATTAGTGTGCATTGCCATAATGACCTGGGTCTGGCGGTAGCTAATAGCCTAGAGGCTGTCAGACGAGGGGCAAGGCAGGTAGAATGTACCATTAATGGTATTGGGGAAAGGGCAGGCAATGCTTCGCTTGAGGAAGTGGTCATGGCGATTAAGACCCGACAGGACTTTTTTAATCTGACAACTGGTATTAATACTGTGCAAATCTATAGGGCAAGCCGGCTGGTGAGTGAGCTGACTGGCTTTTCGGTGCAGCCTAATAAGGCAATTGTTGGGGCTAATGCTTTCAGACACGAGTCTGGAATTCACCAGGATGGCGTCATCAAGGTACCGATAACCTATGAAATAATGGACCCCAGGACAGTGGGTATACCAGCTTCAAGTCTAGTATTGGGCAAGCTCAGTGGACGGCATGCCTTTCGGGAGCGGCTGGCAGAACTGGGCTATAGCCTATCTGAGGAAGACTTAAGCCATACCTTCACTGCGTTTAAGGGGCTTGCCGATAAAAAGAAGGAGGTTACCGACAGAGACGTCGAATCTATTATTGCTCAGGAGCTACGCACTGTATCTGAGGTCTATCACCTCGACTGCGTTCAGGTATCTTGCGGTGATAGAGGTATTCCCACCGCTTCGGTCAGGCTTATTGGCCCTGATAGCCAGGTTCTAGCCGACGCGGCTCTGGGAACAGGCCCTATTGATGCCGTCTACAAGGCTATTAACCGGCTCGTGGGGGTGCCTAATGTGCTTACTGAATTTAGCGTTAAATCGGTAACCGAGGGTATTGATGCTATTGGTGAGGTGCTTATTCGCATAGAGAGTGAGGGCGTAACCTACACCGGACGGGGTATTGATACCGATATTATTGTTGCCAGCGCTAAAGCCTGTGTGAATGCCCTTAACAGATTATTAGTGGTTAGGCGGACGGCTAAATAGCCTTTTGAACTGGGGGGTGAGATGTCACTTGAGCTAGAAATGGTTCTCCGTCTTCTGCTGGCGACAGGGCTGGGGGCAGCTGTTGGTTACCAGCGGGAGAGAGCGGGCAAATCGGCCGGTCTGAGAACACATATCCTTATCTGTGTTGGTGCCGCGCTATTTACCATAGCGTCTATTTATGGGTTCGGTCCTGCTGGTGACCCAGCTAGAGTAGCCGCAGGAATAGTGGCTGGTATCGGTTTTATCGGTGCTGGAGCAATTATTCACCATGGTGCCGGCGATATTGTTGCCGGCTTGACTACTGCGACTACTATATGGGTAGTGGCAGCGATAGGCCTGGCGACGGGTGTCGGTTTATATTTAGTTGCCGGTGTTACCACCGCTATTACACTGGCTATACTGTTCTCCACCCATCATATTCGATGACAGCCTCTCCTCTTAGCAAATCCATGAAAAGGAGACTACATTGGCTTTAGCTAATAAGATACTTGCAGCTCATACGGATAAAGAGATGATAAGCCCGGGTGAATTCATAAATGTCAGGGTTGACCTCATCCTGGCTAATGACATCACCGCTCCTATTGCCATAAGGGAATTTCAAAAGATAGGGGTGGGTAAGGTTTTTAACCCTAAGAAAATAGTAATGGTGCCCGACCACTTTACGCCTAATAAAGATATTGCTTCGGCAGAACAAGTAAAGCTGATGCGAGAATTCTGCCATGAGCAAGGGATAATATATTTTGAAGTCGGTCAAATGGGCATTGAGCATGTACTTTTACCGGAACAGGGATTGGTACTGCCCGGGGATGTTATTATCGGGGCTGATTCGCATACCTGCACCTACGGTGCTCTGGGTGCCTTTGCCACCGGTATGGGGTCAACGGATATTGCCGCCGCCATGGCGACCGGTGACATCTGGATGAAGGTGCCACCAACCATTAAGGTGGTTTATCATGGGAGCTTGCAGAAGTGGGTGGGGGGCAAGGATTTAATCCTGTATACTATTGGTGCTCTTGGTGTTGATGGCGCTCTATATTCGGTAATGGAGTTTACCGGTGAGACAATAGACTCACTATCTCTGGACGGACGATTTACGATGGCTAACATGGCTGTTGAAGCCGGAGCTAAAGCAGGCATCTTCAGGGTGGATAACAAGACTCAGCTTTACATAAAGCCTCGAGCAAAACGCCCATATAGGGTTTACGAACCAGATAATGTCTCCGAATACACTCAGGTCGTTGACTATGATGTCTCTAATATGGAGCCTCAGATTGCTTTACCGCACTCACCGGCTAATACTAAGCCAATCAGTCGGGTAGGGGATATAGAGATTGACCAGGTGGTAATTGGTAGCTGTACTAACGGTCGGCTTGAAGATTTGCAGCTTGCTGCCCGAGTACTAAAAGGAAAGAAGATTCACTCCAGGGTGCGGTGTATTATAATCCCTGGCTCACAGGAGGTGTATCTCAACGCCCTCACTCAAGGGCTGATAGAAGTATTTATTAAGGCCGGGGCGGCAGTCAGCACGCCGACCTGTGGCCCCTGTCTTGGCGGACATATGGGGGTCTTGGCTAGTGGTGAACGGTGCATCTCTACCACCAACCGCAATTTTGTCGGTCGGATGGGAAGCCCTGAGTCAGAGGTCTATCTATCTAACCCGGTGGTTGCCGCCGCCAGTGCTATAATGGGCAAAATTACCAGTCCAGATGAGGTTATTAACTGGGGGAGCTTTAGAGAGACGAAGCCCCTCTTATGAAATATTTCCCCTCAAGTGGGGTTAAGGAGGTCGTCCATAAAGGGGAAGTTTGAAGGGGCAGAGCCTCTTCAACAATTATTCTTCCCCCTCTCCTTTGAAGGAGAGGGGGATTAAGGGGGTGAGGTTCGGGGAACTCAACGAGAAATATCCCGGTGGTGTAGAATCCCAGGCTGCCCATCTGAGGGAAGAGGGTTACATCGTTGAGCCGGGCAAGGGCAAAAAACCACCTAAAGTAAAGGATTTTGAGAAGGCTTTGGTGGAGGCGTAGTGGAATAAACCACAATCCAAGTGAAGTGATAGGTTAATGAGCGAAAAGTTTAGCCAACAGATCAATAAAATGCCTGAACTACTTAAGGATCTCAAAAGCCAACCTCTTCTAACAAGAGAGAATCTTACTGGTATTCCCCAAAAGGGCATATATGTATTTTATGAGAATAATAAAGCTCTTTATGTGGGACGATCCAATCGCATTAAGTTGAGGATTCAAGAGCATAGCAGGCCAAGCTCAATGCACAATAGTGCTTCATTTGCTTTCAGGCTTGCTAGAGAGGAATTGGCACGCCATCAGGACATCCCTAAAGACGCCACCCGCGGAGAATTGGAGAAGGCACCTGGTTTCGATAGTCTCTTTTATAGAGCGAGAGATCGTGTTGCTCGGATGAAAATACGCGTTATAGGTATTGACGACCAAGTTACGCAGGCTCTATTTGAGATTTATGCTGCCTTGACATTGGATACTACTAAATACAATGATTTTGGTACACACTAATCCAGAGTGAGGAGACTAGTTAGTGCTAAAAGGCAAAGTCCATAAATATGGGCTAGGGGGATTGAAAGGGGCGAAGCCCCTTTAACAAATTCTCTTCCCTCTCCCCTTATGAAGGGGAGAGGGATAAAGGGTGAGGGGTTGATAAAATAAGTGAGGAGGCTATTGCCTGATGCTAAAAGGTACGGTTCATAAATACGGGGCTAATGTAAATACGGATGCTGTTATTCCGGCTCGGTATCTCAATGTGTCTCAGCCGGCGGCGTTGGCTAAACACTGTATGGAGGATATAGATAAGGATTTTGTTGAGCGGGTTAAGCCGGGGGATATAATTATAGCGACGACTAACTTTGGCTGTGGCTCGTCTCGGGAACACGCCCCGCTGGCAATTAAGGCGGCTGGCGTCTCCTGCGTCATCGCCAAGACCTTCGCCCGTATCTTTTTCCGTAATGCCATCAACATTGGCTTGCCCTTGTTTGAGTGTGAAGAAGCGGTAGCTCAGACGGAGGCTGGTGATATTCTAGAGGTTGACCCATCCAGTGGCAGGATAAAGAACTTGACCAAGGGCAAGGAGTTTACCGCCCAGCCCTATCCAGATTTTATGGCGGAGCTGATTTCAACTGGCGGGCTTATTGAGTATACTAAAAAGAGATTAGCTGGTAGGAGGGTTTAGGGTGCAGTTTAGCTTAGCTGCCTTACCTGGTGATGGTATCGGCCCTGAGGTTACTGCTGAGGCAGTCAAGGTCTTGCAAGCTGTTGGCAGCAGGTTTGGTCATGCTTTTAATTTGCACTATGGGTTAGTGGGTGGGGCTGCTATTGATGAAGCAGGGACAGCTTTCAGCAATGACACCCTGAAGATGTGCCAGGGTTGTGATGCAGTACTACTGGGGGCGGTGGGTGGTCCTAAGTGGGATGACCCCCAGGCCAAGGTCCACCCTGAAGACGGCCTTCTGGCACTAAGAAAGGGGTTAGGGCTTTTTGCTAACCTGCGCCCGGTTAGGGTCTCTCCGGTGCTGATTAATGCTACCAATCTGAAACCAGAGGTTATTAGAGGGGTAGATTTCATATTTGTTCGTGAGCTTACCGGTGGTCTCTACTTCGGACGACCGAAAAGGCAGTGGCGAACATCCCGTGGGCGGCGGGCTATTGATTCAATGGCTTACTCTGAGCAGGAGATTGAGCGTATTGTTCGGGTTGGCTTTGAAATAGCCCGGGGGCGGGGTAAAAAGCTGGTCTCTGTAGATAAGGCAAATGTTCTGGAGTCTTCTCGACTGTGGCGGCAGGTAGCGATAGAAGTAGCTGGTGAATATCCTGATGTTGAACTGGAGCACATGCTGGTTGATGCCTGCGCCATGCGGCTAATCCAGAACCCGGCCTACTTTGATGTCATCGTCACCGAAAATACATTTGGTGATATTCTTACTGATGAGGCGTCAATGCTAGCCGGGTCTATGGGTATGCTAGCCTCAGCTAGCCTGGCTGGAGTCCCACGGGAAGGGGTTAATATATTTGGCCTCTATGAGCCCATTCACGGCAGCGCCCCGCGCCGTGCCGGGCTTAATATGGCTAATCCCTTGGCTATCATTCTCAGTATCGCCATGATGTTACGCTACTCCTTCGGTTTAATAAAAGAGGCACAGACAGTGGAGAGTGCCGTTGATGAGGTTTTAGAAGAAGGTTATCGCACCTATGATATAATGAGCGAGGGTAAGCTAAAAGTGGGCACCAGAGAGATGGGAGACTTAATCGTTAAGAAGGTATGGGCTAGAAAATGACCTTAGTAGAGCTTTACGATACTACCCTGCGGGATGGGGCGCAGAAGGAGGGCATTTCCTTTTCGGCAGTGGACAAGCTAAATATTACCCAAAAGCTTGATGAGTTGGGTATCCATTTTATAGAAGGGGGGTGGCCTGGTTCCAATCCTAAGGACATTGAGTTCTTTGATAAAGCTAAGAATCTTAGTCTCCATAATTCAGTGCTGGTTGCTTTCGGTAGTACCCGGCAACCCAAGATTAAGGCAGAAACCGATGCTAATCTAAAGGCTCTAGCTGATGTTGGGGTGAAGGTGGTTACTATCGTCGGTAAAAGTTCAGAGCTACAGGTTACCAAAGTATTAGAAACCACACTTGAGGAAAACCTTAACATGATTAGTGACTCTATACGCTATCTTAAGGCAAAGGGGCTTACTGTTTTCTTTGACGCTGAGCACTTCTTTGATGGTTTTAAGACTAACCCTGATTATACCCTGCGTTGTCTAGAAGTAGCCGTCCAGGCTGGGGCGGGTTGCCTAGTACTGTGTGATACTAACGGTGGCTCACTGCCTAATGAGATAGTAACTGCCGTTAAGGCGGCTAAGGATGAGACTGCTGTACCACTAGGTATTCATACCCATAATGATAGCGAATTAGCCGTGGCTAATACCCTAGCTGCCGTAAGTGCTGGCATAAGTCAGGTTCAGGGAACTATTAACGGCTATGGTGAGCGCTGTGGTAATGCTAACCTTTGTTCTATCATACCTGGACTAAAGCTCAAGATGGGTATTGATTGTGTTACTGATGCCCAATTGGCTAAATTAGCTGAGGTATCACACTATGTAGGTGAGATAGCTAACCTTGTCCCTGATGCCTCCCTACCTTATGCTGGTTCCAGTGCTTTTAGTCATAAGGGTGGGCTTCATGTTTCCGGTCTAGCTAAGTGGACAGAGAGCTATCAGCACATAGACCCGGCCCGGGTAGGTAATCAGCCTAGGGTAGTGGTATCCGAGCTATCCGGTAAGAGGAACATTATTTACAAGGCTAAGGAAAGGGGCTTGGATGTACCCACGCTGGGCAAGGAGGTAAAGAAGCTACTAGACCAGGTTAAGTTGCTGGAGAGTCGCGGCTTTCAATACGAGAATGCTGAGGCTTCCTTTGACCTACTGATTCATCGGGCCAAGCCGGGTTACCAGCCACCCTTCCAGCTGGTTGATTTTATGGTGGTAGTGGAGAAGAGACGACGGCCACCCACTAAGGAGAACCTTGAGGAGATGCTATCTGAGGTGACGGTGAAGGTAAAAGTGGGTAATGAAGTAATGCATACCGCCGCTGAGGGCAACGGACCGGTTAATGCCCTCGACCATGCCTTACGTAAGGCGCTACTTCAGTTCTATCCTGCCCTGGTTGCTGTCAGGCTAGTTGATTATAAGGTTCGCATCCTTGAGGAAAGTATTGGTACCGAATCCCAGGTTCGGGTTCTTATTGAGTCCAGCGATGGGGTTGAGCGCTGGCGGACGGTTGGTAGCTCAACCAATATTATTGAGGCCTCTTGGTTAGCTCTAGCCGATAGTCTAGAATACTGGCTGTTAAAACAAAAATCGGATAAATAAGGGGGGAAACAGACCATGGAGAAAGTAACTGTTAAACCAACCTGGGGATTAGCTTGGGGGTTGTTTTGGAGGATATTCCTTATCAGCTTGGGAATATATGCCATAATTTTCGGTATTATATTCACTATATTTGGAGCCACCCTTATGAGCTTGCTGAGCGGCGGGTGGCTAATGCCATAGCCTTTTAATCACTGACGGCTAAGGGATAAAAGCAATGATAGTCAAGAAAATCGTGGCATTGACGCTCTTGACTGTCCTACGAATACGACATTGCTAATGACTCATCTTTAACAGGCTACTGTTTGGCATGCCTTAATAGGTACGGTCCCCACTAAAAAAGTTGTGATGACCGATTGAGTTCGTGACGAAGCCCTCTATGGAGTCAACCACTCGAGCACCCTGCTTACCGATTGGAGAGATTAACCATCTGGGGGCTAGACCATCAAAGGCAGTGACCATGGCATCACGAATACGCTCAGCCTTTTCTTTGTCATCGGTAATAGCTATCATAGTCGGCCCAGAACCGGCTATGGTACAGCCATAAGCGCCGGCTTTCAGGGCGGCTGCCTTAACCTCGTGGAAATAAGGAATAAACCTTGAACGTGCTGCTTCCAGCAGATAGTTCTTATTGAAAACTTCTCCTACCATCTGCGCATTATTCGTCATTACCGCATAAACCATTTCAGCCGCCTTGGCCGATTCCTCTCGCACCAGCAATAGAAGGTCGGCCGGTTCAGCACTAGGGGAACCGAGATAGACCTCTCTAATATAATCTCTAACAGCCCGTCGGCTTCTACCGGTCATGACCTTAATCTCTGGGCGCACTGCAACCGATACTAAACTATCTCCGCCCTCAATTCTTATGTAGCGTCTTTTACATGTTGAGGCAATCTTCTGAGGGTCATGTTGTTCGGAGATGAGATAGAAGCCCCCGAAGTATGAAGGGACAACATTATCGGGATGGCCAACACCACTTGAGACTTCCTCACCACTTTCTAGACATGGAACAAGCCTGGAATCCTCTATCTTTAGACCCAGCAGGGTGATGATAGCCGCGGCTGCAGCAACAGAGCTTGATGCCGACGAACCCATCCCACTCCCCACGGGCATATACTTGTGTAGCTTCAGGCGCAGAGAAAAATTCACAGACGTCTGGCCAACAAATTTCACCCAGATATAGTTAGCTACAACCCACGCCGCATTCTTGCAGTAGTCAACATCTTCTAGGTCGCTTGCATGTGGTCCCTCAACACCAGCCCATATTATACTGCTGTTTGCCCGGTCTACCCTCTCTAGGGTAACGAAATCACCTACATAGTCCAGAGCATAACCCATGATATCATAGCATGCCCCGGCATTTCCTACCGATGCCGGTGCAAATACACTGACTTTGTCCACATCAGTTTCTCCTTTGATATTGAGCTGGTTGTTTACTGGCCTTCTTTGAAAATACTGTTGCCAGCCAACGCTCTATGCGGGATGAAGTCACAGCCCCACAGGTATGCTAAATCACCTGCTCCTGAGATGTCAACTACTACTGTAGCTATTTCCACACTATTTGACAAAGAGCCGAATTCTTGTTGACATCATGTTCGTTTCTCTGTACTATTAGTGCACCGTAAGCACTGGGAGAGGAAGTGATGACCAAGAAATTATTATGCTTATTGGTGGCATTATTAGTCGGCTTAACCTTGGGTATGATTGCCTGTGTTGGTGACGCTGGTAAAGCGAAGTTAGAAGACGCTGTCTGGAAACTAGAGTCGTATGGTGAACCCAATCAACTGGAGTCTGTTCTACAGGGCACTGAACTCACAGTGGAATTTGTGAACGCTGAGGGGGAAGTCAGAGGTTCAGGTGGGTGTAACTCATATAGTGGCAGTTACGAGGTTAATGGAAGTAAGCTATCCATTATTCCTCCATTAATGTCAACCATGATGTCGTGTTCTGACCCTATAGACAGTCAGGAATATGAGTTCTTGCAAACACTAGAAGCAGCCGAAAGCTATAAGATTGACGGCCAGCAGCTTACCATTGCTTGTGGCAATAAGATACTTATCTTCAGACAAAAATAACGTTTGCTCGTATCCTAGAAGATAATTGCATGTGTATAAACAGCATTGCTGAGATAACTATATCCTGATTACTTAAAATGCATGTTGTCCGTAAAAATGACAATTGACCATTATGTTTAGCCCTATATTTAGCACTGATATAGGCATGATACAACTTTTATTTTACTGCAGTCGGTTTAAAGGCTTCTCTAACTGCAGTAATAAGCTCCTCCGTAGTAAATGGCTTAGATAGAAATGGTCTGCCGCTTTGCTCCAAGAAATGCTGAGTGTCATTGTTTACTACATCACCGCTGGCAAATATTACCCTTTTTATCAGCTTGGGATATCTATCTTTAATACATTGATAGAGCTGTTTACCGTTCATTACTGACATTTTAATGTCAATCAGACAAAGGTCATAATCTTTTTCTCCCATCATATCTTGAGCCAGCTGTCCATCAGAAGCAATATCCACCTCAAAGCCCTCATTGACAAGGGTTCTTAGACAAAGTTCACAGATTGTCGCTTCGTCTTCAACTACCAAGATTCTCATCACACCAGCATTAGAACCCTTCATTGCACTCCTCCTGAAACAAAAACTAAATCTACCTGAAATCAAGGGGAAGCCATCTTAGAAGGCATACTCGCTTTGACTATTATAGTTCTTAGCAAAGCCTGTCAATATTACCATTTGTCACATTTTTTGTCAAGTATGTGCCTAACTGGCATGCTAGTGAAACTTCGCAGTATTCAACTGGCTTATTCCTGTGACATAATGTTTTCTCCAATCCACTATAAAACATACATCTCAACTGTATATTGACTTCAAATCCCAAAGCCAATATAATCTAACTAAAAGAGGCAAGCGGCTAGTTCAGCCAGGGAACCTGGCTTGTTCCAAAGTAACTCCTAAATCAAGTTGCTGCCAGCAAGGTTTATAGCTTGTTTTACCTCTTATTAAGGGCTCGTAGCTCAGCGGCAGAGCGGTCGGCTCATAACCGATTGGTCGTAGGTTCGAACCCTACCGAGCCCACTTAACTTAGCGGACGGAATCATTTTAATGTTGATTCCGTTTTTGTTTTTAGCCGGGCAGGGAAGTTGACATAATAATGCCTCAGGTGGACAGCGACACCGGCCATCCGCCTTGTGTCGCCGCCCGCCGCCAACACATCCCTAACCTCGCGACCATTCTTAATTTTACTGAAGCCACATGTAATCAGTGTCATAAGCTCTTAATATCCACTGTGGAACAGAGTACTCCTCGCTATAGCGACTACTTAATATTAATGCAAGAGTATCGTGCAATATGGCTTGGGCTGAGGTAGCTACACCTGCTAAATGTCGCAACTCGTTCACACTGTTTTCGAGCCAACCATTCCCTAATAGAATGCGCTTAGGAACTTCCTCAATTCTAAAAGATGTAGGTAGCCAAATCTCCTCCTTGCCACGCTGTGTAGTTCGAAATGCTAACATATGATGTTTACACTTATTAAACATACGAACCATGCCTCGATCTTCTTCTGCTCTCATTTTTGCAACTTTTAGCCACCCTTCTAACTTTCTAGGCATGCTCCGTTTGATATTATTTACCAGTTCTATTGACTTCCCAGAAGCAACTAATTCGTCATATTCGGGTACGTGAATAAGTTCCCTAAAGCCTTCTGCATCTATGCTTGAAAGAAGGGATACTGCCCGCGCTTCTGTGTAGTCTTTCTTATTCTTAGTTCTCCCAACTTCTATTTTATCAAGTAGGTTTATTAAGGAAAATTCTACTTTCCCAGGCTGCCATTGTTCTAATACAAAGAGCCAGCCAATCAAATCTTCTGTAGATGTCATAAATTCCTCGAAAGCCCTAATAACTGAAAATGCCAGTGTTTGATTATTCATGTTCAGTGGTTGCTGTAGTATTAATTGAGCAGAATACGCACGTTGAGCGGTACTGAAATATACCGCGTTTCTTAAAATAGACCTATCCTCTAAGGGATTGCCCGAGTCGGGGTACAAAATGTTATTCATTTAAGATACCTCTTTACTAGTGATTAATCTAATTACGCACACAGATATTTTACCACAACGCAACATTATGTTAGAACAACATTGGCAAATAGCAGGGGAATATTTTACTATTCTAGATATGATATCTGACATAACATATATAGTGCGACCCAAGATAGCCAAATTACAGTGGTTTACAACGGTGTGATAAGTAAAAAATCAGCAGCAGAGTTTATAACTTCTCCTAAATATAACATCAGCTCTTTCTTTGCCTCTTTTAATTCTTCACCGTTATTTATAGGTTTTGCTTCTCCAAAATCAGTAGCCCAGAAGTATTCCTTAAGTCTCGTAATGTCTTCTTCAGTACCCAGTGTTGCTATGAACTTAGAAAAGCAAATGTATGCCGTCTTTGTCTTAGTATTGAGTTCTCCACCGAGCTTTTCTACAAAATGTAATATACTGTATGACTTCACATGGCTAGGTTGCAATCTAATTATTAAATCTACCTTTTGTTGCGACAGATCCTTATATCTAGTTGGTCTAGCAAGGACATCAAACGACTCCTCTGCCCAGCTAAGAACTCTCTCTGCGGCTCGTATACGCCGTTCTTCTTCATACCGTTTTCGGTTCTCTTCTATCTGCTCTTTAAGGAGGTTAGCTTGACGGTATGTTTGTACAGCATAATAGATTGTGACTGCAACAAGGACACCAACAAGAATAATTTGCCAAAGATAATATGTCTCCATATTCCCATTATACCATAATTATATCCAGAATGTTATGTTAAGTTATAACCTATCCCTTTGCCTGAATATCCCTCGGCAAAACTAATCCGGGGGCAAAGAAGACGGGGTGTTTAAGAGGGGCGAAGCCCCCTCTTTTTAATATCGTCCCCCTCCCTTATCAAGGGAGGGGGATACAGGGGGAGAGTTCCCTAAAAAAGAAAAAAGAGTGGCAAAAATATAGGGGCTAATTTTGTTCTGCTATCCCTAAAGGTAGTTTACCATTCAAAAAGATTTTTAGATGCCTAGATTTTGATTTGAGAGCGTCATATGGGATAGGCACTAAGTAGGTTTAGATACCTGAGTTATGGTAAGGTTTATCAGGTTCAAAAGTCTAGCTCCCCTCTTAGCGTTAACTTCCCTAAATTGACAAAGCTATGCTCCATCCCTAGAATGTAACTGTTTAGAATATAGAATGTTTAGAATATAGAAAGAGGAAATTTTAGTGACCGGAAAATCAAGGGCAACAAACGAACTAAGTAACAAGAATGAAAATGACATAGTGATAATTGGCGGGGGGCCGGCTGGTTATGTGGCGGCAATTCACGCCGCTCACCTGGGGGCTAAGGTGGCTCTGATTGAGAAGGACAGGTTAGGTGGTACCTGCCTAAACCGGGGTTGTATTCCAACAAAGGCCCTGGTCAGAAGTGTTGAGGTATTCCTTGATGGGAAAAGGGCGAGTGACTTCGGCATAGAAATTGATAATATAAAGATTAATTTCCAGAAGATTATGGCTCGCAAGAGCAACATAGCCAACAACTTTGTATCAGGTATCGAGCAACTAATAAAATTAAACAAAATAAGCATCTACCGGGGCACAGGACAAATCCTGTCTCCACACCTGGTCAGAGTGAATGGTGAGGAGATAACAACCCGGAAGCTTATTATTGCTACCGGGTCTGAGACGACCCTGCTCCCTGTCCCGGGTCTAGATTTGCCCGGAGTGCTCACCACCGATGATATCCTCGAGCTAACAGAGCTTCCAGAAAGCCTTGTGGTCATTGGGGGAAGCTATGTGGGTACTGAGTTTGCCAGTATCTTTAACGCGCTGGGGTCAAAGGTCACCATTGTTAAGAGACGCCCCCTTCGCCTGGAACCTGTTGACGAGGAGATTGGGCGACGTTTTGCTCAGACCCTACCCAAGCAGGGTATCGACGTCAGGATTGGAGCTGCGGTTAAGGCTATTAAGCAGGAAGGAGTCGCCCTCAGGGTTGTTTGGGATACCCCCGAGGGAGAGCAGGGGGTTAAAGGACAGATGGTTCTTATGGCTACCGGCCGACGACCTTATAGTGATGGGTTAAATCTATCAAAACTCGGGGTGAAGACGGATAGGACAGCTATTATTGTTAATGAGCACCTTGAGACAAATATCAAGGATATTTATGCCGTGGGGGATGTTCTGGGCAAGAACATGCTGGCTCATGTCGCCTCCTACGAGGGAGAGATAGCTGCTGAGAATGCCCTCGGTCATCCCCGTCAAGCAGACTATAGGGCTGTCCCCAGTTGCATTTTCACCCAACCCGAGGTAGCCGGTGTTGGCATCACTGAAATGGAAGCCAAGGATAGCGGCCTGCCCTATAAAGTGAGCAAATTCCCCTTTAACGCCTGTGGCCGTGCTGTGGCTATGGACGCAACGATGGGCATGGTTAAGATGATTTGTCATGCCGAGAGTGGCAAGGTTCTAGGCATGCACATCATGGGACCTCATGCTGATGACCTTATTGCCGAAGGTACGCTGGCAATACAACTCGGGGCAACCGCTGAGGATATGGCTCACACTATCCACGCCCACCCCACTCTACCCGAAGCAGTGCAGGAAGTAGCCATGGGACAGCTATACGGTTCGATTCACCACCAAAGGATAAAAATGTAGAGTGCTGCTAATTAAGCTAATGGGATGTTTTGGCTTAATGTTTGGCAGATTAGCTCTAAAAGTCTGGCCAGTCCCCACCTTTTGGTAGCTGAAATTAGCACCGTATTCTTATTAACGGCATGACACTGCTCAGAAAGATAACTTATAGCCGTTGCCTCATCCCAGATTTTATTACGATTGAGTAGCAAGTCAATTTTAGTTAGAGCTGTGATTCTAGGTTTATCAGCCAGGCCTAGGTCAGCTAGTATATCCTCCACGGTTTGACACTGCTCGGCAGCATTATGACAGGTTAAATCAACCACATGAAGGAGTATGCAGGCTTCAGTTAGTTCCTCAAGGGTAGCCCTAAACGCAGTTATAATACTGGGCGGTAATTTTCGGATAAAGCCAACGGTATCGGTAAATAAGATTTGGCTCCTATCAGGAAGGGTTAAGCGCCTGGTAGTTGGGTCTAGGGTAGCAAAGAGCTTATCTTCAACAAACACACCAGACTGAGTAAGGGCATTTAGCAAGGTGCTTTTACCGGCATTAGTATAGCCTACTAGAGCGACTATGGGGATACCGCTCTGTCTACGGTGCTCACGATATAATGTCCGGTGTTTCTTTACCGCCTCAATCTGCTTTCTTAAACGATGTATCTTCTGGCTAATAAGGCGCTTGTCAGTTTCAAGTTGTGACTCACCCGGACCCCTAGTGCCAATGCCACCACCGAGCCTTTCTAAGTGGCTCCACTGTCCAGCAAGGCGAGGGAGAAGATACTGATGCTGAGCCAGTTCTACCTGTAATTGACCTTCACGGGTTTGGGCTCGCCGGACAAAGATATCTAAAATTAAGGCAGAACGGTCAATGACCTTTACTTTGAGAATTTCCTCTAAGTTTCGTTGCTGTAGCGGTGAAAGCTCATCATCAAAAACCACTACGCTATAGTTAAGGCTACCCTTCAGAGACAATAGTTCATCTAACTTACCTTTGCCAAGATAATGTGTCTTCGAGGGTACGGGTAACCGCTGGATAAGCCTGCCGACTACGTCAACCCCGGCCGTGTTAGCTAACCGGGCCAGCTCTTCTAGGGAGTCCTCTACTGGCCATCTATGAACATTCTCTTTAGTCACTATCGCTACTAAGCATGCCTGCTCCCGAGATGCCTGTGTAACGACTGTTCTCCTAGTAATAGTTAGCCTCCGATACTTTATGTCAACTTACTTCTCTGTTCTAAACCTGCCTTACGGTCATGCCACTCAGCCAATCGTGATAAACCTTTGACTAAATCCGCATCGGAAATAGTCAGTGACAACCTCACATAACCTTCACCACTCTTACCATAACCTATCCCAGGGGTTACTACTACCCCCACCTGCTCCAGCAAGTCGTCAGCAAAATCCACCGAAGTATAGCCGCCAGGCACCTTAGCCCAAACATATAAGCCAGCCTTAGGTGACCTAGCTTCAACGCCGATGCGATTTAACATATCAACAACGAGGTCACGCCGTTTCTGATATTTAGCATTTTGCTCCTGAATTGATTCCTGAGGTCCAGTCAAAGCCTCAATACCAGCATACTGAATAGCCTGGGGAATCCCCGAATCCATGTTTGACTTAACCCTCTTCAGGGCATCTACCATGTCCGCATTACCGACTACCATACCTATACGCCACCCGGTCATATTATAAATCTTGGACAGGGAATGAAACTCCACACCCACCTCCTTAGCCCCATCAGCCTGCATAAAGCTAACCGGTTGATAACCGTCAAAGGCAGCCTCAGTGTATGGTCCATCGTGGCAGACGGCAAGGTTATGCTGCCGCGCTAATTTAACCACCCTGTTAAAGAAATCAATGCTAGCTACGGCACCGGTGGGATTATTAGGATAGTTTATCCACAAAAGCCTAGCCTGCTTCAGAACACCGGCTGGGATAGCATTTAGGTCAGGAAGAAAACCATTCTCCTCTATAAGCGGCATATAGTAGGGCCGTCCACAAGCCAAGATAGTGCCCAGCGTGTAAGGGGGGTAGGCTGGGTCAGGCACCAGGGCAATATCATGCGGGTCAATAAAGCATAGGGCAATGTGAACAATACCCTCCTTGGCACCGATAAGGGGCAATACCTCTTTATCAGCATCAAGGGAAACGCCAAAACGTTTCTTATACCACCCGGTTATAGCTTGGCGTAGTTTGGGTAAGCCAGCTGTCTCCGGGTAGCGGTGATTAGCCGGGTCTTGAGCTGCTAGGCACAGCCGCTCAATTATATGAGAAGGCGTGGGAAAATCAGGGTCACCGATACCGAAGCTAATTACTTCCTCACCCTTAGCCCTTTTTTCAGCAATCTTCCGACTAATCTCCACAAATAGATAAGGCGGAAGCTTCTCTATCCTTTTTGCCAATCTCATCTCATTTATACCTTATTCTGGCCACTCTCCAGTAAATACTATTTCAGCCGGGCCACCGAGGAATACCTCACCGATACCATCCCATTCTACGCTTAGTATCCCCCCCGGCAGTTTTATATCCACTCTACTATCAACAAAACCATATAACTGAGCAGCAACCGCCACCGCACTGGCGCCAGTACCACAAGCCAGTGTCTCCCCCACCCCCCTTTCCCACACCCGGGCTTCTATTCGCCGCCGACTTATCACCCGAGCCACCTCAAAGTTCACCCGCTGGGGAAACATCTCATGCCACTCTATTTTCGGCCCCAACTGGCCTAGTGGAAAATCAGCTACCGAATGCTCACTAAAATAAACAGCATGTGGGTTTCCCATAGAAACAAAATTAAGGGGTAACTCCCTATTATCTACTATGATAGTATAGCTTAACATAGATTTTATGTCAACTAACCCCCTATCCCCTTCGGCTATTATTACCGGGATATCTCTAGCCTCAAATTTTGGCACCCCCAGGCTAACCTGAATTTGAGCAGGCCTATCTATCGCTCTATTAACCACGGCTTTTCTTATGCCGGCTGTCGTCTCTACTAATACTTCCTGAGTCTCAATGTCAGCCAGTAACCCCCTGTCCAAAACATATTTCACGAGACACCTTAATCCATTACCACAAGCCTCGGCCTCAGAGCCATCAGGATTAAAGATACGCATCCCGAAATCAGCTACACCTGAAGGTAGTAATAGCAGCAAGCCGTCAGCACCAACGCCAAAACGCCGGTTACATATAGCTACTGCCACCCGAGACCAATCGCACTTGATGTCCCCGGTCTCTACCAGTACAAAATCGTTCCCGGCGCCCTGAAGCTTGGTAAAATTCATATTACTCCTCAAATAAAACTACGCCTTAGCATGTTTTCTGGCTACAATTTTCATCCAGAAAGTAGTGGCATTGCTTCCGGGAATACATCCTTCATAAATCTTATCAGCCCCATTTTAGTTACCTCTTACAAACTGAGCCACTAAGGCTATAATTTCCGAATCCATGCTATCACTATCTATATCAAACCATTTAATCCTGTTGTCCTTCAACCTAAACCAAGCGTACTGATGCCTGACAAAACGGTGAGTTTCAAACTTAATTTGCTGTATCGCCGCCGCTAGGGCTAGCTTACCTTTAAGAAACATACCAACCTGCTTGTAGCCTATACCAGACATGGCGGGTAATTTGAGGACATAGCCCATATTGAGCAGCTTCTCCACTTCGGCAACCAAGCCTCGCTCTATCATATTGTCAACCCTTAAATCAATTCTACGATATAGCCCTGCCCTACCGGCTGTCAAACCTATTATGAGGGCATCAAAGGGCGGTGCTTTCTTACGCTTAAGCTGGGAAAGGGGAATCCCGGTGCTCCGGTATACCTCAAGTGCCCGGATAACACGGCGCACATTACAGGGGTCAATCTTCAGTGCCGCCGCAGGGTCAACCTTAACTAGCTCTTGATAAAGCTCACTTTTACCCCCCTTGGCTGCCCTCTCCTCCAGGCTACGCCTAAATCCCGGGTCCGGAGGAACTCGTGGCACTCCCCAACCCTCCACCATTGACCATACATACTGCCCGCTGCCACCAACAAGTAAGGCTAATTTTTGGCGCTGCTGAATATCACTAATAGCTTGACAGGCCAGGCGTTGATATTGAGCCAGACTAAAATCCTCATCAGGATTAATGACACTTATCAGGTGATGGGGAACGAGGGACAACTCCTCTAAGCTGGGTTTAGCCGTGCCAATATCCATAAAACAGTATACCTGTCGACTATCAGCACTTACTATCTCACCATTAAAGGTCTGAGCCAGACGAAGAGCCAACTGGCTCTTGCCTATCCCGGTAGGCCCGACTATAGCTATCAAACGATTCATGTTTTAATTAGGTATTGCCAAGAAGTCTTTTTGCCTCTTATCGGGTAGAGATAAGCCAAAGGCATCCTACAATCCCCTATACTAACTCCGATAAGCCCAAGCATGAATCTCACATAATCTCTGATGCCTGCTTGACAATGCTCAGAAATTGAGCTGCTTTGAGGCTCGCTCCACCAACCAGAGCCCCATCTATCTCGGACTGCTTGATAAACTCGGTAGCATTGTCAGCATTAACACTGCCACCATAGAGAATACGTATCTGCTGGGCAACCTCTTCTGTATATAATCGGGCAATGCTCTGGCGGATAAAACAAATGGTCTCATTTGCCTGTCTGCCCGTAGCTGCCCTACCAGTGCCAATAGCCCAGATCGGCTCATAGGCTATGGTTACGCTATCAGGAGAAGCTATACCGATTAAAGATGACCGTAGCTGCTCGGCGATTACTAACTCAGTTCTACCAGCCTCGTTTTCCTCTAATCTTTCCCCAACACACAGAATTGGCTTTAGATTAATCTTTAGTGCTGCCTTAACCTTCTTATTAACTATTTCCCCGGTCTCATTAAAGTACTGCCGGCGCTCTGAGTGCCCGATAATAACGAACTCGCACAGACCAGCCAGCATTAGTGGGGAAATCTCTCCGGTGTAGGCGCCTTTCTCTTCAAAATAGAGGTTCTGCGCCCCCAACTTTATAGAGCTTCCCTTAATCAGCTCCTTCACTGCCCCTAGAGACACAAATGGCGGACACGCTATCTTATCCACGTTATCTGCCTTATCAAGCTCGGTACGCATCTCACTGACCAGCTTAACTGCCTCACCTATCGTGGTATTCATCTTCCAGTTACCAGCAATCATCGGGATACGCATTTCAAGCCTCCTAAGCGCCGAATTTGGCTAACTTCAGGGCATGAGCCATAGCCAGGGGCATAATCTGGGTGGCAGGAAAGCGCCCCAGTCCGCCAGAAACACAGGCTTGTTCAGAAAACTCAGTTACTTTATCAGGACGGCACCACTTAGAATGCAGGAGCACTGGCACCGGATGCCAGCTATGCCCCTTAAGTATGGCTG
Organism: Chloroflexota bacterium; assembly: GCA_015222205.1. Classification (GTDB taxonomy): domain Bacteria; phylum Chloroflexota; class Dehalococcoidia; order Dehalococcoidales; family UBA5760; genus UBA5760. Next base: position 35,304 of record JADFUW010000017.1, read on the forward strand.
GCGTCGAGTGGTCACCAGTAACTATGATGACATCAGGCTCAATACCTATCAGGCAGGATAAGGCGTTATCAACCTCCTCAATAATCCTGACCTTCCGCTCAAAGTTGCCATCTTCACCAGCACTATCCGTTCCTTTTATATGTAAGAAGAAGAAATCATAATTAGCATAGTTCTGTTTTAGGGTCAAAAACTCATCCTCAATGGTAGTTCCTGTCTTTAGAACCTCCATACCTACCAGCCTGGCCAGCCCTTTATACATAGGATAAAGGGCGATTGCTGCCGGCTTTAGCTTGTAAATCTCGCCCATAGTAGGCAGTTGAGGTCTTTCCGAAAAACCACGCAGGAGAGCCATATTGGCGGGATAGTGTTTAGCCAGAATCTTTTTAGCCTCTGCTATAAACTGATTAGCTATATTAGCCATTCTACTCGCCTGCGGCTTCAGAGCGGTAATAGTTCTCGGTGCCACCCCTATCTGCTGTGGGTCAGAGTCGGTAACCCCTGAAGTAAGCCCCTCCCCCCGAAATACAGCTATAAAGCGGTGTTCCCTAACCGGACAGACAAAAAGCCTCACATTCTCTATTACTATTTTATCAAACAACTGACATAGCTCAGCACACTTATCAGTAGATATACGGCCGGCTCTACGGTCGGTAACTAGGTCAGTCTTATCAACAGTGCAGAAGTTTCCCCGAGCTGCCACATCACCCGGCTCAAGGCTAAAATCTATGCCGACTGCCTCCAGTACCCCTCGCCCAATGATAAAACCAAGAGGGTCGTAACCAAACAGAGCCAGATGGCCCGGGGCGCTACCCGGGGTTATCCCCGGGCTCACTATGTCGGCAAGGCCACATACACCTTTAGCCACCAGCCTATCAAGGTTTGGGGTATCAGCCGTCTCCAGCTCTGTCCTACCTGTATGAGGGTTAGGCAAGCCACCTAACCCATCAAGGACTAATAGTATAATCTTACTTGGTGAAGGCTGAGCAATCCCCCGTATCAACTCGAAATTAACCATAATTATGACTCCCTATCCGGTAGTGCCTCTATCCCAGGCAAGGCTTTGCCGCTAAGGAAATCAAGTGAAGCACCACCCCCGGTGGAGACAAAGCTCATCTTATCCGCCAGCCCCATTTCAATTATTACCTCAGCGGTAGACCCTCCCCCGATAACTATGGTGGCGTCAAGGTTGGCTAAAACCCTGGCTAGGGTTTTCGTCCCCGCAGCAAATTGGGGTGTCTCATATATACCCATTGGCCCGTTCCAGAAAACTGTTTTGCATTTTAGCAGTGACTTCTGGAAAATTCTAATGGTCTTGGGACCTATATCTACAATCCTCTTATCCCGGGGAATATCTTCTATAGATACAGTCTCGCCTTTAGCCTCCGGGCTAATTTCACCAGCAATGACAACATCAACCGGCAGCAGTAGACACACCCCGTTTCTTGATGCCTTTTCTAATAGCCCAACAGCAACCTTCAGCTTATCACCCTCAACCAGTGATTGCCCTGTCTCATAGGATTCGGCTTTTAGGAAAGTGGCCGCCATACCACCACCAACTAGAATATAGTCCACCTTACTTATAATATTCTCTATCATGCTAATCTTGTCGCCTACCTTGGCACCACCAAGAAGAGCCGCGAAGGGGTGAGCTGGGTTCTCTAGAATACTACCCAGTGTCTTAATCTCTTTCTCAAGTAGCAGGCCAGCTACCGCCGGTAGGTAGTTAGTAATGCCGACCACTGAGGCGTGAGCCCGATGACATGTGCCAAAGGCATCATTAACATATAAATCGGCCAGTGAGGCCAGGCCCTGAGCAAAAGCGGCATCGTTCTTCTCCTCTTCAGGATGGAAACGGATATTCTCCAGAAGCAACACACCACCTGGCTTTAACCCAGCGGCTACCCTTTCTACCTCAGAGCCAACACAGTCCTTAGTGACCTTCACCGGCTGCCCCAAGATTTGCGACAGACGCTGGGCTACAGTCGCTAAGCGTAACTTCTCAACTACCTTCCCTTTAGGACGACCCAGGTGGGAGCAGAGAATAACCCTGGCTCCCCGGCTAGTAAGATACCTGATAGTAGGTAATGTCGCCCTAATACGACTATCATCAGTAATAACCCCGGTTTCTTCATCCAGGGGAACATTGAAATCAACCCTTACTAAAACCCTTTTACTGCTAATTTCTATGTCCCGGATAGTTGCCTTAGCCATTTATCCCTCCTTAATAGATAAGTCTACTACATCATCGTCCCCTAGTAAACCACTCAAAAAACTGCCAGGACAGCGTCGCTACCAATCAGCTTGACGCCATAAAACCTGTTTGCTACACTCACTAAGTATCCTCTTTGGGCAAAGCTGCTGTATTTAGCGAGTAAATGTTAGGGAGAGGTGTGTTCCTGGGTAATATTCTCACTACGCTTTTCAGTTTAGGCTTCTCTAAAGAAGCGGTGGTAGTTATTATTTCTGCCCTACCCGTAGTTGAGCTTCGAGGAGCACTGCCGGTAGCGATAAATCTGTTTGGCTTTTCGTGGTATTACGCCCTGCTATTGGCTATTTTAGGCAACCTTATTCCTGTGCCCCTGCTCCTCCTGTTCTTCGGGACTATTTCCCACCGTCTAAGCAAAATAGACATCTTTAAAAGATGGTTTAACTGGCTTGAGGAACATACCAGACGGCGAGGCAGGATTGTCGACAGGTACAAACGAATTGGGCTAGTGCTATTTGTCGCTGTTCCACTACCGGTAACCAGTGCCTGGACAGGCTCGCTGGCAGCGACCATTTTCAAGGTGAGGTTCAAGCATGCCTTTCTATCCATCCTCGCCGGCGTATGTATTGCCGGCGCCATTGTTACTAATCTCTGCCTCCTCGTTGAAAAGGGGCTATAACCATTGGGGATTAAAAAACTAATCTTGACCTCTTTATCAGCCCGTGCTACATTTTAGTGGTAGATAGGGTGTCCCTGTAGCTCAGTGGATAGAGCGGCTGCCTTCTAAGCAGCGGGTCGTGGGTTCGAATCCCTCCAGGGACGCTATTCAAGCTCCGGCCTGGCTTTTTCCCACAATTTTCATAATAGAGCCGAAAGGTATTGACAAGCTGTGATATAATATATAATATAAGTAGAGAAAGGGGGTGGTGCGATGGTAAAATCCCGGAGGGGGAGCTTGAGAACCACGGTTCTTAGGATTCGTCCTGAAGGGGGAAGCCTGATAAGGCACTTACAGGAAACAAGAACTTAACCTTGCTCCCACAAGAAAGAAGGAACTGAGGTTTTTATCTTTATGTTTGTGGAGAGAAGGAGCATATTCTAAAGGAGGACTAATTAAATATCGTGAAAACTAAAAGAATATCTAAACTTCTGGGCTGGGGACTATCAATAGCAGTTGTCCTTAGCCTGGGATTAGCAGCCCTACCCGTCGGCGCTCAGGGCGAGATGGAGTGGGCTGAGGTAGCCACCCCCAGCTGGGAGGACGAGGTTATCGCCCCCGGCTCTGAAATCTACGACTACGCCATCGGCAGTGATGATGGCGACATCGTCTATGCCCTGGGTGCTGTGGTTGGCGGTCATGATGCCACAAACTTTGCCGACGCCTCGCTAAACACCTGCGGTGACCACAACAATGCCATCGGGCTTTCCGGCAGCTTTGCCATTGCCAGCGGCTCGCTTACTGTCACCGCGGTATCCGATGATGTCGCTGAAATCACGGGTGACTTTGACGGCACGGCCTGTTACCTTGATGGTGACTTTACCGCCGTCCTTGACATGTTTGTTGATTTGAATCCCGGCGGTGTTCTTAGTAACGGTGACTTCGTTGGCGAAGGCGCCGTCAGCGGCGAGATAACCTACGGAACTGCCTCTAGTGGCGCTGACGAGATGGTCTTCAGCGGCAGGCTGTACCGGGACACCGGTAATACTACTAGCCCTCCCGCTGTCGGTAATACTGCCCATATCATTGCTCTTGGTTCCCCTTACCCCGTCAGTGGCACGACAATATGTGTTGACGAGTGGCAGATTGAGGCCTTCCATGACGGAGACCTCTATGTTACCTGGGGCATGTTCACCGAGCCGAGGGCATGGCAGTCAGATGACGGCGGGGTTACCTGGTCTGACATCACCGCCACCGTTCAGGAGGCAAACAACCTGCCCGGTCCCTTCTTCCAGTTCATGTATGGCGGTGTTGATGTAGCACCGGACGACGAGGACTGGCTGGTAGTGGCTGGTGGCATCTACCTGCCGCCCTGTGACTACGACCTTACCAGCTATTTCTTCGGCAACTATCCTGACTACAACGGGGCACCAGCGGTGGTCGCCTCTCAGGATGGCGCTGGCGAGTTTACCTACGCCGGCGATATGGCAGATACTACCAACGGCACCACGATGGAGAGGATTTACGATGTCGCCGTCTCCCCGGAGATGGATGACATTCACAACATAGCCATCGCCGGTTTTGCCGATGACGGTGCCTGCTTTACTGGTGCCAACGCCGGCACTATCTTCCGGCTGGAAGCTGGTACCTGGCTCAGCGGCAACTGGGAAGACACCTCATTCTACGACGGCTGGGACAGCGGCATTGTTGATAACGGTCTGCTTGACCCTGAGTTCTCCGACTGTGTCGTCGCCGTTGACTTCTCCCCCAACTTTGACCTTGACGTCTCCATCCTGTTTATGAGCACCGCTCTTGATGTTAACCCCGGTGGTGACCCCCTCCCCTATCTCCAGTCAGGAATATGGGAGAGCGGCGGCACCTGGAACGACGAGGCTGACTTCTCCACCGCCGTCCAAATCACCGATAACGGTGTGGAGCTGTGGTGCGAATACGGCCTGCGGATGATGGGCTTTGCCCTGCCCGCCGACTACGACGGCAGTGACCCGGGAGCCCGGAACCTCTATCTCTACGTCGATGCTTACCAGACGGTCAGTGAGGCGACCGTGGGCGTGGTGGTCATGGTTGAGGATGACTCGCTAAGCTGGCGCTGTGGTCCATCGGGCGACCCGCTCTTGGCCAGCATTGCCGTTTACGGTGATGCCGACTCCTGCAAGGCAATGGTCGGTCGCTATATTGACTGGGAGAACGTCTCCGGACCTCTAGAAGGCGACCCCATTCCGTGGGACTGCTGCGAGGGGGTGCCGGTATGGCACACCGTTGAGCTGGACTACTGCTGTCCTGACTGGGACGGCGCCTGCAAGGACCCCTCGGGACC